>CANJID010000072.1 GCA_947474395.1 Caulobacterales bacterium
GGCGAAGTCGAGGTTGATCAGGCCCGGCAGCACCATCAGGTCGGTGATGGAGCGCACGCCCGAATGCAGCACCTGGTCGGCCATGCCGAAGGCTTCGGCGAAGGTGGTGCGCTCATTGGCGATGCGGAACAGGTTCTGGTTCGGGATGACGATCAGGGTGTCGACATAGCGCGACAGCTCCACCACGCCGGCGTCGGCCAGCTTCATGCGGTGACGGCCCTCGAACTGGAAGGGCTTGGTCACCACGCCAACGGTGAGGATGCCGCGTTCCCGCGCCAGGCGGGCGATGGTCGGCGCCGCGCCGGTGCCGGTGCCGCCGCCCATGCCGGCGGTGATGAACACCATGTGCGCGCCGTCGAGATGCTCGTCGATCTCGGGCATCGACTCTTCGGCGGCGGAGGCCCCCACGTCCGGGTGCGCGCCGGCGCCCAGGCCCTGGGTGATCGAGACCCCCAGCTGAATCCGCCGGTCGGTCTTGGCGAACTGAAGTTGCTGGGCGTCGGTGTTGGCGACGACAAATTCGACGCCCTCCAACCCGGAGTCGATCATGTTGTTGACGGCGTTGCCGCCGGCTCCACCGACGCCGAAGACGACGATACGGGGTTTCAGTTCGGTGGCGCGAGGCGCCGAAAGATGAATCGCCATGGGCTTCATTCCTACCTACGGCCTCCCGAGCCGGGCAAACACCCGCCGGAGCGGGGCGCCGAAGCCCGATAAGAAAACCTTCATCCTTAAGCCGCAGTTAACTTCCTTAAGCCGAGTCGGACTTCGGTCGACCCTTTCCGGGCCGAAAAATTCTAATTCGTTTGAGGAATTTGGCCCAAAGGGGTGCGACATAAGATTCGCGGACCCCGGCCTTGTGGTTAACGCTAAGGGGATTCGGAAAGGTCAGAAAAGACCTCACGCGTGTTTCGCCGCTGATTTGCTCAGCCATCGCTCCGGCCAAGCTCGGCGAATCAATGTTCTGTGTATGTTCCGTGTATGGACGCGAACCGATACGGTTCAGGTCTTAACGACACCTGCCCAAACCGTCGCAGGCGCGCGCGGTGTCATTGTATCCCATTTCATCCCATGTTAACCCAGGAAGTCCCGACCGTGGCGGAACGGACGTGGGGGTTATCGGGTGTTCCTCTCGACGTTCGAGAAACAGCTGGATTCGAAACGGCGCATCGTCGTGCCGGTCGAGTACCGCGCCCTGACCTCGGGCCCCTTCGACGGCGTGTTCTGCTACCCCTCGGTGGAGGCCGACTGCATCGAGGGCGGCGGCCAGGCCCTGTTCGAAGCCCATAAGCAGGCCATCGACTCCCTGGAGTTCGGCGACCCGATCCGCACGGCGCTGGAGACCACCGTCTACGGCGGCCTCGCCCGGCTCGGCTTCGACACCGCCGGCCGCATCACCCTGCCCGAGATTCTCTGCGCCCAGTTCGGCCTGACCGACTGGGTGGCGGTGGTCGGCATGGGCGACCGTTTCCAGATCTGGTCCCGCGACGCCTTCCACGCCCACCGCGCCGAGCAGCGGCTGATCGCCCGCGAAGGGCTCGCCTCCCTGCGCACCGCCCAGCGCGCCGCCCGCATCGGGGCCGGCGGATGAGCGGGGGCCCGCACCTCTCCGTCATGCTGGCCGAGGTGACCGAGGCCATGGCCCCCGCCCCGGGGCGCAATCTCGCCGACGCCACCTTCGGCGCCGGCGGCTACACCAGGGCCCTGCTGGAAGCCGGCGCGGACGTCACCGGCTTCGACCGCGATCCGAACGCCCTAAAGTTCGCCGAACCCCTCGCCGCCGCCTACCCCGGCCGGTTCCGACTGCTGGAGCGCCGCTTCTCCGAGCTGGAGGAAGGACTGGAAGAGGTGGGCCGCCTGCCCTGCGACGGGATCGCCTTCGACCTCGGCGTCTCCTCCATGCAGCTTGACGAGGCCGATCGCGGCTTCTCCTTCATGCGCGACGGGCCGCTGGACATGCGCATGGGCCAGGACGGCCCCTCCGCCGCCGACCTCGTCAACGACACCCCCGAGAACGACCTCTCGCGCCTGTTCTGGAAGCTGGGCGAGGAGCGGGCCTCGCGCCGCATCGCCTCCGCCCTGGTCCGCCGCCGGGCCGAAGCCCCCTTCACCCGCACCCTCGACCTCGCCGAAGCCATCGAGAAGGCGGTCGGCGGTCGCAAGGGCGCGCCCATTCATCCCGCCACCCGCGTGTTCCAGGCCCTGCGCATCGCCGTCAACGAGGAGTTGGCCGAACTGGAAGCCGGCCTCGAAGCCGCCGAGCGGGTGCTGGGCCCCGGCGGCAGCCTGGTGGTGGTCACCTTCCATTCGCTGGAAGACCGCATCGTCAAAGGCTTCCTGACCGAGCGCGCGGGCCGCCTGCCCTCGGGCTCCCGCCATCGCCCCCCCGAAGCCAAGGGGCCGGACCCCACCTTCGAACTGATGTTCTCCGGCCACCGGACGGCCGGCGCCGCCGAGGTCGCCGCCAACCCTCGCGCCCGCTCCGCCAAACTGCGCGCGGGCGTTCGCACCTCCGCCCCCGCGTGGAGGATGGCGGCATGATCGCCAGCCTGTTCCACCGCCGCGTGCGGGGCTTCCGCATCATCGACCTGATCGCCCTGTTCTGCCTCAGCGTCCTGGTCCTGGGGGTCTATTTCGCCAAGGCCGCCGCGGGCCGCGAAGGCGCCGAGATCAGCGCCGTGAACCAGAGCATCAAGGACGAGCAGGCCCGCGTCCGCCTGCTCCAGGCCGAGCTGGCCCACCTGGAGAACCCCGCCCGGCTGGAGCGCCTCTCCGCCGCCTATCTCGGCCTTCGTCCCATGACCGCCCAGCGCGAGACCCCGCCCGAGGGCCTGGTCGAGCTGTCCCGTAACGAGGGGCCGCGCCGGTGAGGCCCGCCGAGCTCAATGCCCTCCGCGCCAACGCCGCCACGGCCAAGGCCTGGCTGGTGGAAGGCGTCTGGAAGGTCGAGCACGCCTTCGAACGCTCCAAGGCGCAAGGGCGCGTCGTCGACGACACCCGCCTGCGCATCTGCTTCGTCATGGCCCTGTTCGGCATGGCCTTCGTCACCCTCGGCATCGAGGCCGGGCGCGCGGCCCTGCTCGGCAAGGCCGGCGGGCCCGAGGAAGCGGCCGCCCCGCCCCCCGGCGCGCGGGCCGATCTGGTGGACCGCGAGGGCAGGCTCCTGGCCGTCGATCTCGTCCACTACGGCCTCTACCTCGACCCCCGCGCCAGCTGGAACATCAAGGAGACGCGGGCCAAGCTGATGGCCGCCCTGCCGAACCTCTCCCGCGAGCGGCTGGAGAAGGCCCTGCGCTCGGACCGGCGGGAATATCTGATCGGCGCCCTGACCCCCAGCGAACGGGAGCGCGTGCACGATCTCGGCCTGCCCGAGCTGAGCTTCGAGGAGGAGGAGCGCCGGGTCTATCCGGTCGGCGAGTCCGCCTCGCACCTGATCGGCTTCGCCGACTCCGGCGGCCATGGCCTGGCCGGCGCCGAGTCCGCCCTCGATCCGGAGGTGCGCGAGGCCGCCGCCGCGGGCAAGCCCGTGGCCCTCGCCATCGACCTGCGCGTCCAGGCGGCCCTGGAGGACGAGCTGCGCGGGATCATGCGGCTGCACACGCCCATTTCCGCCACCGGCATCGTCACCAACGCCAGGACCGGCGAGGTCCTGGCGCTCGCCAGCCTGCCCGACTTCAATCCCAACACCGCCGGCCAGAGCCCCCCCGCCAACCTGGTCAACCACGCGGCGGCCTCGGTCTACGAGATGGGCTCGACCTTCAAGATCTTCACCTTCGCCCTGGGGCTCGACTCCGGCGTCGCCAACGTCAATTCCACCTTCGACGCATCCGAGCCCCTGAAGATCGGCGATCGCACCATCCACGACTATCATGGCGTCAATCGCGTCATGAGCCTGGAGGATGTCTTCATCCACTCCTCGAACATCGGCACGGCCAAGCTCGGCCTGCGCGCCGGCGGCGAGCGGCTGAAGCGCTACTTCGACGCCTTCGGCCTCCTGGCCCCCGCCCGTGTCGAACTGTCGGAATCGGCGCGCCCGATCCTGCCCAGGACCTGGAACGAGGACGTGGTGGCCTCCGCCTCCTTCGGCGCGGCGATCTCGGTCAGCCCCCTGGCGGTCGCCGGCGGCGTGGGCGCGGTGATGAACGGCGGCAACTACGTGCCCCTGACCATCCTCAGGCAGGACGGGGCGCCCAAGGGCCGGCGGGTGATCTCGCCGGAAGCCTCCCGCGCCATGCTCGACCTGATGCGCGCCAACGTCCTGCGCGGCACCGGCACCAAGGCCGACGCCCCGGGCCTGCGCGTCGGCGGCAAGACCGGCTCGGCCGAGAAGGTCATCGGCGGCCGCTACGAGCGCAGCAAGCTGGTCTCCTCCTTCGCCGCCGTCTTCCCCACCGACGGGCCGGTCGACGCCACCCGCTACGTGGTGCTGATCACGGTCGACGAGCCCAAGGGGGTGAAGGAGACCTTCGGCTTCGCCACCGGGGGCTGGACCGCCGCCCCCGCCGCGGGCCGGGTGATCGACCGCATCGCTCCCTTCCTCGGCGTGCGCCGGACGCCCACGGCGCCCTTCGCCGCCCAGCGCCAGGCCGCCGCCCCCGCGGAGGAAGTCTCCGAGGGGACGCTCTGACGTGAAGCCTCTGTCGGAGGTGGTCGCGCGGACGCTTAGCTACGATCCCGCGATCGAGGGCGTGACCGCCGATAGCCGCAAAGTGGGCAAGGGCTTCCTCTTCGCCGCCCTGCCCGGCGTCCAGGCGGACGGCCGCGCTTTCATTCCTCAGGCCCTCGCCGCCGGCGCCGCCGCGATCCTGGCGCCGGAGGGCACGGAAGCGCCCATCCCTGTGATCACCGCGGGCGACGTCCGCCGCGCCTACGCCCTCGCCGCCGCCCGCTTCTGGGCAGCGCAGCCGCCGGTCGTCGTCGCCGTCACCGGCACCAACGGCAAGACGTCCGTCGCCACCTTCTGCCGCCAGATCTTCGCGGCCGTCGGCCGGTCCTCCGCCAGCCTCGGCACCCTCGGCCTGCAGACCTCGACCGAGAACCTGACGCCCCCCGGCCTCACCACCCCCGACGCCGGCGAAGTCGGCCGCATCGCCGCCGACCTGGCCGGCAGGGGCGTGACGCACCTGGCCATGGAGGCCTCCAGCCACGGCCTCGACCAGCGGCGCCTCGACGGGCTGAAGCTGACCGCCGCGGGCTTCCTGAACCTCACCCAGGACCACCTCGACTATCACGGGGACATGGCGACCTACCGCAAGGCCAAGCTCCGCCTGTTCGAGGCCCTGCTGCCGCCGGGCGGAACCGCCGTGCTCAACGCCGACGCGGAAGACTTCGAAGCCTTCGCCGCCGCCGCCGCGAGCCATGGCCAGACCGTGATGTCCGTGGGCGAGGCGGGCCACGACATCCGCCTGGCCGCCCGCGTCCCCGAACCGTACGGGCAGCGCCTGTCGCTGCAGGTCGAGGGCAAAACCTACGAGGTCCGCCTGCCGCTGGCCGGCGCCTTCCAGGCCTCCAATGTCCTGGTCGCCGCGGGCCTCTGCATCGCCGCGGGCGAGACGCCGGACCAAGTGATCGGCGCGCTCGAGCACCTGACGGGTGCGCCGGGGCGGCTGCAACGCGTCGGCTCGGGGCCCCGGGGCGGCGAGGCCTATGTGGACTACGCCCACACCCCCGACGGCCTTCGCACCGTGCTCTCGGCCCTGCGCCCGCACGTGAAGGGCCGGCTGATCGTGGTGATGGGCGCGGGCGGCGACCGGGATAAAGCCAAGCGCCCGCTGATGGGCGCCGCCGCCGCCGAACTCGCCGACCTCGCCATCGTCACCGACGACAACCCCAGGAGCGAAGACCCCGCCGCCATCCGCCGCGCCGTGCTGGAAGGCGCGAAGGGCGCCCGCGAGATCGGCGACCGCCGCGAGGCCATCCGCGCCGCCGTGGCCGAACTTGCCGAGGGCGATATCCTGGTGGTGGCCGGCAAGGGCCACGAGCAAAGCCAGACCATCGCCGGCGTCGCCCATTTCTTCGACGACGTGGCCGAGACCCGCGCAGCCCTGGAAACTCAGCCGTGACCGCGCCCCTCTGGACCGCAGAGGAGATCGCCGCCGCGACCGGCGGCAAGGTCGTGGGCGGAGGCTTCGCCGCCACCGGCGTCTCCATCGACACCCGCAGCCTGGAGCGCGGCGACCTCTTCGTGGCCCTGGCCGGCGAACGCGACGGCCACGGCTTCATCCCCGCCGCCACGGAGCGCGGCGCGGCCGGCGCCCTGGTCTCCCGCGAGACCGGCAGCGGTCCTCAAGTTGTCGTCGCCGACACCTTCAAGGCCCTGGAGGCCCTGGGCGTCGCCGCCCGTGAGCGCGCGCCTCTGGCCCGGCGCGCGGCGATCACAGGCTCGGTCGGCAAGACCAGCGTCACCCGAGCCGTGTCGGCGGGCCTGGCCCTCGCCGGACCCAGCCACGCCTCGGTGAAATCCTACAACAACCACATCGGCGTGCCCCTGACGCTGGCCCGCATGCCCCGCGAGACGGCGCGCGCCGTGTTCGAGATCGGCATGAACCACGCGCACGAGATCGGTCCCCTCTCCCGCATGGTCCGCCCGCACGTGGCGACCGTCACCACCGTGGGTCCCGTGCACGTGGAGAACTTCCCCGACGGCGAGGCGGGCGTCGCCCGCGCCAAGGCGGAGATCTTCGAGGGCGTCGAGACTGGCGGGCTGGCGGTGCTGAACGCCGACGACCGCTGGTACGACCTCCTGGCTGCCGAGGCCCGCACCGAGGGCCTCGACATGCTGCGCTTCGGCCAGGCGAGCGGCGCCGACGCCCGCCTCGAAGGCTTCGAGGCCACCGAGTCCGGCGCCGTCGTCACGGCCAGCCTGCACGGCAAGCCCTTACGCTTCCCCATCGCCCAGACCGGCGCCCACTGGGGGCCCAACAGCCTGGCGGTGCTGCTGACCCTCGAAGGCCTGGGCGTTTCCCTGGAGACCGGCCTCGCCGCCCTGGAGACCTTCCAGCCGCTGGAAGGCCGGGGCGCCGAGCGGCGCCTGCCCATCGCCGGCGGCGACTACGTCCTGATCGACGAGAGCTACAACGCCAACCCCATCTCCATGCGCGCGGTCTTCCGCACGCTGGGCGTCCGCAAGACCGCGGGCCGCCGCATCGCCGTCCTGACCGACATGCTGGAGCTGGGCCCCGACGCCCCCGCCCACCACGCCGCCCTCGCCGCCGAGATCGAGGCCGCCAAGGTGGATCAGGTGTTCGCCGCCGGTCCCCTGATGCGTATCCTGTGGGAGGCGCTTCCCCCCGCGCGCCGGGGAGCGTACGCCAAGACGGCCGCCGAACTGGCGCCCGCCGTGGTCGACGCGGTGCGGGCGGGCGACGTGGTCATGGTCAAGGGATCGAACGGCTCCAGGGCGGCGCTCGTCGCCAAGGCCCTGGTCGAAGCGGCCGAGACGACGTTCCGGGCAGGGGAGGCCCGCTGATGCTCTATCTCATTTACCAGCACCTCGACCCGAACCAGCACTACATCCCCGTGGTCAACCTGATGCGGTACCTGACCTTCCGCACGGGCATGTCCCTCTTCACCGCCCAGCTCGTGGTGGTGATGATGGGCAGCCGCTTCATCCGCTGGATCCAGGCCAAGCAGGGCCGCGGCCAGCCGATCCGCAGCGACGGCCCCGAGACCCACCTGCTGGCCAAGCGCGGCACCCCCACCATGGGCGGCTTCATGATCCTGGCCGGGGTCACCGTCGGCACCCTGCTCTGGGCCGATCTCTCCAACCCCTACGTCTGGATCGTCCTGCTGGTCACCGCCAGCTACGGCATCCTCGGGTTCCTGGACGACTACGCCAAGGTCACCAAACAGACCACCGCCGGGGTCTCCAGCCAGGTGAAGCTCTTGGTGCAGTTCCTGGTGGCGGGCCTGGCCACCTATTTCATGATCCGCGTCGCCGCCGCCTCTCCCAACGACATGGCCGCGACCTCGGTGGCCTTCCCGGTCTTCAAGCAGCTCCTGCTCGACCTCGGCTGGTTCTACATCGTCTTCGGCATGGTGGTGATCGCCGGCTTCTCCAACGCGGTGAACCTGACCGACGGCCTGGACGGCCTGGCCATCGTGCCGGTGATGATCGCCGCGGCCGCCTTCGGCTTCATCGCCTACCTCGTCGGCAACGTGAAGTTCGCCGACTATCTCCAGCTCCACGCCGTCCCCGGCACAGGCGAGCTGGCAATCATCTGCGGCACCCTGATCGGCGCCGGCCTCGGCTTCCTCTGGTACAACGCGCCACCCGCCAAGATCTTCATGGGCGACACCGGCTCCCTGGCGCTGGGCGGCACCCTGGGGACCATGGCGGTCGCCACCAAGCACGAGATCGTGCTGGGCATCATCGGCGGCCTGTTCGTGGCCGAGACCCTCTCGGTGATGATCCAGGTCGCCTACTTCAAGGCCACCAAGAAGCGCATCTTCCTGATGGCGCCGATCCACCACCACTTCGAGAAGCTGGGGTGGAAGGAATCCACCGTCGTCATCCGCTTCTGGATCGTCGCGGTCATGCTGGCGCTCGCCGGCCTCGCCACCCTCAAGCTCAGGTAGGGGGCGCAGAATACCGTGATCCCCGTCCGCGGCTTCGAAGGCAAACGGGTGGCCGTGTTCGGCCTCGCCCGCACCGGCCTGACCGCCGCCCGCGCCCTGGTGGCCGGCGGAGCCCATGTCGCGCTCTGGGACGAAAAGCCCGCCGCCCGCGAGGCCGCCGCCAAGGAGGGCCTGCCCACCGTCGACCTCGCCACCGCCGACTGGTCCGGCTTCGACGCCCTGATGCTGTCCCCCGGCGTGCCCCTCACCCACCCCACCCCGCACTGGACCGTGGACCGGGCCAAGGCCGCCGGGGTGGAGATCCTGGGCGACGTCGAGCTCTTCGCCCGCACCCTCGCGGCCACCGACGCCTGGAAGCGGCCCAAGGTCGCCGCCATCACCGGCACCAACGGCAAGTCCACCACCACCGCCCTCCTGGGCCACATCGTCTCCGAGGCCGGCAAGGATGCCCGCATCGGCGGCAACATCGGCGCCGGGATCCTGGGCCTGGAGGACATGCATCCGGGCGCCGTCTATGTGCTGGAGCTTTCCTCCTACCAGCTAGACCTGACCTCCAGCCTCAGGTGCGACGCGGCCGTGCTGCTGAACGTCTCGGCCGACCACCTGGAACGGCACGGCGGCATGGAAGGCTATGTCGCGGCCAAGCGCCGGGTGTTCCGCAACCAGGGGCGCGGCGACGTCGCCGTGGTCGGGGTGGACGATCCCTGGTGCCAGCGCATCTGCACCGAGCTGACCGCCGCGAGCCCGGCGAGCGTGCGCCCCATCTCCGCCGGCAAGGCCATGGGCCGGGGCGTCTACGCCCTCGACGGCATCCTCTACGACGCCACGGGCGAGCGCACCGTGGCGGTGGCCGACCTCGCCCGCGCCGTCGCCCTGCCGGGCCGCCACAACTGGCAGAACGCGGCGGCGGCCTACGCCGCGGCCCTCGCCGTCGGGGTCTCCTCCGCCGATGCGGCCCAGGCCCTCCTGACCTTTCCCGGCCTCGCCCACCGGATGGAAGACGTCGGGCGCATCGGCAATGTCCGCTTCGTCAACGACTCCAAGGCCACCAACGCCGACGCCGCCCGCCAGGCCATGACCGCCATCGCCGGCTTCCACTGGATCGCCGGCGGCGTGCCCAAGGCCGGCGGCATCGAGTCCCTGACCGACCTCTTCCCCAAGGTCGCAGGCGCCTATCTGATCGGCGAAGCCGCCCCCGAATTCGAGCGCACCCTGAAGGGCGCCGCCCCCACGGGGCGCTACGCGGACCTGGAAGCCGCGACCGTGGCGGCCTATCGCGCCGCCTCCGCGGCCGAGGGCGAGCAGACCGTCCTGTTGTCTCCGGCTTGCGCCTCCTTCGACCACTTCCCCGACTTCGAAGCGCGCGGCGACGCCTTCCGCGCCATCGTCCACAACCTCGCCGCCGAGCCGGCCAGACATGCGGTTAAGTAAATCTCTCCGGACAACCGCTGTGAAAAGAAACGCTTAACCCTAATGAGCCAGGGTGAACGTGGGGGGGCGCCTAGAAAAGGGTTTGCCCTAACCAGACACAGACGGCGAGAACCGGCTCATGACGCTGACCTATCAGCCCCACGCCTTCGCGCGGACCGATCGGTCGCGCCTGGGCGTCTGGTGGTGGACCACCGATCGCCTGCTGCTCACGGCCGTCGCCGTCCTGATCGCCCTCGGCGTCACCTTGTCCTTCGGTTCGAGCCCCGCCGCCGCCGCGCGGATCGGCCTGCACGACCCCTTCCATTTCGCCATCCGCCAGTGCGTCTACGGCGTCGCCGGCGCCGCGATCCTGCTGGCCGTCTCCATGTGCTCGCCCAAGGGCGTGCGTCGCCTGTCCTTCTTCATCTACGTGGTCGCCATCGTCATCATGATGGCCCTGCCGGTCCTCGGGCACTCGGCCAAGGGCGCTACGCGTTGGCTGCAGCTCGGCGGCTTCTCGCTTCAGCCGTCGGAGTTCATGAAGCCCGCCCTGATCGTGCTCGCCGCCTGGATGTTCTCCGAAGGCCAGAAGGGCGAGGGCGTCCCCGGCGTCTTCATCGCCTTCTGCCTCTGGGCCCTGTCGGTCGGCCTCTTGCTGGCCGAGCCCGACGTCGGCCAGACCGTGCTGATCACCGTGGCCTTCGGCGCCGCCTTCTTCATGGCAGGCGTGCCCTTCGCCTGGATCGTCGGCCTGGGCGGCGCGGCCGTGGTCGGCATGACCGCCATCTACTTCACCTTCGGCCACGTGGCCGCGCGGGTGCACAAGTTCCTCTCCCCCGACACCGCCGACACCCACCAGATCGACCGCGCGGCCGAGGCCATCGCCGCCGGCGGTTTCTTAGGGCGCGGCCCCGGCGAGGGCGTGATGAAGCGCCACGTCCCGGACCTGCACACCGATTTCATCTATTCGGCCGCCGCCGAGGAGTATGGCCTCGTCTTCTCGCTCCTCCTGATCAGCCTCTTCGCCTTCGTGGTGGTGCGCGGCCTCTACCGGGCCATGAAGCTCACCGATCCCTTCGAGCAGGTGGCCTCGGCCGGCCTCTTCGTCCTGGTGGGCCAGCAGGCCTTCATCAACGTCGCCGTGAACTTGAACATGATCCCCACCAAGGGCATGACCCTGCCGTTCATCTCCTACGGAGGCTCGTCCATGCTGGCCATGGGTCTGACCCTGGGCCTGGCCCTGGCCCTCACCAGCCGCCGCCCGGGCGCCTATTCGCAAGGCGACGGCTACGCCCCGGCGGGCGCGGGCCTGACGTGACCGAGGGTGGCTCCGGCAAGCTCGCGGTCGTCGCCGCCGGCGGGACCGGCGGCCACCTGTTTCCCGCCGAGGCCCTGGCCCGCGCCCTGATCGCCCGCGGCTGGCGCATCGTGCTGGCCACCGACTCCCGCGGCGCCCGCTTCGCCGAACACTTCCCCGCCGAGGAGCGCCTCGCCCTGGAGGCCGCCACCTTCCAGCTGAGCAATCCCGTCGGCGTCGCCCGCGGCCTGGTGCGTATCGCCACCGGGGTGATGCAGGCCCGCAAGGCCTTCAAGCGGCTGAAGCCCAATGTGGTGGTCGGTTTCGGCGGCTACCCGTCCCTCCCCGCCCTCATCGCGGCGGGCCGAAGCGTCCCCACCGTGATCCACGAGCAGAACGCGGTGATGGGCCGGGCCAACCGGCTGCTGGCCGGACGCGTCACCGCCGTCGCCTGCGCCTTCCCCACCCTGCAGAAGGCCCCGCCCGCCGTGAAGGCCCGCGCCGTGGTGGTCGGCAATCCCCTGCGCCCCGAGATCCGCGCCCTCTACGACACGGCCTACGTGACGCCCGGCGACAGCATTCGCCTGCTGGTCACCGGCGGCAGCCAGGGCGCGCGCATCCTCTCCGAAATGGTCCCCGAGGCCGTGGCCCTGCTGGCCGAGCCCCTGCGGCTGAAGCTGCGGGTCGAGCAACAGACCCGCATGGATTCCCTGGAGTTCGCTCGCCACACCTACGCCGAGGCGGGCGTCGAGGCCGAGGTCGCCCCCTTCTTCCGCGACATGGCCGGTCGTCTGAAGGCCGCGCACCTGGTGATCGGCCGGTCCGGCTCCTCCACCGTCTGCGAGCTGGCCGCCGCCGGCCGCCCCGCCATCCTGGTCCCCCTCGGCATCGCCCTCGACGACGACCAGGGCCAGAACGCCCGCCTGCTGGTCGACGCCGGCGCCGCGGTGGTCCTGCCCGAGTCCACCCTCACAGCCGAACAGCTTTCCTCGACTATCGCCCGCCTCCTCAACGACCCCGAGGACCTCGCCCGCCGCGCCGCCGCCGCCCGCTCCGTGGCCAGGCCCGACGCGGCGGAGGCCCTGGCGGACCTGGTGGTGAAGACGGCGCGCTAGCCCTCCAAATATTCCGCTCTTCCCGGCGGAAGCCGGGACCCAGAGGATCGCTCGCCGCCGGGATGAGCGGTTTCTGAAGCGCTCAGAAGCGGACGTCCCGAAATTCCGGGGTGGGTGGCAAGCGGACATGAGGTTCGCGTCCGAATCAGGACGTTCGCGAAGGTCGCGGATCACTTGCTGCTTCCCTCCCTGTTGGCACGGCGACCTTTGGCGGCGCCGCAACAAGTTACAAAAAGGGGCGCATGGGCCCGGATAGGGCCAGCAAGCTCTTACTGTATTCGGTAGGCGGGCCCGCGCCAGATGAAGTCGACGTTCGCCCGGCAGTATTGATCCGGCCAGCTATCCACCACCAATACCCGCAACGCACCGTCGCGTTGCAGGTATTGGGAGCGTCTTCAGGCCTTATCTGTCGACCTTGATACTGGCTTGAATCCTCTAGGGATGGATCGGCATGACCGGAGGTTCGTTCAGTCACTGTCGCGAGGCGACCGTGGCGGGCTGCTCCGTCCTGCTGACCTTGACATTGGCTTGCATCCTCGTCGGTTGGATCGGCATGACCGGAGGCTCGTTCACCACCATTTTGACCCAGAGCGTGTCCCCGTCCTTGAAATAAGACGTCTCCTTCGCCTTGCGCAATGCATCCAGGCTAGGCTGTTCGGCTCCGGAAGCTGCCTGGGTGAAACCCGGCATCTTGAATATGACCCATGAGCCCAGGTCCATTTCACTCATGCCGAGATCCAGCGCCGGCCTTTCGGTCTTGACTTCGATCTCGGCGCCAGCACGCACAATGCTCTGGCCGCCCGCGAGGTGATACTCCTTGCCGTCGCGGATAAGCACGATGGGCTTTGGCGGAGCGGCAGGGGCGGCCCGAGCGGCCCGACCACCGGCCGGCTGGAGCCCCAGGACCGCCCGGAGCTTTGCCTCGCGAGAGGTCCGTGTGCCTTCGAAGGCGATCACTTGTGACGTATCCGCAAGATGCAGGAACCCGACGTCGCCCGTGCACACGGCGGCGTTCCAGGTGGGCTGAATCTTACAGGTGCTGTCAACGGCGACGCTGTCGTCCTCGCCGTTGTTGATGATGATCTGGGAATCGGGGATGCCGGTCACCGAACCGTCCAGGTCGTGGATCGACGACGTCCGGTAACCCACGCCCCCTCGGTTGTCGTTGTCGAACCTGGGATCGACCTTCGGGAAATACACCGGCTTGGCATTGACGAATGTCGAATGCGAGATGCTGCTCGAGGTCGTGACCCCCGCGCTCGTGTACAGCAGCCAGGAAAGCGCCCCTGTCTTTCGCACGGCGTTGTCCTGGTAATTCACGAACTTCGTGTCCGTCACCTCGTTGGGGTAGTCGTAGTATTCGTAGCCGCGGGTGGGGAAATCCGGAATTTTGGGCTTCGGCAGGCTGCGGCCATAGGCGATTTCCGCCGGCGTGGCCGGATTGCCTTTGTTGTCGCTTTCTCCGACGAACAACGAATGCTGCACCAGCGAGTTGAACCGCTCGTTGCCCCATTCACTACCCGATTGGGTAAGACCAATGGCGTTGTCGGCGAATTTAAAGTTGCTATACACATATAGCGCACCTCGAGCCCAAAGACCGCCATTACGGTTCTTGTAAGCGGTCAAGTCATCAAGATCCGTTTCCAGCAGCTTGCCGTCCAGGTCAGCGGGATTTGCCAACGGCGTGTAAAACGAACCGGCCAGCACGAAGGTGTTGTCCTGTTCGATGCTCCGGTCGAACATGAACCCGTCGAAGTTGGAATGGGCCACGTTGTCCTTGAATTCGCGCAGCGGCGTTCGGCGCGGCCAAGTCTTGGCGGCGATCTCGGTATCTTTGAACGCGCCGTTGGGATGTTCGGGCATCGACAACCAGAAGCCGGTCTGGTCGGAACCCGCCGCCACATTGCCGCGATAGGTGTTGTACGGATTGGTGATCCAGAAGCTCGCCACCGTGTTGTCGGACGGCAGCAGAGTGTCCTTGCCGGAGAAGCTGATTTGCCTGAGGGAGCCACGCTGCTGCCCCTTCGGAAGGTCGAGCTCGCCGTTGGCGGCGAGGTTCTGGGGCACGCAATCCTTTGTCGGATGACACTTGGTCTGGATGGCCAGGTTGTTGAGGATCTGGTTGCCGTGCTCGATCCCGTCTTCCATGAAGAAGCAGTGACCCACGGTGTTGTAGGTCA
>CANJID010000073.1 GCA_947474395.1 Caulobacterales bacterium
GGCCCCTGCGGGACGCGGAGCGCCGCCGCCGTTGGCGCCGCCGAAACCGCCGGCTCCGATCCCGCCGCCGCCCTGGAATCGCTCCCAGGTGCCGGTGATGCCCTGCTTGACCGTCACCCGCTTGGAGGTTGGCGGCGACAGGGCCGTGTCCTGGGCCATGACCGGACCGGCGGCGAACGCCAGCGCCACGGCGCCGGCCAGCGCGGAGCCGGCCAGGCGCGACGAAACCATGCTCATTGCAATCTCCCCTGTGGACGCGGGTCTGACCGCGCACCCTTCCCCACCGCCGCAGCCCGTAGTCCGGGCCCTTGATTGCAAAAGGGACCCGCCGGCGGCCGGCGGGTCCCTCAAGTCGCTAGTTGGTGCGCAGCCGCGTCGTCCCGTTCTCGTCGCGGTAGATGCGCGGGGCCTCGCAGATGTATTCCTGAATCTTGTAACCCGGGTTGCGCCGGTAGGTGAAGGTGAGCTTCCAGGGCTCGGTGAAGACCTCCGGATCGACGATGGTCATCTCGTCCTGAAGGAAGTCGGGACTGAGCAGCTTCATCCGTTCGGTGATGCGCATGTTGTCCGAGTGGGGGATGTTGCGGAACTTGGCCTGCTCCTTCACCCCGATGGTGTCGATCACCAGGGTGTCGCCTTCCCACTTGGCCACGGAATGGCCGAACCACACCGGCTCCACGTCGCCGATCTTGCCCTGCGGCTCGTCGATGTAGATGCGGCGGACCTGGTTGAAGGCCTCCTCGATGATCGTCACCTGGCCGGGCGTGACCAGGAATTCGATCGGGAAGATGGCGTTCATCATCCCCGGGAAACCCTCGGGCAAGCAGTCGACCGCGTCGGTGGCGATCGGCTCGTAGCGGGCGGCGGCGTCGGCCAGGGCCTTCTGCGCGGCGTCGATCTTGGCCTTGATCTCAGGCTTCACCGGCGGGGGGCCCGCTGCCGGCGGCGGCGTCGGGGGCGCGGGATTGCCGCGCTGGTAGCGGTCCCAGGTCCCGGAGAAGCTGGACCGGTCGGTGACCCGCTTGGACGTCGGCGGCGACAGGGAGGTGCCCACCTCGGGCGGGGGCGGGGGCGGGGCGGCGACCAGCCGGGTGCCGGGGCTCGCTCCGCCGTTCAGGCCGCGTACTTCGCCTGCGACAGGGCCCCCGGGCGCGCCCGGAGCGGCCGGCTGGCCTGCGAGGGCCGCGGCCCCCGAAACGATCGCCAGAGCGCCGGCGAGCAGAACCGCGCGCAGGGCGCGGCTCCGCGAAGGACCGATCATCGAGATCTCCATCGAAAGACGTTTAAGGGCCAGCTCAGAACTCGATGGCGGCGCGACCGGCGGGACCGCCGTTGCCGAACACCCGACCGTCGGGAAGCTTGACCGCCTTAAGCAGCGCGCCCGGGTCGCCGTTCTTCAGCGGGGCGATGACCACCTGGACCTTGTCGCCCTGCTTGATCATGTTGAACTTCCAGCCGATCCGCGTGAGGATTCCGGGGCTGGCGCACTCGATGGTGTAGTGCTTGACCTTGGTCGCTGTCTCGCCGGGGTTGGTTTCCAGCTCGATATAGATATGGGGGTTGGTCCACTGAAACTTGGACACGGTCCCGGCCAGCTTGATCTGGTTGTCGCTGTCGTACATGGCGAAGGAGTGGTGGGCCGAAGCCGTCCCGCCGATCGCCAGGGTCGCCGCGACGACCATCGCGCCGGCACCCACCAGGGCCATGCGAACGCCCTTGGCAGTTTTCGAAGTCATGAAGCACTCCCTCTAGATGCGGCCTGAGCCCGCTCTATTGTTTGCCTATCCGCGTCCGGAGCGCGCCCCCGCGTCCGACCGCGTCGCCAACCCAGCATATCAGGGTTCACTTGGCGCCGATATATCAGGGTCATTGAGGATCGGAAGAGGGCTTTACGCCCCCAAGCCGGTTCGTGACCCGAACTTGTTCTACACGCTCTATACACGGCCCGGAACGGCCCATCCGTCGACGCGGAACAAAACATCGCAGGGCCCCGTGCGTGCGCGCCGACCGCGCGATAGGGTTGGCTGAAGACGATTGGGGGAACGCGGATGGAGTACGTCAACCTGGGGGCGAGCGGGCTGAAGGTCTCGCGCCTCTGCCTCGGCTGCATGAGCTTCGGCGCCAGCAACGACTGGATGATCGGCGAGGACGAGAGCCGGGCCATGGTGGCCAAGGCCTGGGACGCCGGCGTCAATTTCTACGACACGGCCGACGTCTATTCCGGAGGCGAGAGCGAGGAGATCCTGGGCCGAGCCCTGAAGGCCCTGAATATACCTCGCGAGCGGGTGGTGATCGCCTCCAAGGTCTACCAACCCATGACCGGCGACGTGAACGGCCGCGGCCTGTCGCGCAAGCACATCATGGATTCGATCGACGGCAGCCTGAGGCGCCTGCAGACCGACTACCTGGACCTCTACCAGATCCACCGCTTCGACATGGGCACCCCCATCGAGGAGACGCTGGAGGCCCTGACCGACCTCGTGAAGGCGGGCAAGGTCCGCTATCTCGGCGCCTCGTCCATGCCCGCCTGGCAGATGGCCAAGATGCTCTACGCCTCGGACCGGCTGCGCCTCTCCCGGTTCATCGCCATGCAGAACAACTACAGCCTGATTTACCGGGAGGAGGAGCGGGAGATGAACCCGCTGTGCCTGGCCGAGGGCGTCGGCCTGATCCCCTACAGCCCCATCGGCGGCGGCGTCCTGGCCGGCAGCCGGCGCACCGGCACGGTCCGCTCCCAATCCATCATGGCCAAGACGCGCTTCACCCGGCCCGAGGACGAGGCGGTGATCGACGCCACCCTGGCCGTCGCCGCCGCCCGCGGGGTCAATCCCGCCGAGATCGCGATCGCCTGGCTGCTGTCCAAGCCGGCCGTCACCGCCCCGATCATCGGCGCCACCAAGCTGGCGCAGCTCGACGACCCGATCCGCGCCGTCGGGACGAAGCTGACCCCGGAAGAGGTCGCCCGGCTCGAGGCGCCCTACCTGACCCAGCCCGTGCTGGACTACTACTTCCGTCCGCCGAACACGCCGAAGTAGGCGCCTACTTGAAGAGGTCCTCGATGTCCTTGGGCAGGGCGTCGGGGTCGGGACGGTCCCAGCCCTTCTCGAAGTACTTCTCCCAGGTCCTGGCCCAGGGGCGGTTGAGGTAATCGACGTAGCCGGGCTCATCGTTGAGCAGCCGCCGCGCCCGCCCGTCCACGTTCCTCACGTTGTCCACGCATTCGTACTGGCTCTGGCGCAGCATCGGGTCGTCGAGCATGCCTCGCCGCAGGACGCGCTCGTTGAGGCGCAGCGGCTGCACGAACGCCTCGGGATCGTAGAACACCACCTCGTTGTCCAGGCCCACGAACTTGCCGGACCCGTCCTTGATCGGCTTGTAGGTCTCGACCGCCTCCAGCTTGTTGCTGAACTCGAAGCCGCCGTGGTTGGTCCAGGCCTGGACGTTGGCGGTCCAGACCACCAGGGTCTCGCCGTCCCAGAAGGCCACGGACTCGCCCATCCACTGGGACAGTCGCTCCACATGCCGGCCGCCCAGGTGAAAGGCGCGGAAGTAGTTGGGAAAGGCGGCGTTGCCCGCGTACAGGCTGACCAGCTGCGGCGTGACCACGAGCTGGAACTTGTCGCCCCCCGAGGGATAGGCCCAGAGGCGCATGAAACCCTCGGGCTGGCACATGGCGCCGGGCCACTGGTGCGAGTTGTCGACGGCCTCGTGGTAGAGCTGCTGCACGTAGCGCTGCTGGTACTCCGGCGTCAGCAGCGAGAGGATGGTGGGGACCTGGTTGATGCCGTTCCAGATCCACCGCTCGCCCTTGAAGGCGAACAGCCCGACGAGGAGCTGGCTATGGTCCTCGGGCAGGGGAGTCTCGTCCGTCGCGTCGACGTCGCGGGTATAGTAGCCGTTCCAGTCGGGGGTGGTGGCCTTGGTGTACACCGTCGGCCCGCCCCGCGCCCGGGTCGCCGCCTGAAGGGCTTCGTAGTGCTCCTTGGCCGTCTTGTAGGGATATGGGCTGACGATCTTGGCCCGGGGATAGTTCATGGAGCAATCGCCCCAGGAGGCCGTCGCCGGCGGGTTCGCGCCCATCCGGCCATACTCCCAGATGCCTTCGGTCAGTTCGCGCGCCGTGTTGCACCGGAAGTAGCGGGGGTCCGACCACAGCGCCTTGTCCTTGTAGAAGTTCTTCGAGGTGAAGAGGTCCAGCGGCAGGGGCTGCATCCCGGCGGGCGGGCCCTTCATGGGCAGCTGCGCCCGCGCGCCGGCGGCGGCGGGACCAGCCAAGGCGGCCAAGATCGCGGAGGCGAGGCAGGCGGCGAAAAGGACAGGTCGGCTTAGGCTCACGCACTCCTCCCATATTATTGTTCTTAGGGACGCGTTCGACGCCGGTCCCCGGGGGTCCGTACGCCACCTTATGCAGGTTCGAATTTCATGGCCAAGCCTATCCCCACCGAGGTCGAGGTCCTGTCGATCCGGACCTCCCACCAGGGCTTCTTCAAGCTGACCGTGCGCGAGCTGCGGCATCGCAGGTTCGATGGCGGCTGGACGCCGGTCTTGAACCGCGAGCTGTTCGAGCGGGGACATGCGGTCGCTGTCCTGCCCTACGATCCCGTCGCCGACACGGTGGTGATGATCCGCCACTTTTTGCCGGGGGCCTATGTCGCCGGCAAGGAGGCCTGGCCCCTGTCCATCGTCGCCGGGATGATCGAGCCGCGCGAATCCCTGGAAGGCGTCGCCCGCCGCGAGGCCGAGGAAGAGGCGGGCCTGGAAATCGGGGAGCTGATCAAGGTCGCCAGCTATATGCCGAGCCCCGGCGGCTCCACCGAGACCATCATGATCTTCTGCGGCCTGGTGGACTCCAAGGGCGCGGGCGGGGTGCACGGCGTCGCCGAAGAGAACGAGGACATCCGCGTCGAGGTGATCCCGGCGCTCGACGCCATCGCCCTGCTGGACGCGGGCCTGATCCTGCCCAGCGTCGCGGTGATCTCCCTGCACTGGCTTGCCCGCCACCGCGAGAACCTGCGCCGCGGCGTCTAGCCTCCGGACTGGTATGGCCGGCTTTACCCGGACCGGCCGTTGTGGCGCGCGCGGGGCTCGTGCAATGGTCCGCCGCGAATTTTCGGGAGGCCGCGCGTGGAGTCCAAGGCGTACGACTACATCATCGTTGGGGCGGGCGCGGGCGGCTGCGTGCTGGCCAACCGCCTGACCGAGGACAGGGACGTCTCCGTCCTGCTGCTGGAGGCCGGCGGCCCCGACAACTCGATGTACATGCAGATGCCGCTGGGCTGGCGGCAGATCTGGCGCGGGCCGAAGTACAACTGGAACTACCTGTCCGAGCCCGAGCCTTACGCCGACGGCCGCCGCCTGATGACCCCGCGGGGCAAGACCCTGGGCGGCTCGACCTCGATCAACGGCATGCTCTACCTGCGCGGCCACCCGGCGGACTACGACCAGTGGCGCCAGATGGGGAACGAGGGCTGGAGCTACGCCGACGTCCTGCCCTACTTCAAGCAGGCCGAGGACTCATGGCGCGGCGAGACCAAGTATCACGGCAAGGGCGGGCCCATCGGGGTCAGCCAGGTGAACGTGAAGGGCCTGCACTACGACGCCTTCATGGACTCGTTCCGGGCCGCGGGCTTCCCGATCACCGACGACATCAACGGCGAGGAGAACGAGGGCTTCACCCGCGTCGATTTCACCGCCAAGCACGGCAAGCGCACCTCCGCCGCGCGGGCCTATCTGCATCCGGCCATGCACCGCCAGAACCTGACCGTCGAGACCTGGGCCCTGGCGCACCGGGTTATCGTCGAGGACGGCCGGGCCACGGGCGTCGAGTACAGCCGCGAGGGCGAGGGCAAGTTCGTCGCCACGGCCAAGCGCGAGGTGATCCTGGCCGGCGGCGCCTACAACTCTCCCCACCTGCTGCTGCTCTCCGGCATCGGGCCGGGCGCCGAGATCGCCGCCCACGGCATCAAGCCGATCCACGAGCTGAAGGGCGTCGGCAAGAACCTGCAGGAGCACATCATCACCTTCGTCCAGTTCGCGACGAAGGAGGCGATCACATTCCAGAACAGTCTGCGCTGGGACAAGGCGGCCTTCTCGGTGATCCAGTGGGTGCTGTCGCAGAAGGGGGTGATGGCCAACCAGCCCCTGACGGCGCTGGGCTTCGTCAAGACGCGGCCCGAGCTCGACCGGCCGGACCTGGAGATCTTCTGCAACCCGGTGCGCCTGGACGCCGACGTCTGGTTCCCGGGGATCAAGGCCGCCCTGCCCCACGCCTTCGAGGCCTGCCCCTCGATCCTGCATCCGCACAGCCGGGGCGAGGTGACCCTTGCCTCCGCCGACCCGGCGCAGAACGCCAAGATCCTGTTCAACTTCCTGCAGGCGGACGAGGATCGCCGCGCCATGCGCGAGGGCATCCGCATGGTCCGGCGCATGTACGCCCAGAGCCCCCTGGCCGAGATGCTGACGGGCGAGTTGAAGCCCGGGGTCAACGTCCAGTCGGACGACGAGCTCGACGCCTACCTGCGCGAATCCATCGACCTGGGCCACCACCCGGCGGGCACCTGCGCCATGGGGACCAACGCCGAGGCCGTGGTCGACCCGCAGCTGCGGGTGCACGGGATCAAAGGCCTCCGCGTGGTGGACGCCTCGGTCATGCCGCTGGTGATCGGCGGCCACACCAACGCCCCGACCATCATGATCGCCGAGAAGGCCGCCGACATGATCCGCGGCCGCAGCCCCCTGCCCGCGGCGGAGCTTTAAGGCTGCGGCTCGCCCAAATCGCGAGCCGTAGCGAAACCGCACGCTGAGATGGCGATTTTCAGTCGCCAGACGGGCGATCATCGCTAAGTTGCAGGGTAGGACGGCCGTTTCAGACGCCATGTCCAGGTGGCTCTGGGGGGAGCCTGCGCAATGGCCGTACCGACGATCTATTTTTATTCGACCACGGACAGCCAACGCGAGGGGCTGAGTTCGGGCCTTTCCTACCTGGTCATGCGGGGCGGCGATCTAACGGCCGCCTCGACCGTCACCTACACAGTGACAGGCACGGGAGCCAACGCCGCGAACGCCGCGGATTTCGGGGGAACCCTTCCTACCGGCGTTTTGACTTTCGCTGCCGGCGAAGACGTCAAGATCCTGCAGATCCGCCCCACGGACGACAGCCAGGCCGAGCCGGACGAGACCTTCACCGTCACGCTGTCAAATCCCACCAACGCGGCGATAGGCGCGGCCACCGTGTCGGGCGTGATCCTCGACGACGACGCCCCGGGCCACAACTCGACCATTTCCGTACTTTCGAACGGGCCCAGCCTCGCCGAGGGACAATCCGGCGTCACGCTCTTCACATTCACCCTGCAGCGTACGGGCGACACCTCGGGAATCGCGACGGTCAGCTACCGGGTGACCGTCCCCCCCGGCGGCCCCGGCGCGTCAGTGAACGCCGCCGACTTCCCGAGCAGCATCCTCCCCACGGGTCAGGTCACCTTCGGGCCCGGCCAGACGAGCGCAAGCGTCACCGTCAATGTCGCCGGCGACACGACCATCGAGCCGGACGAGCGGTTCTTCTTCGAGATCTACAATCCGGTCAACGCCGTCATCTTCGCCCCGATCGCTGCGGGCTTCATCATCAACGACGATCCCGGCGGGGGGGCCCTGCCCCCGCTTTCGCTGATATCGCTGCCCAACAAGGCCGAGGGCGATTCCGGAACCACCATCCTCAACTTCATCGTCACGCGTTCGGGGGACCTCAGCGGGACCTCCTCGGTCAGTTATGTGGTCGCCGGAGTCGGCGCCAACCCGGCCGCCGCCTCGGATTTCGTAGGGGGCGTCCTGCCGTCGGGCCTTGTCACCATCCTGCCCGGCGAGAACCAGAAAGCCTTCAACATCGAGGTCGCCGGCGACGTCCTGTTCGAGCCGGACGAGACCTTCACCATCACGCTGCAGGACGCGTCGGGCGGCACGCTCGTGAGCACGGCGAGCACGGCGCAGCTCACCATCCTGAACGACGACTCAGCCAGCCGACCGCCGACCAGCGCGTCGCTCGACCCCATCTTCGCCGCCATCCTCCGCGCTTCCCGCACCGCAGGGGCAGCCTTGACTCCGACCATGACCCTGGCGGACGGCTCGACCGCGCCGAACCCCCTCTATGTGGCCGGCCAGGCCGCCGGCTCGATCGCCGCCCAGCTCGTGGCGGGCCAGATCACCCAGGCCCAGGCCTATGCCCAAATGCGGCATCTGGCGGACGGCTCGACCTCCGTCTCGACCCTGGCCTACGAGTTCTTCACCGGAAAGACGCCGAGCCAGGCGGGCTATGACTACCTGATCTATTCGAGCGCCAATGCGAACGACCTGAACGATCCCTACTACGTCAAATTCACCACCGAGAACCGGTACATCAACTTCTCGGTCAACCTGGGCAAGTTGGGCGAAGGCGCGACGGCCTTTCAGCAGGGATACGGCGGCCTCAGCCTCTCCGACGCCCTGGCGAAGGCCTATACGGCCATCTTCGGCGCGGCGCCCGACGCGGCCAAGATCGACGCCATACTGAACGGGCAGGTGACCTTCGGCGGAGCGAACCATACCCGCTCCGAATATTTCGCCGCCTACGGCCTCGACGGCCTGACAGGGATCGGGACCAAGGCGGCGATGGTCGGCTGGCTGCTGGCCGAGGCCGTAAAGGCGGACATCGGGACCTACGCCCTGGCCAACGACAAGTTCCTCACCGACCTGTTCGACGGGAACGCCAGTTTCAACACGGACCTGCTTTCCACCTACGCCGCCGTGCCCGCGCCGGACATCTCCCTGGCTGGGGTCCTGACCAGCCCGGCCCCGGACCTCGCCCACGGCTGATCCGCCCCGCTTGCCCGCCCCACCCCGGCGCCCTCTTATCGGCTCAAACGAAGTCGGTCGTAGGGAGACGAGCATGCGGAAAATTCTGACGGCCCTGACGGGCGTGGCGGTCGGTCTGGCCCTGGCCACGGCGGGCGGGCTGGCGATGAGCGCGCGGGCCGCCGACTCCCCCATCCGCGGCAACGCCGAGGACCGGGCCGAGATCGAGAACCTGATGGCCTACTACCTCTTCGCCATGGATTGGCACGACGCGGACGCCTACGCCTCGGTCTTCACCGAGGACGGGGTCCTGACCTGGGCCGGCGGCGACGTGAAGGGCCGCACCGCCATCCGCAAGTTCGTCAACGACCAGGTCGCCCCGCCGCAGCAGGGGACCGCGCGCATGCCGCCCAAATCGCGCCACTTCGTCACCAACACCTATCTGGTCATCAAGGGGAACAAGGCGGTCTCCCGCGCCTACTGGGAACAGCTCGACGCCAACAACGCCGAGGCCCACGCCCAGGTCGGCGCCTATGGCCACTACGAGGACGAGCTGGTGAAGACAAACGGCCACTGGCTCTTCACCCACCGCGCCATCTTCAACGAACAGGTCGCCCGCCGCAAAGCCGGCGACGTGAACCCGGCCAAGGGGCTCTGACCCGGCGGCGCGGCCCGTCCCAGCGGCGGGCCGTCGCCTAGACCCCGCCCAGCGGCGCCCGCGTCGAGCGGATGGTCTGGAACTGCCCGGCAGGGTTGATGTCGTAGATGATGAAGCTGCGGATGTGGATCGACTCGCCCTTCTTGATCTCGCCGGCGATGAAGTCGGGCCAGTCCTCCAGGGCGCGGAACTCGGTGGAGATGTCGGCGGCCAGGCCCTCGTCGTCCATGACGATCTTGTTGATCACCAGGGTCTCGACGATCTTGGCCTTCACCTCCTTGTAGAAGTCGACGATGCCCTGGCGGCCGCGGATCTGCTTCTTGCCGCCGAGGTCCAGCAGCACGTCCTCGGCGTAGAACCTGGAGAAGCCGTCCCAGTCGTCCGCGTTGAAAGCGGTGATGTACTCGCGGAACTGGTCCCGGTTCATGGCGTCTCGTCGCTCCCGTGTTTTCCCGCAGTTTGCCGCGCGGTCCGCATCATGGCGAGCGTTGATCGGCGATAAGTCAGGCCCTAGCGTGGGTCCAACAAGAGCATGGTTCGGGGAAGCGTCATGAAGCGGGTAGCGGCTGTGATCGTGGGCGTCGTCGCCCTTCTGGCGGCGGGCGGGACGCAGGCGGCCAAGGCGCCGGCCAGGCCGGCCGCCAAGGCTCTGCCGCCCGGCAACAGCTGGGCCTCTATCGCCAAGCTGCCGGACTGGCGCGGGGCGTGGGACTTCGACGGGCGCAACTCCGACGGGCGCACCGCCGAGAAGTGGCCCCTCACCCCGGACGCAGCGGCCAGGTTCAAGGCCTTCATCGATGGCCAGTCCCGCGGCGAGGGCTTGCAGAACCAGACGGCCAACTGCCAGCCGCCGGGAATGCCCGGCGTCCTGACCCAGCCCTATCCGATCGAGTTCACCTACACGCCCGGCAAGATCGTGATGACGATCGAGACCCACGCCCAGACGCGCTGGATCTTCCTCGACGGCCGCCCCCATCCGGAGGACCCGGACCTGACCTTCAACGGCCACTCCATCGGCCATTGGGAGGGCGACACCCTGGTGATCGACACCATCGGCCTCCTGCCCCAGGTCCTGCTCGCCCAGGGGGTGAAGCACTCGGACAAGGTGCGCATTGTCGAACGGATGCGCCTGTCCAAGCCCGACCAGCTCGAGGACGTCCTCACCATCACCGACCCCGATGTGTTGACCGCGCCCGTGGTCATGGCCCGCCGCTACAACCGCCACCGCGACTGGAGCCTGATCGAGTACGTCTGCGAGCAGAACAACCGCGATAGCGCCGACGACAAGGGCCGGGCTGGGATGAAGATCGACTAGGCGGAGACCGGCCTACTTCACCGCGAAATAGGTCAGGACCAGCCCGTCCTCGGAGGGTTCGCCGCGGGCCACCAGGATGGTGTTGTTGAGCCAGGCGTGGGGGCTCGCCCTATCGACGTCGAAGAAGGGCGTCAGGCGGATGTAGCCGTCCTCGCGCACGTAGCCGGTGTGCTGGACGTAGATGTCGGTCCCGTCGTCCGCCTGCAGCATGAAGCGGGCGTGCAGGTCCTCCACCCCGTCGCGGCGCACGGTCCCGAAGTCGGCGCCCGTCTCGGGCATGATCCGTCCCGTCAGGCGGGGGCCGGTGATCTGACCCTCCATCACGGGAGCGAAGACCCGGCCGCCGCGGGGGGTCTTCATCAGGCGGGGCGGGCCGAACACCAGGGTCATGGTGAAGGCGTATTCCAGCGAAAGCGGCTCGGCCGCGCGGTGCGTGTCGTCCGCCATCACAGCACCTCGTAGTAGGTGAAGATGGTGTGGTCCGGATTGCCGTAGCGCTTGCCCGTGCCGAGGATCACCGAGCGGGTCAGCCAGTCATGCGGCCCCTCCGGCGCGTCGAAGGTCGGCGCCAGGCGGAAGTAGAGGGGCATGTCGGCGAGCCAGGGGCCTGAGTTGCTGGTCATGGGCACGTCGGGCCGCGCCACGCCGTCGTGGGGACGCAGGTAGCCGCGGTTGTGGATGTAGATCGGCGAGCCGTCCGACGCCTCCAGCATGTAGTGGGCGTCGAGCTGGCCGCCGGCGGCGTAGTCGGCCCCCGAGCGCGGCACGACCTTGCCCTGCAGCCTCGGCCCCCAGACCTCTCCCGAGGCCGCCGGCACGAAGACCCGGCCCCGCGGGCTGTCGATGCGCAGCCTCTCCTTGAAGAAGATCGAGACCGAGAAAGCGTAAGCGAGCTCTAGGCCCGGTGGGTTGGCCGGCATGGAGGCCCTTTTTCTTCCTCATCCCTCTCCCCGGCGGGGAGAGGTCGAGCAGGCGTCAGCCTGCCGGGCGAGGGGGCAAGGGTGAAACTGCACCACACCAGCCCCCCTCACCTTCCCATTGCTGTGCAACGGGCCCCTCCCTCTCCCCACCGGGGAGAGGGAAAGAAGCGAAGTCCTACTTCAGGCCCTTCACGGCGGCCATGGTCAGCTCGACGTGCTTGGAGGGGTCGTTGGCCATGTAGGCGAAGGCCACCTTGCCGTCCTTGCCGATGACGTAGGAGGTGCGGCTGGAGACCTGGCGGGTCCCGAACTTCATCACCGCGTCGTATTGGGTGGAGATCTTGCCGTCCACGTCCGAGGCGACCGGGAACTTGCCGCTGCAATAGGCGGTGTCGGCCGAGAACTTGTTCAGCTGCTCGATGTTGTCGTGGCTGACGCCGATCACGGTGGCGCCGGCCTTCTTGAAGTCGTCGGTGGCTTCGGCGAAGGCGTGGGCCTCGGCGTTGCAGCCGGGGGTGTAGGCGGCGGGGTAGAAGTAGACCACCACCGGACCCTTCTTCAGGGCGGCGGAAAGGTCGTAGGCGAACTCCTTGCCGGCCTGGGAGGCCTCGGTCTTGAAGGTCGGGGCGGCCGAGCCGACGGGCAGGGCGGCGAAGGCGGGGGCGGCCAGGGCGCTGGACGCAAGCACGCAAAGGATAAGCTTCTTCATGGCGTTCTCTCCGGGAGGCGGCGGTCCGCTGCGAAATCTGCGATAACCTAACTCAGCGCGGCCGTGTCGAAAACATCAACGCTGAATACGCGCCTAGCCGTCGCGAGCCCTCAGCTTGGCGAGTTCCTCCGTGAACATGCGATTGCCCAAGAGGAAGCGGATCGAGTCCGCCCTTTCCTGGTTCACCGGCTCGTTGGGGAAGGACGCGACCAGGGCGTCGTAGTGCTCCTGCGCCCCGTCCCGGAATTCCGGATGGGTGAGGATGTAGAGGTCGTCGTTCCTCACCCCCGCCAGGATGCGCTGGCCGCATTCGACAGGGTCCATCCACAGGGGATTGACCGTGCGGGCGCCGAGCTGGCGCTCCCGCTCGGCGTAGCCGCTGTTCTTCTGGAATTCCGGAGGCCGGGTCTTGCCGCTCTCGTGGATGTTGGACTGCACGGGGCCCGGACAGAAAACCGAGACCCCGATGTTGTCGGCCGCCAGCTCGGGCCGCATGGATTCGCACATGCCGACCATGGCCGCCTTGGCCGTGGTGTAGATCACCGTGTTGGGGATGGGGATCACCGCCGCCATGGAGGAGGTATTGACCACGTGGCCCCCCTCCCCGTGCCGGATGATGCGCGGCAGGAAGGTCACGAGGCCGTTGACCACACCGCCGATCATGACGCCCAGGCCCCAGTCCCAGTCGTCGTAGGTCGCCTCCTTGGCCGGGCCCATGATGCCCATGCCGGCGTTGTTGAAGAGCAGGTGCACCTTGCCGAAGGTCGCTTCCGCCTCGTCGGCGGCGCGGGCGAAAGACGCGCGATCGGTGACGTCGAGCCTGATCCCGTGGACGGCGCGGTTCTGCTGCCTGTCGGCGAAACCCTGCAGGGCGGCGTCGATGTGGTCCTGGCGCACGTCGGCCATCACCACCTTCATGCCCGCGTCGACGAAGGCCTGGGCCGCGCCGAGGCCGATCCCCGAAGCCCCGCCGGTGATGAAGGCGACCTTGCCCTCCACGTCCCGCATCCCGCGTCCTCCTGGTTCCTTCGGAGAGTCGTTCCACGGCCGTGGCGGGCGGGCAACCTCCCCTTGTGGCTCAGGTTGTCGGTTCCCACCTTTCCTTGCGGGGCAAGGCGCGGAGCGAGATGAACCACCTCAAGACCTA
>CANJID010000074.1 GCA_947474395.1 Caulobacterales bacterium
GGCTTTCCGTATCGTCTGGTTTCAGACGAATATGCCGGCCGGCATGCGAGGGTGGTGATGAAGAGAGCGATCTGTACCGGCGCCGGCTTGCTGGTCCTGGCGACGGGACCGGCGTCCGCCCACCATTCATTTTCGATGTTCGACGGGGGCAGGGAGGTCACCGTGGCCGGCACGGTGAAGGAGTTTCAGTGGACCAATCCGCATACCTGGCTCCAGGTCACCGTGCCCGGTCCCAACGGCGAGGTGGTCGAGTGGAGCTTCGAAGGGGGTAGTCCCGGCATCCTCAGCCGCAACAACTGGAAGCGAACCAGCGTCAAGGTCGGGGACAAGGTGACGGTGACCTTCCACCCTCTGAAGAACGGCGATCCGGGCGGCTCCTTCGTCGAGGTGAAAACCTCCGACGGCAAGACCTATTATTACCACGGCTGAGGATTGATCGTGGACATCAGGAACCACAGCCTATCGGTCGTCCTGGGGCTCGCCCTGCTGTGCCTCTGCTCGCGGGCCGAGGCCGCCGCCCAGCGGTTCAATCCGCGGGACTTCACCGGCATCTGGATGAACGACGACACCCTGGACGAACGGCTGCGACGGGCGGGCAAGGTCCGCAACCGGGACGCTCCCCCGGGCGCGCCGCGCGAGCGCCCCCAACTGACGCCCGAATACCAGGCCATCGACGCCAGGCTGAAGGCCGAGGCCGCCAAGCTCGCCGAGGGCGCCGAGCTCTGCAAATGGCCGGGCATGCCCACGATCATGACCTACCCGTATCCCCTGGAGATTCTCCACAACGCGGGTCGGGTCACCATGCTGTTCGAGAGCGACAGCCAGGTGCGCAGGATCTGGCTGAACCGGTCCAAGCATCTGGACTTCGACGACCTCGACCCGAGCTACAACGGCGATTCCATCGGCCGCTGGGAGGCGAACACCCTGGTCGTCGAGACCATCGGCTTCAACACCGAGACCAAGTTGTCAGGCCTGTCCCACAGCGAGGACATGCGGATCGTCGAGCGGATCCGCCTCACCGGCCCCGACACGCTCGAGGACGTGATGACGATCACCGATCCGAAGGCCCTGGCCAAGCCCTGGGTCCAGACCGTCGTCTATGCGCGCAAGCCTGATTGGCGGATCCGCGAATACTCATGCACCGAGAACAATCGCGATGCGCCCGACGCGACGGGCCAACGCAGCGGAGGAGTGGTCCAATGACGAGGATTCGCCGGACTCTCGGCCTGGCGGCCGTGCTGGCCGGGGCCGCCGCTCTCGCCGCGCCCGCAGCCGCCCATCACTCCTTCGCCATGTTCGACAAGAAGAAGACGGTGACCCTGAAGGGGACCGTGAAGGAGTTCCAATGGGTGAACCCCCACTCCTGGCTGCACGTCAACGTGCCCGGCGCGGACGGCAAGGTGGTCGAGTGGAAGATCGAGGGCCGCAGCCCGAACGTCCTGTCGCGGCGCGGCTGGCGGCGCGACCTGATCAAGGCGGGGGATAAGGTTTCGGTCGTGATCTATCCGATGAAGGACGGCTCGGCGATGGGGGCGATCGTCCGTGTCACCCTGCCCAACGGCATGGACATCAACGCCGACACCCCCGGCGCCGTCGACACCGACGAGGAAGGCCCGCGCAAGTGAGGGCGCTCGCGATAACGGCGGGGTGCGCCTGCCTCCTCCTGGCCGGAACCGCCGCCCGGGCGCAGTTGCCCGTGGCGCCAACGGCCGCCGCGAAGGCCAACCCCAGGCCCAAGCCCCACGGGGCGAACCTCGCCGGCGTGCTCGTCATCTCCAACCGGTCCGAGCGGGGGATGCGCGGCCCCGACATGAAACCCCTGGCGGCCGGCTCCATCTTCACCGACTGGGCGGCCCAGCAGCGCAAGGTTTCCGATCCGGCCCTGGATCCTGGGGCCGCGTGCCTGCCCAACATGCCCCGCCACATGGGCTATCCCTATCCCATGCAGATCGTCCAGGACCGCGGGGTGGTGGTCATCCTGTTCGAGGCCGAGCGGGTTTTCCGCATCGTCTACACCGACGAGCGGCCGTTCCCGGACGACGGGGACACTCCTTGGCTTGGCAACTCGATCGGCCACTGGGAAGGCGCCACCCTGGTGGTGGAGACCCGGAACATCAATCCGAAGGCCTGGCTGGACGGCGAAGGCACGCCGATCTCCGAGGACATCAAGATCACCGAGCGGATCCGCAAGATCGACGGCGGCAAGAGCCTCGAGGTGGTGATGAAGATCGAGGACCCGAAGGTCTTCAAGCAGCCGGTCTTTCAGCGCTTCGTCTACAACTACAAGCCGGACTGGGAGCTGAAGGAATATCTCTGCAACGAAGGCAATCGCGACGACGCCCTGCGGCAGGTCCCGGGCCAGGAAGGCGCGCTGAAGGTCGGCGGGGTGAAGGCCGGAGAAGAATAGCTTTTCCGGCCAGGGCGAGGGCTCCCGTGAGACGGGAGCGCCCTGAAGGTGGGAAGGTATGCCATTGAAGAAGTGGCGCGAATGACGGGACTCGAACCCGCGACCTCCGCCGTGACAGGGCGGCGCTCTAACCAACTGAGCTACATCCGCGAACCGGTCGGAAAGCGCAAATCGGCGCCCCGGCTGGGAGGGGGTGACATAGTCTCCGGCCCCGCAGCCTGTCAAGCGAAGGGCAGGGGGTCCGCCAAGCTTAACAAGTTTATCGCCTGGGGCCTTTGAAGCGGGCCAACTCGTGGGCTACAACCCGCCCGACTCCCCGGGGCCCTGAGGGTTTGATGGACGCCTTCCTGCTTCAGTACCTGCCGATCGTGATCTTCCTCGGCATCGCCGCGGTGCTCGGCGTCGGCTTCATGGTGGCGGCCTGGGCCATGGCCCCGCGCCGGCCCGACCCGGAAAAGATCTCCGCCTATGAGTGCGGCTTCAACGCCTTCGACGACGCGCGGATGAAGTTCGACGTGCGCTTCTACCTGGTCTCCATCCTCTTCATCATCTTCGACCTGGAAGTGGCCTTCCTGTTCCCCTGGGCCGTCTCGCTGACGAGGATGGCTCACGAGGCCCAGGTCTTCGCCTTCTGGTCGATGATGGGCTTCCTCGGAATCCTGACCGTCGGCTTCATCTACGAATGGAAGAAGGGGGCCCTGGAATGGGAGTAACCGTTCCCAGCGCAGGCTCAGGCCTCCTGGTTCCCGCGGGCGCCGGCGGGCGCTCCGGCGTCGAGGGGTACGATCCTTCGCGCCACGACCCCTATTTCGAACAGCTCTCGGGCGTCCTGGCCGACAAGGGCTTCGTCACCGCCGCCCTCGACGACGTGATCACCTGGGCCCGCACGGGCTCCCTGATGTGGATGACCTTCGGCCTCGCCTGCTGCGCGGTCGAGATGATGCAGGCGTCCATGCCGCGCTACGACCTGGAGCGCTTCGGCTTCGCGCCCCGCGCCAGCCCCCGCCAGTCGGACGTGATGATCGTCGCCGGCACCCTGACCAACAAGATGGCTCCGGCTCTGCGCAAGGTCTACGACCAGATGCCCGAGCCCCGCTACGTCATCTCCATGGGCTCCTGCGCCAACGGCGGCGGCTACTACCATTACAGCTACTCGGTGGTGCGCGGCTGCGACCGCATCGTGCCGGTGGACGTCTACGTGCCCGGCTGCCCGCCGACGGCCGAGGCGCTCGTCTACGGCGTGCTGCAGCTGCAGAAGAAGATCCGCCGCGACGGCTGCATCGACCGGTGAGGGCGTAATGTCGACCGAAGCTTTGATGGCCTTGGGCGAGGCGATCCAGGCCCAGTCCGCGGGCGCCGTGACCGGCTACAAGGTCGGCTACGGCGAGCTCAGCATGCAGGCCGAGGCCGGCCGCATCGTCGAGCTGCTGACCATGCTGCGGGACAACCGCGAGTTCCGCTTCCGCCAGCTGATCGACCTCTGCGGGGTCGATTATCCGGACCGGGTCCAGCGCTTCGACGTGGTCTACCACCTGCTCTCCCACACCAAGAACGCCCGCGTGCGCATCACCGTGCGCACCGACGAGGACACCCCGGTCCCCTCGATCGTCCCGGCCCACCCCTGCGCCGACTGGTTCGAGCGCGAGGCCTTCGACATGTACGGGATCTTCTTCTCCGGCCACCCGGACCTGCGCCGCATCCTCACCGACTACGGTTTCCACGGCTATCCGCTGCGCAAAGACTTCCCCATGACCGGCTATGTCGAGGTCCGCTGGGACGAGGCCCTGAAGCGGGTGGTCTATGAGCCGGTGAAGCTGCCGCAGGAATACCGGCACTTCGACTTCCTCTCCCCCTGGGAGGGCGCGCAGTCCGCCCTGCCGGGCCAGGGCTACGAGTACGTCCTGCCGGGCGACGAGAAGGCCAAGCTCGAAGCGCCGAAGGCCGACGCAGCCCCGAAGAAGGAGGGCTGAGCATGGCCGACGCTGACACCGCCGTGCCGGTCGTTCCGGGCGAGACCAAGCTCCGCAAGTTCAACATCAACTTCGGCCCGCAGCACCCGGCCGCCCACGGCGTGCTGCGACTTGTGCTGGAGCTGGACGGCGAGATCGTCGAGCGGGTGGACCCGCACATCGGCCTCCTGCACCGCGGCACCGAAAAGCTGATGGAGGCCCGCACCTACCTCCAGAACATCCCCTACTTCGACCGCCTCGACTACGTGGCGCCGATGAACCAGGAGCATGCCTTCTGCCTGGCCATCGAGAAGCTGGTCGGGGTGGACGTGCCCCGGCGGGGCCAGGTCATCCGCGTGCTGTTCTCGGAGATCGGCCGCATCCTGAACCACCTGCTGAACGTGACGACCCAGGCCATGGACGTCGGGGCCCTCACCCCGCCGCTCTGGGGTTTCGAGGAGCGCGAGCAGCTGATGGTGTTCTACGAGCGCGCCTCCGGCTCGCGCCTGCACGCCAACTACTTCCGCCCGGGCGGCGTCCACCAGGACCTGCCGCCGGCCCTGATCGACGACATCGCCAAGTGGTCGAAGGCGTTTCCGAAGGCGCTCGACGACATCGAGACCCTGATCACGGGCAACCGCATCTTCAAGCAGCGCAACGTCGACATCGGCGTGGTGACCGCCGACCAGGCCTATGAGTGGGGCTTCTCGGGCGTGATGCTGCGGGGTTCGGGCGTCGCCTGGGACCTGCGCAAGAGCCAGCCTTACGAGTGCTACGCTGACCTCGAGTTCGATATCCCGATCGGCAAGAACGGCGACTGCTACGACCGCTACCTGTGCCGCGTCGAGGAGATGCGCCAGTCCATCAAGCTCATCGACCAGTGCATCGAGCTCCTGGCCAAGACGCCGGGCCCGGTCCTGACCGAGGACGGCAAGGTCGCGCCGCCCCGCCGGGGCGAGATGAAGCGGTCGATGGAAGCCCTGATCCACCACTTCAAGCTCTACACCGAGGGCTTCCACGTGCCCGCGGGCGAGGTCTACGCCTATGTCGAGGCGCCCAAGGGCGAGTTCGGCGTCTATCTCGTGGCCGACGGCACCAACAAGCCGTACCGCTGCAAGATTCGGGCGCCCGGCTTCCCCCACCTGGAGGCCATGGACTGGATGAATCGCGGCCACATGCTGGCCGACGTCTCCGCCATCCTGGGCTCCCTCGACATCGTGTTCGGGGAGATCGACCGTTGAGCGTCCGCCGTCTCGCCAAGGACCAGCCCGCGTCCTTCGCCTTTGCGCCCGAGACCCTGGCGCTCGCCAACTGGTGGATCGGCAAATACCCGGCCGGGCGTCAGCGCTCGGCGGTGATCCCGATCCTGTGGCTGGTGCAGAAGCAGGATGGCTGGGTGTCCGAGCCCGCCATCCGCGCCATCGCCGCCATGCTCAACATGGACGTGATCCGGGTGCTGGAGGTCGCGACCTTCTACACCATGTTCCAGCTCGAGCCGGTGGGTCGCAAAGCCCTGATCCAGGTCTGCGGCACGACCCCCTGCCAGCTGCGCGGCTCGCTGGAGCTGATGGCGGTCTGCAAGGACAAGATCGGGGCCAAGGACCACCTCTCGGCCGACGGTGACTTCACCTGGCAGGAAGTCGAGTGCCTCGGCGCCTGCGTGAACGCGCCCATGGCCCAGATCAACGACTACTACTACGAGGACCTGACGCCGGAGAGCCTGGCTAAGATCATCGACGACTTCCGCGCCGGTAGTGCGCCCAAGCCCGGCTCCTACGCCGGCCGCCATACCTCCGAGCCCGAGGGCGGGGCCCTGACCCTGACCGATCCGGCGCTATACGACGGCAAGGCCGGCAAGCCGATCAAGAGCTTGCCCAACCTGCCCAAGCCGGAGCCCGCCGCCTGATGGACGTCGCGGGGCAGAAGAAGCGGCTCTACCTGATGCTCGCCATCTGCGGCGTCTGCACGCTGTCGGCCCTGGCCGGTATCGTCGGCAATATGGTGTTCGGCGTGGCCTGGATGGTGTGGTGGTTCCTGGGCTCGCTCCTGGTGGGCTTCGCCGCGCAGGGGTGGCTGATGCTCGGCCTCGCCAAGGCGGCCAAGGAGCTGAAGCACCAGGGTCCCGAGTCGGGGAGCGCCGAATCATGAGCGCCGGCCAAGGGCTCACCCGCGGCGAGGTGCAGCGCGTCGGCGCCGGCTGGACCAACGCCGGTCTCGGCTGCTGCCTGCTGGGCGTCTTCCTGCTCGGCTACGCCTTCCGCGGTCCCGGACCGACCTCCCCGTTCGGCCTGATGGGCCTTGCCGCCATCGCGGTCGGCTGGGTGCTTTTCGGCTATGTCATCTGGCGGCGGACGCGCTATGTCCGCGCCCACCAATCCAAGGGTTGAAGCCAGTGGTCGGCATCCTCGAAGACAAGGACCGCATCTTCACCAACCTCTACGGCTTCCAGGATTGGCGGCTGGAGGCGGCGAAGAAGCGTGGCTGCTGGAACGCCGTGAAGGACATGCTGTCCGCGGGCGGCCCGTGGATCATCGACCAGATCAAGAACTCCGGCCTGCGCGGTCGCGGCGGCGCCGGTTTCGGCACCGGCCTGAAGTGGTCCTTCATGCCCAAGGTGGTGGGGGACCGTCCGCACTACCTGGTGGTCAACGCCGACGAATCCGAGCCTGGGACCTGCAAGGACCGGGAGATCATGCGCCACGATCCGCATCTCTTGATCGAGGGCTGCCTGATCGCCTCCTTCGCCATGCAGGCGCACGTTTGTTACGTCTACATCCGCGGCGAATATGTCCGTGAGCGCGAGGTCCTGGAAGAGGCGGTCCGGGAAGCCTACGCGGCCAAGCTGATCGGCAAGGACAACATCCACGGCTGGGATTTCGACCTCTACGTCCACCATGGGGCCGGGGCCTATATTTGCGGCGAGGAGACCGCCCTCCTTGAGAGCCTCGAGGGCAAGAAGGGCCAGCCGCGGCTGAAGCCGCCGTTCCCGGCCAACTCCGGCATCTACGGCTGCCCGACCACGGTCAACAACGTCGAGTCCATCGCCGTCGCGGGGACGATCCTGCGCCGCGGGGCCGACTGGTTCGCCGGCTTCGGCCGCCCGAACAACACCGGCACCAAGCTGATGTGCATCTCCGGCCACGTGAACCGCCCGTGCAACGTCGAAGAGGTGATGTCGATCCCGCTGAAGCAGCTCCTGGAGGAGCACTGCGGCGGGGTGCGCGGCGGCTGGGGCAACCTCAAGGCGGTGATCCCCGGCGGCTCCTCGGTGCCGATGATCCCCATCGACCAGTGCGAAACCGCCCTGATGGATTTCGATAGCCTGCGTGAACTGAAGTCGGGCCTGGGCACGGCGGCGGTGATCGTCATGGACAAGTCCACCGACCTGGTCCGCGCCATCACCCGGCTGGCCTACTTCTACAAGCACGAGAGCTGCGGCCAGTGCACCCCCTGCCGCGAGGGCACGGGCTGGATGTGGCGAGTGCTGGAGCGCATGTGCAAGGGCGAGGCCGACATGGCCGAGATCGACATGCTGCTGGAGGTCACCACCCAGGTGGAGGGCCACACCATCTGCGCCCTGGGCGACGCGGCGGCCTGGCCGATCCAGGGCCTGATCCGTCACTTCCGCTCCGAGATCGAAGACCGCATCCACCACTACCGCGCCGGCAAGCCCCACGTTCAGGGCTCCGCGCTGATCGCGGCGGAGTAGTTTCATGCCCAAGGCCAAGGTCAACGGCGTCGAGGTCGAGTTCGAGCCCGGCATGACGGCCCTGCAGGTCGCCGAGCTGGCGGGGGAGGAGATCCCCCGGTTCTGCTACCACGAGCGCCTGTCCATCGCCGGCAACTGCCGCATGTGCCTGGTCGAGGTGAAGCCGGGGCCGCCCAAGCCCGCCGCCTCCTGCGCCCTGCCGGCCGCCGAGAACATGGAGATCTTCACCAACACCCCGATGGTGAAGAAGGCCCGCGAGGGCGTGCTCGAGTTCCTGCTGATCAACCACCCGCTGGACTGCCCGATCTGCGACCAGGGCGGCGAGTGCGACCTGCAGGACGAGACCCTCGGCTACGGCCGCGACGACAGCCGGTTCCAGGAGAACAAGCGCGCCGTCGAAGAGAAGTTCATGGGTCCCCTCATCAAGACGGTGATGACCCGCTGCATCCAGTGCACCCGCTGCGTCCGCTTCGCCGCCGAGATCGCCGGCGTGCCGGAGCTGGGCATGATCGGACGGGGCGAAGACGCTGAAATCACGACCTATCTGGAAGGCGCCGTCACGTCGGAGCTGTCCGGCAACCTCGCCGACATCTGTCCGGTGGGCGCCCTGACCCACAAGCCCTGGGCCTTCAATTACCGCCCCTGGGAGCTGAAGAAGACCGAAGGCGTGGACGTGATGGACGCCCTCGGCTCGGCCATCCGCATCGACACGCGGGGCCCCGAGGTGATGCGTATCCTTCCGCGCATCAACGAGGAGATCAACGAGGAGTGGATCTCCGACAAGACCCGCCACGTCTGCGACGGCCTGATGCGCCAGCGCCTGGACCGGCCCTACATCCGCGAGAAGGGCCGCTTGCGCGAAGCCACCTGGGCCGAGGCCTTCGCGGCCGTCGCCAAGCGGGTTTCCGCCACGACCCCGGACAAGATGGGCCTGATCGCTGGGGACCTGCAGGATGCGGAGTCCATGAAGGCGGCGATGGACCTGTTCACCGCCCTCGGGGTCAAGAACATCGACTGCCGCCAGGACGGCGCGCAGCTTGGCGGCGCCCGCGAGAGCTACCTCTTCAACACCACGATCCTGGGCCTCGAGGCCTGCGACGCCCTGCTGCTGGTCGGGACCAACCCGCGCCGCGAGGCCGCCCTGGTCAACGCCCGCATCCGCAAGACCTGGCTGACCGGCAAGCTGCAGGTCGGGCTGATCGGCGAGGCGGCGGACCTGAACTACGGCTACGAGCACATCGGCGCCGGCCCGGCCTCGCTCGCCAAGCTCGGCGCCTTCGGCAAGGTGCTGAAAGCCGCGGCCAATCCCGCGATCATCATCGGCCAGGGGGCTCTGACGGGCCCCGGCGGGGCTGCGGTTCTGCGCGCGGCGGCCAAGGTCGCCGCCGACCACAAGATGGTCCGGGCGGACTGGAACGGCTTCAACGTCCTGCACACCGCCGCCGCCCGCGTGGGCGGACTGGACATGGGCTTCACGCCCCGCAAGGGCGGCAAGGACGTGGCCGGCATGATCGAGGCCGCCGCCTCGGGCAAGCTCGACGTCCTGTTCCTCCTGGGCGCGGACGAGATCGCTGCCGACAAGCTCGGCTCGGCCTTCGTGGTTTATCTCGGCAGCCACGGCGACGCCGGGGCCAACCGAGCGGACGTGGTCCTGCCGGGCGCCGCCTACACCGAAAAGCCGGGCATCTACGTCAACACCGAAGGCCGGGCCCAGGTCATGGGCCGCGCCGCCTTCCCCAAGGGTGAGGCCCGCGAGGACTGGGCGGTCATCCGGGCGCTCTCCGAGCACCTGGGCAAGCAGCTCCCCTACGACAGCCTGGAGGCCCTGCGCGCCAGGCTGATGCAGGACCACCCCACCTTCGGCCAGGTCGACTACGCACCCGGCGCGTCCACCGCCGCCGGCTTCGACCTCAAGTCGGTCGGGGAAGAGGGGGCCTTGTCGGACAAGGCCTTCGCCGGAGCGTTGAGCGACTTCTACCTCACCAACCCGATCGCGCGCGCCAGCGTGACCATGGCCGAATGCTCGGCCCTGGCCATCTCGGTCCGCCGCGCCCCCCTGGCCGCGGAGTAGGGCGCGATGCAAAGCTTCTGGGCCACACCGGGCGGCTGGACGCTGATGACCGTCGGCGGGATTCTCGCCGTGGTGGTGGGCATCCTGCTCTCGGTCGCCTTCCTGATCCTGTTCGACCGCAAGGTCTGGGCGGGCGTTCAGCTGCGCAAGGGCCCCAACGTGGTCGGCCCCTTCGGCCTGCTGCAGTCCTTCGCCGACCTTTTGAAGTTCGTGCTGAAGGAGCTGATCGTTCCGGCCGGCGCGGACAAGATCGTGTTCCTGCTGGCGCCCCTGATCACCGTGGTCCTGGCCTTTATCGGCTGGGCGGTGATCCCCTTCGCTCCGGGTTGGGTGGTCTCTAACCTCAACGTGGGGATCCTGTACCTCCTGGCGATGTCGTCGCTCGGGGTCTACGGCATCATCATGGGCGGCTGGGCGTCCAACTCGAAGTACCCCTTCCTCGGCGGCCTGCGCTCGGCGGCGCAGATGGTCTCCTACGAGGTCTCCATCGGCTTCGTGATCATCACCGTGATCCTCTTGGCCGGCTCGATGAACCTCACCAAGATCGTCGAGCACCAGGCCGGCGGTTTCTGGAACTGGCACGCCTTCGGCGGCGGGGCCAACTGGCCGACCATCGTGGTCATGTTCCCCATGATGGTGGTGTTCTTCATCTCGGCCCTGGCCGAGACCAACCGCCCGCCCTTCGACCTGCCCGAAGCCGAGTCCGAGCTCGTGGCCGGCTATCAGGTCGAGTACTCGTCCACGCCCTATCTGCTCTTCATGATGGGCGAGTACATGAACATCGTCCTGATGTGCGCGATGATCTCCATCCTGTTCTTCGGCGGATGGACCCTGCCGTTCCCGACCCCCTTCATGGACAGCTGGCATCCCCTGGTTTCGGGGGGCGTTTACCTGCTCTGCTTCGCCGTGAAGATCGTGTTCTGGTTCTTCATGTTCGCCATGGCCAAGGCCATCGTGCCCCGCTACCGCTACGACCAGCTCATGCGTCTCGGATGGAAGGTGTTCCTGCCCACCACCCTGGTGGCGGTGGCCCTGATCGCCGCCTGGCGCGTGTTCGGCGCGGCGGCCTAGGAGTGACCCGATGAGCTTCGCCGCCCGCATCACCCAGGCCGCCAAGGGCGCCGCCCTCATGGACTTCGTGGGCGCCTTCGGGCTCGCCCTGAAGTACATGATGCGCCCCAAGGCCACGATCTATTACCCCTTCGAGAAGGGGCCGCTGAGCCCGCGATTCCGGGGCGAGCATGCGCTGCGCCGCTATCCCAACGGGGAGGAGCGCTGCATCGCCTGCAAGCTCTGCGAGGCCATCTGCCCGGCCCAGGCCATCACCATCGAGGCCGAGCCCCGCGCCGACGGCAGCCGCCGCACCACCCGCTACGACATCGACATGGTGAAGTGCATCTACTGCGGCTACTGCCAGGAGGCCTGTCCGGTCGACGCCATCGTCGAGGGGCCGAATTTCGAGTTCGCCGCGGAGACCCGCGAGGAGCTCCTCTACGACAAGGACAAGCTGCTCGCGAACGGCGACCGCTGGGAGCGCGAGATCGCGAAGTGCCTGGAACTGGACGCGCCCTACCGTTAGAAGCGGCGGCGATTCCAAGAGACTTAACGGGGCCCGTCAAACGGCCCGAAACGATGCACGGGGTTGGGGTTTTGGGTCTGCAGGCGATCGCCTTCTACCTGTTGTCCGCGGTGATGCTGGGCTCGGCGCTGCTGGTGATCAGCGCGCGCAATCCCGTGCACTCCGTGCTGTTCCTGATCACGTCGTTCTTCACGGCGGCGGGACTGTTCGTGCTGCTCGGGGCCGAGTTCCTCGCCATGCTGCTGATCGTCGTCTACGTCGGCGCGGTGGCGGTGCTGTTCCTGTTCGTCGTCATGATGCTGGACGTCGATTTCGGCTCCCTTCGCACCGGCTTCGCCCGATACCTGCCGATCGGCGGGGTGGTGGCGATCGTGCTGCTGATCGAGATGGCGATCGTGGCCGGCGCCGTGGCCAAGCGGGGCGCCTCCGCCGGCGCGACCATCGCGGCGCCCACCGACGTCACCAACGCCGAGGCCATCGGGCGGGTGCTCTATACCGACTACATCTACTTCTTCCAGGCGGCGGGTATCGCGCTCCTCATTGCGATGATCGGGGCCATCGTCCTGACCCTGCGTCACCGTCCGGGCGTCAAGCGCCAGAACATCGCCGCCCAGGTCGCCCGCACGCCCGCCAAGGGCATGGCCATCGTCAAGGTCAAGACCGGCGAAGGGATCTCCGAATGATCGTCGGCTTGTCCGAGTACCTGACCGTCGCCGCGGTGCTGTTCACCATCGGGGTGTTCGGCATCTTCGTGAACCGGCGGAACATCATCGTCATCCTGATGTCCATCGAGCTGATCCTGCTCGCGGTGAACATCAATCTGGTGGCATTCTCGGTCTACCTGCACCAGGTGACGGGGCAGATCTTCGCCATGTTCGTGCTGACCGTCGCGGCCGCCGAGGCCGCGGTGGGGCTGGCCATCCTCGTGACCTTCTTCCGTAACCGCGGCGACATAGCCGTGGACGACGCCAGCATGATGAAGGGCTGACCGGCGTGAACCTCGCCCTGATCGTTCTGGTGTTCGGGCCCTTCGTCGGGTCCATCCTGGCCGGCCTGTTCGGCCGCAAGCTGGGCGACAACCTCTCGCGAGGGATCACCACCGGCTTCCTGTTCCTGTCCTGCGCGCTCGCCTGGACCACCTTCTGCGGCGTGGTCTTCGGGGAGTGGGGGCGCTTCGTCGTCGAGGTAGCCCCATTCATCAACGTGGGCGACTTCCACTCCGCCTGGTCGATCCGGGTCGACAGCCTGTCGGCGGTGATGCTGGTGGTGGTGACGACCGTCTCGGCCCTCGTGCACCTCTACAGCTGGGGCTACATGGCGGACGACCCGTCCAAGCCGCGGTTCTTCGCCTACCTGTCCTTCTTCACCTTCGCCATGCTGGCCCTGGTGACCGCCAACGACTTCATGCAGCTGTTCTTCGGCTGGGAAGGCGTGGGTGTCGCCTCGTACCTCCTGATCGGGTTCTGGTTCCACAAGCCGACTGCCAACGCCGCCGCGATCAAGGCTTTCGTGGTCAACCGGGTGGGGGACTTCGGCTTCGCCCTCGGCATCATGACCGTCTACTGGATGTTCCACACCATCCGGTTCCCCGAGCTGTTCCCGCTGATCGCCGCCAAGGCCGGCACGACCTGGAGCTTCGCCGGCCACGACTTCTCGGCCCTGGACCTGGCGGGCGTGCTGCTCTTCATCGGAGCCATGGGCAAGTCGGCCCAGTTCTTCCTGCACACCTGGCTGCCGGAC
>CANJID010000075.1 GCA_947474395.1 Caulobacterales bacterium
CGAGCAGTTCGAAATTCGCACGCACAAGCGCGTGCTCGATATCGTCGATCCGACCCCCCAGACCGTGGACGCGCTGATGAAGCTCGACCTGTCGGCCGGCGTCGACGTCGAAATCAAGCTCTGAGGGCCGACCGATGCGAACCGGCGTAATCGCCAAGAAACTCGGCATGACGCGCTTCTTCGATGAAGGCGGCGCCCACGTGCCCGTAACTGTCCTGGCCCTCGATGGCTGCCAGGTCGTCGCCCAGCGCACCCAGGAGAAGGACGGCTACGTCGCCCTTCAGCTCGGCGCCGGCGCCAAGAAGGTCAAGAACACCAGCCAGGGCATGCGCGGCCACTTCGCCAAGGCCCTGGTCGAGCCCAAGCACACCATCGCCGAATTCCGGGTGTCGGAAGACAACCTGATCGACGTGGGCGCGGAACTCACCGCCGACCACTTCGTCCCCGGCCAACGGGTCGACATCCAGGGCACGACGATCGGCAAGGGCTTCCAGGGCGGCATGAAGCGCTGGAACTTCTCGGGCCTCCGCGCCACCCACGGCGTGTCGGTGTCCCACCGCAGCCTCGGCTCGACCGGCCAACGCCAGGATCCGGGCCGCACCTTCAAGGGCAAGAAGATGGCCGGCCATCTCGGGGTCGAGACCGTCACCACCCAGAACCTCACCATCGTGCGCATCGACGTCGAGCGCGGCCTGCTCCTGGTCAAGGGCGCCGTCCCGGGCTCGGAAGGCTCCTACGTCAAGGTCAGCGACGCGATCAAGAAGGCCCTGCCGGAAGGCGCTCCCAAGCCGGGCGGCTTCCGCAAGACCGGCGAGGACAAGTCGGCTCCGGCCGTCGAGGCCGCGTCCGCGCCTGAGCCCGAAGAAACCGTGATCGAGCCGACCGAGGCCGAAGCGCCCGCGGCCGAAGCCTCGAACGAAGGGGGCGAAAACCAATGAAGCTCGACGTCATCACCCTCGACGCCGGCAAGGCCGGGAACATCGAGCTGTCGGACTCCATCTTCGGCATCGAAGAGATCCGCGCCGACATCCTGCAGCGCTGCGTGGTCTGGCAACTGGCCAAGCGCCGCGCCGGCACCCACAAGATCAAGACCCGGAACGAAGTCGCCCGTACCGGCAAGAAGATGTACAAGCAGAAGGGCACCGGCGGCGCCCGTCACGGCTCGCGCAAGGCCGCGCAGTTCGTCGGCGGCGCCAAGGTCTTCGGCCCGGTTGTCCGCAGCCACGCCATCGACCTGACCAAGAAGTTCCGCGCCCTGGCCCTGCGCCACGCCCTGTCTTCCAAGGCCAAGTCCGGCTCCCTGATCGTGGTGGACGGCCTCTCGGCCGAGACCCCCAAGACCGCCGCCCTGCAGGCCCGCCTCGATAAGATCGGGCTGAAGAGCGTGCTGATGATCGCGGGCCCCGAAGTCGACGCCAACATCAAGCTGGCCGCCCGCAACATCGTGGGCCTGGACGTGCTGCCGAACGCCGGCCTCAACGTCTACGACGTGCTGCGCCGGGACACCCTGGTCCTCACGCGCGCCGCGGTCGAAGCCATCGAGGCGCGTTTCGCTTCTGAGAAGGAGGCCGCGTGATGGCCGTCACCGCCCGTCACTACGACGTCGTCCTCTCGCCGATCATCACCGAGAAGGCCACGCTGCTCTCGGAGCACAACAAGGTTGTGTTCCGCGTGGCCAAGGACTCGACCAAGGACGAGATCGCCCACGCGATCGAAGAGCTGTTCAAGGTCAAGGTCACCAAGGTCAACACCCTGATCGTCAAGGGCAAGACCAAGCGCTTCCGCGGCATCAAGGGCCGGCGGAATGACGTCAAGAAGGCGATCGTGACGCTGGCCGAAGGCCAGTCCATCGACGTCACCACCGGTCTGTAAGGGGCGAGGAAGAGCATGGCGCTCAAGCAATTCAATCCGACCTCGCCCGGCCGTCGCGCGCTGGTCCTGGTCGACCGGAAGGAGCTCCACAAGGGCCGTCCGGAAAAGACTCTCGTCGAGGGGCTGACCGGCAAGGGCGGCCGCTCGAACAACGGCCGCATCACCGTCCGCTTCCGCGGCGGCGGGGCCAAGAAGCTGTACCGGATCATCGACTTCAAGCGTCGCAAGCATGACGTGGTGGGCGTGGTCGAGCGGATCGAGTACGACCCCAACCGCTCCGCCTTCATCGCCCTGATCAAGTACGCGGACGGCGAGCTGGCCTACATCATCGCTCCGCAGCGCCTGCGCGCCGGGGACGAGATCATCGCCGGCGAGAAGGTCGACGTGAAGCCCGGCAACTGCATGCCGCTGCGCTCCATGCCGGTCGGCGCCATCATCCACAACATCGAGCTGAAGCCCGGCAAGGGCGCCCAGGTCGCCCGTTCGGCCGGGGCCTACGCCCAGCTGGTCGGCCGCGACTCCGGCTACGCCCAGATCCGCCTCGGCTCGGGCGAGCTGCGGATGGTCCTGGACAGCTGCCTGGCCACGGTCGGCGCGGTCTCCAACCCGGACCACATGAACGAGAACCTCGGCAAGGCCGGGCGCGTCCGTCACATGGGCTTCCGCCCGCACGTCCGCGGCGTCGCCATGAACCCGGTCGACCACCCGCACGGCGGCGGCGAAGGCAAGACCTCCGGCGGCCGTCACCCGGTCACCCCATGGGGCAAGCCGACCAAGGGCCGCAAGACCCGGACCAACAAGGCGACGGACAAGTTCATCATCCGCTCGCGTCACGTGAAGAAGGCTCGCTGATGACCCGCTCCATCTGGAAAGGTCCCTTCGTCGACGGCTATCTCCTGAAGAAGGCGGAAGCCGCTCAGGGGTCCGGGCGCAAGGAAGTGATCAAGACCTGGTCGCGCCGCTCGACCATCATGCCCCAGTTCGTGGGCCTGACCTTCGGCGTCTACAACGGCATGAAGCACGTGCCGGTGATGGTCTCCGAGGACATGGTCGGCCACAAGCTCGGCGAATTCTCCCCCACCCGGAACTTCTACGGCCACGCGGCCGACAAGAAGGCCAAGAGGAAGTAGCCATGGGGAAAAAGCCCAACGAACGGCGTGTCGGGACCACCGAGGCCATGGCCAAGGTCGTCAACCTGCGCACCAGCCCGCAGAAGCTGAACCTCGTCGCCCAGTCGATCCGGGGGATGAAGGCCGAGCTCGCCCGCAATGAGCTGACGTTCAGCCGCAAGCGCATCGCCCGCGACGTGCTCAAGGCCCTGAACTCGGCGATCTCCAATGCGGAGAACAACCACAACCTCGACATCGACGCCCTCGTCGTCGCCGAGGCCTACGTGGGCAAGAACATGGTGATGAAGCGTTTCGCCGCCCGCGCTCGCGGACGCGCCTCGCGCATCGAGAAGCCGTTCTCTGAGATCACCATCGTGGTGCGTGAAGTCGGTCAGGAGGCCGCCTGATGGGTCAGAAGGTAAATCCGATCGGTCTGCGCCTCGGCGTCAACCGGACCTGGGACTCGCGCTGGTTCGCCGAGGGCGACGCCTACGGCCGTCTCCTGCACCAGGACATCAAGCTGCGCGCCGCGCTGAAGAAGCGTCTCGGCCAGGCCGGTGTCTCGCGCATCATCATCGAGCGTCCGCACAAGAAGTGCCGCGTCACCATCTATGCCGCGCGCCCGGGCGTGATCATCGGCAAGAAGGGCGCGGACATCGAGAAGCTGCGCAAGGACGTGGCGGCGATGACCGAGGGCGAAGTGTTCCTCAACATCGTCGAAGTCCGCAAGCCTGAGACCGACGCCCAGCTGATCGCCGAGGGCGTGGCCCAGCAGCTCGAGCGCCGGATCGCTTTCCGCCGCGCCATGAAGCGGGCGATGCAGTCGGCCATGCGCATGGGCGCCAAGGGCGTCCGCATCAACGTCTCGGGTCGCCTCGGCGGCGCCGAAATCGCCCGGATGGAGTGGTACCGCGAAGGCCGCGTGCCGCTGCACACCCTGCGCGCCGATATCGACTACGGCTTCATTGAAGCCAAGACCACCTACGGGATCATCGGGGTGAAGGTGTGGGTGTTCAAGGGCGAGGTGCTCGAGCACGACCCCATGGCCCAGGACAAGCGTTGGGCGCTCGAAGCGGCGGGCCCGGGCAGCGGCGGCGACGAGCGTCGTGATCGCGGCGACCGGCCGGATCGTGGCGGCGGCCGTGGTGGCCGCGGTCGCGGCGCGCCGGCTAGCGCCTAGGGAGTCGTCAGATGCTGTCTCCTAAGAAAACCAAGTACCGGAAGGCCTTCAAGGGCCGGATCCATGGCTCGGCCAAGGGCGGGTTCAGCCTGAACTTCGGCTCCTACGGCCTCAAGGCCCTGGAGCCCGAGCGGGTCACCGCGCGTCAGATCGAAGCCGCTCGTCGGGCCATCACCCGCCAGATGAAGCGCCAGGGACGGGTCTGGATCCGCGTGTTCCCCGACCTGCCGGTCACCGACAAGCCTGCCGAAGTCCGCATGGGCAAGGGCAAGGGCGCGGTGGAGTACTGGGCCGCCCGGGTTCACCCGGGGCGGATCCTGTTCGAAATCGACGGCGTGCCGGAAGACGTTGCGAAGGAAGCCCTGCGCCTCGGCGCGGCCAAGCTCCCGATCCGCACCAAGGTCGTCACCCGGCTCGACATCATCGCCGGTCACGCGGAGGCCGCATAATGAAGATCGCCGACGTTCGCGCCCTGACGGCCGACCAGCTGCAGGACAACCTGCTGCAGCTCAAGAAGGAGCAGTTCAACCTGCGCTTCCAGGCCGCCACGGGTCAGATGGAGAAGACCCATCGCGTGGATCAGGTCCGCAAGGACATCGCCCGCGTCAAGACCGTGATGCGCCAGAAAGCCCAGGCCTGAGGTAGGACGAAGATGCCGAAACGAATTCTCGAAGGCGTGGTCGTCTCCGACAAGGGCGACAAGACCGTCGTGGTCCGGGTGGAGCGTACGTTCCTGCACCCGGTCATGAAGAAGACCGTGCGCCGGTCCAAGAAGTACCACGCGCACGACGAAGCCAATACGTGTCACACGGGCGAAATCATTCGCATCATCGAATGTGCGCCTAAGTCCAAGCTGAAGACCTGGGAAGTCCTTCCCAAGGCTTCGGCCTAGTCTGGAAGGTTTGAACCCATGATCCAGATGCAGACTAACCTGGAGGTCGCCGATAATTCGGGCGCGCGCCGGGTCATGTGCATCAAGGTGCTCGGTGGCGCGAAGCGCCGCTACGCCTCGGTCGGCGACGTCATCGTCGTGTCCGTCAAGGAAGCGATCCCCCGGGGTCGCGTGAAGAAGGGCGACGTGCTGCGAGCGATCGTGGTGCGGACCTCCAAGGACATCCAGCGCAAGGACGGCTCGGTCATCCGCTTCGACAAGAACGCGGCCGTGATCGTCAACAAGCAGTCCGAGCCCATCGGCACCCGCATCTTCGGCCCGGTTCCGCGCGAGCTTCGCGCCAAGAACCACATGAAGATCATCAGCCTCGCGCCGGAGGTGCTGTAATGGCCGCAAAGATCAAGAAGGGCGACCGCGTCGTCCTGCTCGCTGGCAAGGACAAGGGTCGCGAAGGCGCGGTCGTGAAGGTCATGCCGAAGGACGAACGCGTGGTTGTCGAGGGCCTGAACATGGTCCAGCGCCACACCCGTCCGAGCCAGTCGGACCCGCAAGGCGGGATCAAGCACAAGGAAGCCTCGGTGCACGTGTCCAACGTCGCCGTGGTGGACTCAGCCGGAAAGCCGACCCGCGTGGGTTTCCGTGTCGAGAACGGCAAGAAAGTCCGTTTCGCCAAAACGACGGGCGAGGTGATCCATGGCTAAGGCAGCCACCGGCGGCGACGTTTACGAGCCGCGTCTGAAGACCGAATACCGCGACCGCATGCGCCCCGCGCTGCGCGAGCAGTTCGGCTACACCAACGACATGCAGATCCCCAAGCTGGACAAGATCGTCCTGAACATGGGGATCGGCGAGGCCGTGGCCGACTCCAAGAAGGCGGGCCTCGCCATGAAGGATCTGGCGCTGATCGCCGGCCAGAAGCCCGCGCCGACCCGCGCGCGCCTCTCGGTGGCCCAGTTCAAGATCCGCGAGAACATGGTCATCGGCGCCAAGGTCACCCTGCGCAAGGACCGGATGTACGAGTTCCTGGACCGCCTGATCACCGTGGCTCTGCCGCGGGTGAAGGACTTCCGGGGCCTGAAGCCGACCTCGTTCGACGGCCGTGGCAACTACGCGATGGGTCTGAAGGAGCACCTGGTGTTCCCGGAGATCGACTATGACCAGATCGACCAGGTCTGGGGCATGGACATCATCGTCTGCACGACGGCCAAGACCGATGACGAAGCGCGCGCGCTTCTCAAAGAATTCCAGTTCCCGTTCAACGCCTAGGACGGGGGGAAGAGACAGCACATGGCTAAGAAGAGCGCCGTCAATCGCAACAACATGGTCAAGCGCCTGGTGAAGCAATACGCCGCCAAGCGTGACGCCCTGAAGGCGATCGCCAACGACGACACCCGCCCGCTGGAGGAGCGCTTCGAAGCGCGCCTGAAGCTGGCGGAACTGCCGCGCAACTCCGCGAAGGGCCGCATCCGCAACCGTTGCGCCCTGACGGGCCGGCCGCGGGCCTATTATCGGAAGCTGCAAATGAGCCGGATCGCGCTTCGCGAACTGGGTTCGGCCGGGCAGATCCCCGGTCTTGTCAAGTCGAGCTGGTAGGGGAGCGCGCACAATGTCGATGAACGATCCCCTGAGCGATATGATCGCCCGCATTAGGAACGCCGCCGAGCGCAAGCGGAGCAAGGTCCTGACGCCTGCCTCCAAGCTCCGTGGCCGCGTGCTCGAGGTCCTGACGACCGAAGGCTACATCCGCGGCTACACCCTGATCGAGGAGGCCGGCCAACACCCGGTCTACGAGATCGAGCTGAAGTACTTCGACGGTGAGCCCGTGATCGCCGAGATCGCCCGCGTCTCCACTCCGGGTCGCCGGGTCTACTCGTCGATCCGCGATCTGAAGCCGGTGAAGAACGGCCTTGGCATCTCGATCCTGTCCACGCCCAAGGGCGTGATGAGCGACACCGCCGCCCGCACCGAAAACGTCGGCGGCGAAGTCCTCTGTCGCGTCTATTGATCCGGGAGAAGCAGCAACATGTCTCGGATCGGTAAGAAACCCATCTCGGTGCCCGCCGGCGTGACCGTCACGATCGACGGTCAGTCGGTGACGGTGAAGGGGCCCAAGGGCCAGCTTTCCTACACCGCCCCCGAAGAGGTCGAGGTCGCCCAGAACGGCGGCGAGCTCAACGTCGCCCCGCGCGACGCCAGCCAGCGTGCGTCGGCCATGTGGGGCCTCACCCGCACCCTGGTCGGCAACATGGTCGAGGGCGTCACCAAGGGTTACGAGCAGGCGCTCGAACTCGTGGGCGTCGGCTACCGCGCGCAGATGAAGGGCCCGGCCCTCGTCATGCAACTCGGCTTCAGCCACGAAATCGACTTCCCCGCGCCGTCCGGCATCAGCTTCGCCGTTCCGAAGCAGACCGAGATTCGCGTCGCCGGGATCGACAAGCAACTGGTCGGCGAAGTCGCCGCTCGCATCCGGCGCATCCGCCCGCCCGAGCCCTACAAGGGCAAGGGCGTGCGCTACGCGGGCGAGAAGGTCCGCCGCAAGGAAGGGAAGAAGAAGTAGCCATGGCTCTTTCTCCTCGCGACAGCATGCTGAAGCGCGCCCAGCGCGTCCGCAGCCGCCTCAAGAAGGTCGGGGCCGGCCGCGCCCGGCTCACGGTGTTCCGGTCTTCGAAGAACATCTCCGCCCAGGTGATCGACGACGCCAAGGGCGTCACCCTCGCCGCCGCCTCCAGCCTGGAGAAGGTCGAGGGCTCCAAGGCCAAGGGTTCGGACAAGGACGCCGCGGCCCGCGTGGGCCGTCTGGTGGCCGAGCGCGCCAAGGCCGCCGGGATCGCCGAAGTGGTCTTCGACCGCGGCGGCTACATCTATCACGGCCGGGTCAAGGCCCTGGCTGACGCCGCGCGCGAAGCCGGCCTGGACTTCTAGGGGATCACGATGGCTCGAAACGAAGAACGAGGCGGCCGCCGCGATCGCAATAACAATCGCGAAGAAGAACGCGACAGCGAGATCGTCGAAAAGCTGGTGCACATCAACCGCGTCGCCGCCACCGTGAAGGGCGGGCGCCGGTTCTCCTTCGCCGCCCTGATGGTGGTCGGCGATCAGAAAGGCCGCGTCGGCTTCGGCCACGGCAAGGCCCGCGAAGTGCCCGAGGCGATCCGCAAGGCGACCGAGGAAGCCAAGAAGACCATGGTCCGCGTTCCCCTGCGGGAATCGCGCACCCTGCACCACGACGGCCAGGGCCGGCACGGCGCCGGCAAGGTGATGCTGCGCGCTGCCCCTCCGGGCACGGGCGTGATCGCCGGCGGTCCGATGCGCGCGGTGCTGGAGACCCTGGGGATTCAGGACGTGGTGGCCAAGTCGGTCGGCTCGTCCAACCCCTACAACATGGTCCGCGCCACCTTCGACGCCCTCAAGCACCAGTCCTCGCCCCGTCAGGTCGCCAACAAGCGCGGCAAGAAGGTGGGCGACATCATCGGCCGTCGCGCCGACGGCGCATCTGCGCCCGAAGCGATCGAGGGCTAGGAGCAGTTCGGATGGCCAGCATCATCGTACGTCAGACCGGCAGCCCGATCCGTCGCAAGGCGGATCAGCGCGCCACGCTGCAAGGCCTCGGCCTGAACCGTATCGGCCGCACCTCGACCCTCGAGGACACCCCCTCCGTCCGCGGCATGATCGCCAAGGTCGGACACCTGGTGGCCGTGGTCGACAAGGCCTAAGCATCTTGGCTCCCCGTCGGGGGGCGAATTGAAAATCAGCCGAGTCGGGCCCTGGCCCGGCGCAGATCTCCAAGGGAGAGGCGACCAATGACCAAGCTCAATGAGCTTCGCGACAACGACGGCGCACACAAGAAGCGCATGCGCATCGGCCGCGGCGGCGGCTCCGGCAAGGGCAAGACCGGCGGTCGCGGCGTGAAGGGTCAGAAGGCCCGTACCGGCCACGGCATGCAGGCGTTCGAAGGCGGCCAGATGCCGCTGCACATGCGCATGCCCAAGCGCGGCTTCAACAATCCCTTCGCCAAGAAGCTGGTGGAAGTGAACCTGTGGCGCCTGGCCAAGGCCGTCGAAGCGGGCAAGCTCGACGCCAAGCAGCCGGTGGACGCCGCGGCCCTGGTCAAGGCGGGCGTGATCCGCAAGCCCCGCGACGGCGTGCGCCTGTTGGGCGTCGGCGAGATCAAGGCCAAGCTGAACCTCACCGTCCACTCGGCTTCCGCCTCGGCGGTCAAGGCGATCGAGGCGGCCGGCGGTTCGGTCACCCAGACCCGTCCCGTGGCCGCGGAAGCGACCGCGGAGGCCTAAGCGTAGCGGGCGGCTCGTAACCCGGGCCGACCACGCCTATCTGAAACTTGGTTTTCAGTTCCTAGAGGGGCGCCATGGCTTCGGCCGCAGAACAACTCGCAGCGAACATGAACGTCGGCGCCTTCGCCAAGGCGACGGAGCTGCACAAGCGCCTTTGGTTCACGGTCGGCGCGCTGATCGTCTATCGGCTAGGGACCTATATCCCGATCCCGGGCATCAACGCGGCGGCCTTCGCCCAGGCGTTCCAGGGGAACGCCAAGGGCATCCTTGGCATGTTCGACATGTTCTCCGGCGGCGCCGTCGCCCGGATGGCGGTCTTCTCGCTGAACGTGATGCCCTACATCTCGGCCTCGATCATCGTCCAGCTGATGGCGACGATCTACACCCCGTGGGAGAAGCTGCGGAAGGAAGGCGGGGAGGCGGGGCGCAAGCAGCTCAACCAGTACACCCGCTACCTCACCGTGCTCCTGGCCCTGATCCAGTCCTTCGGCATCGCCGTGGGCCTGCAGAACAGCCAGGGCCTGGTCGACACCCCGGGTCCCTTCTTCATGGTCGCCACCATCGCCACCCTCTCGGGCGGGACCCTGTTCCTGATGTGGCTGGGCGAGCAGATCACCGCCCGCGGCGTCGGCAACGGCGTCTCCCTGATCATCTTCGCGGGGATCGTCTCGCGCCTGCCCACCGGCATCATGCAGATGTTCAGCCTGGGCCGGACCGGCGCCATGAGCCCCTTCGCCATGTTCGTCATCATGGCCCTGGCCATCGGCATCATCCTGGCCATCGTCTTCATGGAGCGGTCCCAGCGCCGCCTCCTGGTGCAGTATCCCAAGCGTCAGCAGGGCAACCGCATGTACGGCGGCGACTCGTCCTTCCTGCCGCTGAAGGTGAACACCTCCGGGGTTATCCCGCCGATCTTCGCCTCCAGCCTGCTCCTGCTGCCGACGACCGTGATGGGGTTCCTGGCCACCGCCAACCTGCCCGAATGGGCCCAGTGGCTGCCCGGCACGGTCGGCCAGCTGCAGCACGGCCGCCCCGCCTTCATGGTGCTCTACGGCTTCCTGATCATCTTTTTCACGTTCTTCTACACCTCGATCGTCTTCAATCCGGACGAGACGGCTGAGAACCTGAGGAAGTACGGCGGCTTCCTGCCCGGCATCCGCCCGGGCCGGCGCACGGCCGAATATCTCGACTTCGTGCTGACGCGGCTGACGGTGATCGGGGCGATCTACATCACCCTGGTCTGCCTGGTGCCCGAGGCCCTGATCGCCACCTATAATGCGCCGTTCTACTTCGGCGGCACCTCGATCCTTATCGTCGTCAGTGTGACCATGGACACGGTCGCGCAAATACAGTCCCATCTGTTGGCCCACCAGTACGAGGGGCTGATCAAGAAGTCGAAGCTCCGCGGAAGGGGCCGATAGGGGAGACGATGAATCTCATTCTGTTCGGGCCGCCCGCGGCCGGGAAGGGGACTCAGGCCAAGCGGCTGGTTGAGGCGAGACGGATGGTGCAGCTGTCGACCGGCGACATGCTGCGGGCCGCCGTCGCCTCGGGCTCGCCCCTGGGTCGAAAGGTCAAGGGCATCATGGAACGGGGCGAACTGGTCCCCGACGCCGTGGTGATCGAACTGATCGAGGAGCGCCTGCCCGCGACCGAAGCGGCCGGCGGCGCCATCTTCGACGGCTTCCCCCGCACCGTCGCCCAGGCCGAAGCCCTCGACGCCATGCTGAAGAAGCGCGGCAAGTCGATCGACCGGGTGATTCGCCTGAAGGTCGACGACGAGGCCCTGGTTCGCCGGATCGCCAAGCGGTTCGACGAAGAGGGACGCTCGGACGACAACCCCGAGAGCTTCAAGGTGCGGCTGGCGGCCTACAACGCCCAGACGGCCCCGCTGCTCCCTTACTACGAGGGGCAGGACAAGCTATATGAGGTGGACGGCATGGGCGTGATCGCCGATGTCGCCGCCGCGATCGACAAGGCGCTGGGCCCCGTCCCGGCGTCCGCATGAACCCTATCGTTCACAAGGCATTGACGCAGGCGCATAGCTCAATATAACGGAGCGCTTCCGCGAAAGGGCGCGACGCCGCGCCGGCTCTCCCGTTCCGCTTGAGGGCCGGGGCCTTTTCGCGTTTTATGCGTGGCCTTGCGTGGCGCGCGACCTAGGAGAGATACAGACGTGGCTCGTATTGCAGGCGTCAACATTCCCACGAACAAGCGCGTCGAGATCGCGCTGCAGTACATCCATGGCATCGGGTCGAAGACCGCCAAGGACATCCTGCAGAAGGTGGGCATTGAGGACAGCCGTCGCGTCAACCAACTGACCGACGCGGAAGTCCTCCAGATTCGTGAAGCCATCGACCGCGACCTTACCGTCGAGGGCGACCTTCGCCGTGAGACCTCGACCAACATCAAGCGGCTGATGGACCTGGCCTCCTACCGTGGCCTGCGCCACCGTAAGGGTCTGCCGGTCCGTGGCCAACGCACCCACACCAACGCCCGCACCCGCAAGGGCCCGTCCAAGCCCATCGCCGGCAAGAAGAAGTAGTTAGGGGTCCGCCGACATGGCTAAGGAACCGACGCGCGTAAAACGTCGCGAACGTAAGAACATCACTTCGGGCGTGGCGCACGTGAACGCCTCGTTCAACAACACCATGATCACCATCACCGACGCCCAAGGGAACACCATCTCCTGGTCGTCGGCCGGCACCATGGGCTTCAAGGGTTCGCGTAAATCGACCCCCTATGCCGCCCAGATGGCCGCCGAGGATGCCGGCCGCAAGGCTATGGAGCATGGCGTCAAGACGCTTGAAGTGAACGTGGCCGGCCCCGGTTCGGGTCGCGAATCGGCTCTTCGGGCGCTGCAGTCGGTGGGCTTCACCATCACCACCATCCGCGACGTGACGCCGATTCCGCACAACGGATGCCGGCCGCCCAAGCGTCGCCGGGTCTGAGCCGTACGCTTTAGTTTTTCGGGGCGCCGTCGCTGGACTGGCGCCCGAGCCCTGTCCGAGAGGCCCGATCCGTGATGATCGAACGAAACTGGCAAGAGCTGATCAAACCCGAGAAGCCCTTGATCGAAACCGGCGCCGATAGCGCCCGCAAGGCCCGGCTCGTCGCCGAGCCCCTGGAGCGGGGCTTCGGCGTGACTCTCGGCAACTCGCTTCGCCGGGTGCTGCTGTCCTCTCTGCAGGGCGCGGCCGTGACGTCCGTCCAGATCGACGGCGTCGTGCACGAGTTCTCGTCCATCGAGGGCGTGCGCGAGGACGTGGTCGACATCATCCTCAACATCAAGCAGCTGGCGCTTCGGATGCACTCCGAAGGGCCCAAGCGCATGACCCTTCGGGCCCAGGGCCCCGGCGTGGTCACCGCCGGCCAGATCGACGCTCCGTCGGACATCGAGATCCTCAATCCGGATCACGTGCTGTGCACCCTGGACGACGGCGCCCAGGTGCGCATCGAGTTCACCGTGCAAGGCGGCAAGGGCTACGTCCCGGCCGAGCGCAACCGTCCCGAGGACGCCCCGATCGGCCTGATCGCCATCGACGCCCTCTATTCGCCGGTCAAGCGCGTCGCCTACCGGGTCGAGCCGACCCGCCAGGGCCAGAGCCTGGACTACGACAAGCTGATCCTCGAGGTCGAAACCAACGGCGCGGTGAGCCCTGTGGACGCGGTGGCCTACGCCGCCCGCATTCTGCAGGACCAGCTGCAGCTCTTCATCACCTTCGACGAGCCCAAGAAGAAGGCCGCCGAGGAAGCCAAGCCCGAGCTGCCGTTCAACCCGGCCCTGCTGAAGAAGGTGGACGAGCTCGAGCTCTCCGTCCGTTCGGCCAACTGCCTGAAGAACGACAACATCGTCTACATCGGCGACCTGATCCAGAAGACCGA
>CANJID010000076.1 GCA_947474395.1 Caulobacterales bacterium
CGAGCACCATGTTCATGTCACGCCCGATGGTGACCGCGGCGTTCTCGCCCGGAACCTTGCCGTCGGGCCAGGCCGAGGGGTCGGACCAGCGCACGGACTTCATCGCCGACGCCGGCGCCGCCGTGGCCGCGTCCGTGTGGGCGTGGGTGTCCTGAGCGTAGGCCGTCGCCCCCATGCCGACCAGCGGGGCGGCGGAAAGAAGCAAGCAAAGACGGAGCAGGCGGGACCGCTGAGCCATGACGTTTCCCTCAATGGGGGCCAGAGACCCCTCTTGTTAAAGCCATTAGGATGCTCTGATCAGAGCAGGAAGCAAGGAACCGGAGCGCCCATTCCGCCAAGTGGAACACCAGACAAAACGTGCCCCGCCGAACCGGTTGAAGGGATATCGGGGGAAGATCACGTGGCCTTAACGAGGATGTCGACCAACAGACGGCGCCAGAGCGCTTGAGTAGACGAACAGTGTTATTCGTTGGGCGTTTGAATGGTATGCGACGCCCTCAATGAAAACCCTGATCTATTCAAGTGCATCAGAGGCCGATTGTGCGTTAAGCCCATAGGGGAGTGGAGAAGGCAATGACGAAGGCGTTATGGTCTATAATGCTGGCCGGTATCCTGGCAGTCCAGATCGCGCCCGCGGGGGCGAAAGCTGCGACTGAGGCACGCCCGGGCGAGACAATAACCTGGGGGGCGGACGCCAAGCCTTCGATCATCAATCCTTCGGTGAACACGAGTCTAAGCGCCTGGGAGTCATTCAAAAGGCGTACCGGCTCTCGAGGTTTTCCAGACAAGATGCTCGACGATCCGATCCTTAAAGGGGCGATCGATGTTCATGCGCACTACGGTCCGGACGTTTACCGCAGGCAATGGGATGTCTTCGAGATTGCTCGGCGTGCTCAGGAACGGGGCATGCGCGGAATCGTAATCAAGAGTCACTTTGAGCCAAGCGCCAACCTAGCTACGATTACACGGAAATATGCCGCCCCGAACCTGGAGGTCTGGGGCGCCTTGGTCTTGAACGCGACGGTTGGCGGAATTAACCCCATGGCCGTTCGGGCCTTCGCGGAAAATGAGGGCGGGACCGCCAAAGTCGTGTGGATGCCAACGCACGATTCTGAACATGAAGTGAAGGTCCAGAAGGAGACCAGGCCTTACGTTCGCGTGTCCGACAACGGCGAACTTCTCCCCCAAGTCTATGAAGTGCTTGATCTCATGAAGCACTACAATCTCACCCTCGGGACGGGGCATGTAAGCGCCGAGGAGATGCTCAAAATTGTCGCTGCGGCGAAGGAGCGGGGAATCAGCGGGATCATCATTACCCACCCTGGGCTGGGGGCGATGGTTACCGACCCGTCAATCGAGCAACTTCAACAAGCCGTCGCCATGGGCGGTTACGCGGAAGTCGTGGTGACCATGCTGACAGGTAATTCGCGCAAGAAGACAGTCGCAATGATGCGCGCAGTTGGTCCGGCGCATGTGATCGTATCGAGTGATAGTGGTTTGTTCGGGGGGGAGAACCATACCGATGCGCTTGTTATAGCCGCGAAAATCTTGCGGGAAGAGGGTTTCTCAGAGCCTGATCTGAACCTCATGTTCAAGACCAACCCAGCCAAGGTCCTCGGCTTGCCTGTGCGATGATCCGTAATCAATAAACTGCGGTTGGAGGTCAAGAGCTCCCCGTCTGGGCGAGGTCCGCCGCGTCTTGGAGACCGGCGGGTGTGACCAGGAGAACAACGGCGATCGCCAGCAGGCCGCCGTAGGCGTTAGGACGCCGTGGAGGGACCTAAGCTTCCACCGGTCAGGGCGTACCGCCGCAGCAAGGCTGAGGTCCGGTAGCGACCGTCGGGATAGGCCGCGGCGAGAGCGTCCATCACCGTCGTAACCCAGGACGGCCCGAGACGATCGCACCAGGCCAGCGGCCCAATGGGGTAGTTGGCGCCTTTGACCATGGCCAGATCGATATCCGCCGCCGAAGCCAGCCCTTGCTGCAGGCCGTCGGCGGCCTCGTTGACCAGCATCGCCATGGTCCTAGCCACGGCCATGCCTGGCACGTCGTCCAACAGGCTCACAGACTTGCCGAGCGCCTGGAACGCCCCACCGGCGGCGGCGGCCTGCTCGGACGCCATGCCGGCCGGGAGCGCGAGAGCGATGCGAGGCGAGGCGACGTAGTCGAGCGCAAGGTCGAACACTGCCGTGGGGATCCCGCTGGCGTGGCTTCGTTCGGTTGCGGTGCGTCCGTCCGTCAGGGCGAGTTCGATCCCGTCGACGCGGATCACCCCCTCCCCGGCCGACCGGACGACTGCGACGCCGGCGGCTTCGAACAGCGCAGTCAGCGCGGCGGCGGGCCCGAGGTCCCCTGCCACCTCGACCTGTTTCGGCGCCGGGCCTGGAGGCAAGGCCTGCGGCGGGGGGGGACGCTCGCCCTCCCCATAGCCGAAAAAGCCTCGCCCCGACTTGCGCCCGAGCCTTCCCGCTTCGACGAGCGCCTTCTGCACCAGCGAAGGCCTGTATCGCGGATCGTGGAAGAAGGCTTCGTAGACTGAAGACGTGACGGCGAAATTCACGTCATGGCCGATCAAATCCATCAGCTCGAACGGCCCCATCCGGAAGCCGCCGCAGTCCCGCATGATCGCGTCCAGGGTTTCCGGTGACGCGGCGTGGTCGGCCGCGAGGCGCAGGGCCTCCCCGTAATAAGGGCGGGCGATGCGGTTGACGATAAATCCGGGCGTCGATCCGCAGCGTACCGGAACCTTGCCCCAGGCCTTCGCGGTCTCGAAGACGAGGTCCGCGACGCTCGGATCGGTCGCAGCCCCGGAAACGACCTCCACCAAGGGCATGAGCTGCGCCGGATTGAAGAAATGCATGCCGAGCACTCTCGCCGGTCGCGACAGCCGCGAGGCCAGGGCGGTGATGCTGAGCGAAGAGGTGTTGCTGGCGACGACCGCTTCGATCGGCAGCAGAGCCTCGAGCCGTCCCAGGACCTCGGCCTTGGCCTGGAGATCCTCGATGATCGCTTCGATCACCAAGGCCGAGCCTCGGAGCTCCGACAGGTCCGGAGCCGGGATGATCCGGCCGATCCTCGCCGCAGCTTCTTCCGGCGCCAACTTTCCGCGCTGCACCAGGCGGTCGAGGTCCGCCGCCAGACGCGCCTTGCCACGGTCGGCTGCGCCGGGAACGGCGTCGAAGAGGCGCACCCGGTGACCGGCGCTCGCGGCCACGAGGGCGATTCCCGCACCCATGGCGCCCGCGCCGACCACGCCGACGTCCAGATCGCGCTCCAGCGCCCGGCCGCTCATGACAACGCTCGGGTCCGACGCCATCGGCTCAGCGACGAGTGGCGAAGCCCTTCGCGGCGTCGGCGACTGGCTCCCTGCTGCGCTCTGCGAGGCGGGTAACCTGCGCCGTGCCGTGGGAGGGGGGCGAAGCCTGCGGAAGCTGCCCCCCGCCCGCCGGGGACGGGATGGCATGGGCGTTCAAAGTCATGGCCACCATGGTGTAATAGCCGACAAGGGCGGTCAGCTCGACCATCTGGACCGCGGTAAAGCCGGCGTAGAGGTCGGCGTAGACTTCATCCGCCACTTGCCCATGCGCCAGCAGCTGACGTGTGTATTCATAAACCAGCGCCTCGGTCGCATCCGTGAAGACCGGGGGCCGGGCGTGACGGATCGCGTCGATCACCGCCGGATCCAATCCGGCGCCAAGCGCCACTTCCGCATGGATCGACCATTCAACGTTGCTGTTCCAGTGTCGCGCGACCGTAATGATCGCCAGCTCGCTCTGGCGGACGGCGAGCGAGGTTCGATACCGGAGGTGTTCGCCCAGCTTCTGCCAGCGGTCGGCCAGTTCCGGTGAATGCAGTGCGACGCGCAACGGCCCGACGACAGTTCCGCGGGGCCCGGCAACGACCGTGTCGTAGACTTGGCGCTGCTCCGGCGTGAGGTCTTCGGAGTCGACGAGCGGAATGCGCGACATGGCGGCTCCCTTTTGCGGGCCTTCGGTGTTCATGCGACGCCACGCTCCCGCAGACCGTCTATTTCAGAATCCGCCAGCCCGAGTTCCTGCAAAACCTCGGCGGTGTGCTGTCCGAGCAGCGGCGGCGCGGTCTCGAACGCCAGGGCGGCGTCGCGGAACCGCATCGGGCTCACCACCTGGGGTACGGTCCCGGCGAGAGGGTGTGGGATGCGCCGCAACATGCCGCGCTCGATCACCTGCGGATCTTTGAACACCTCGGGGATGGTGTTGATGGGTCCGCACGGGACGCCAGCGGCGTCGAGCCTGTCGACCCAATGGTTCATGTCCTCCAGGACCAGCGCCTCCCGAATGATCGCGGCGAGCGCGGGGAGGTTGCGGACACGCTCCGCATTGAGGGCAAATCGGGGATCGCTCGCCAGTTCAGGCGTGCCGATCACCTCGCTGAACTTGGCGAACTGGCCGTCATTGCCCACCGCCAGGACGATATGGCCGTCCTTGCAGCGATAGACGTCCTGCGGTTGGATGTTGGGGTGGCTGTTGCCGTTGCGGCGGGGCTCGCGCCCCGAAACCAGATAGTTCATCGCCTGGTTGGCCAGGAAGGCGGTCTGGACGTCGAGCATGGCGATGTCGATGAAGTCGCCCTCACCGGTCTGGTCGCGCCGCGCCATGGCGGCCAGCACCGCCACGGCGCTGTACATGCCGGTCATGATGTCCACGATCGGGACCCCGACCTTCTGCGGTCCGCCGCCGGGCAGATCGTCCCGCTCCCCGGTGACGCTCATCAAGCCGCCCATCCCCTGGATCATGAAGTCGTAGGCGGCCTGGTGTCGCCGCGGACCGGTCTGGCCGAAGCCGGTGATCGAGGCGTAGATCAGCCGGGGATTGACGGCCTTGAGATCCTCGTAGGCGAGGCCGTACTTGGCAAGGGCGCCGACCTTGTAGTTCTCGACGACGATGTCGGTGACGGCCGCCAGGGAGCGGACGATATCGCGGCCCTCCGGCTTGCTGAGGTCGATGGTCACCGATCGCTTGCCGCGGTTGACCGACAGGAAATAGCCGGAATCCCCGCGCACCCCGCCCGGACCTTCCATGAACGGCGGGCCCCATCCGCGAGTATCGTCGCCGACCACGGGACGTTCGACCTTGATGACATCCGCGCCGAGATCGGCCAGGATCTGGGTGGCCCACGGCCCCGCCATGATCCGGCTGAGATCCAGCACCCGTACATGCGATAAAGGTCCGGCCATCGGACTCCTCAGGCTTGCAGGATGGTGACGGCGCAGTTGCCGCCGGCGCCCAGCACGTGGGCAAGGCCAATCCTGGCGCCTTCCACCTGCCGCGGGCCCGATTGGCCGCGAAGCTGCGAGACGATCTCGACGATCTGTCCGAGATGCGACGCGCCGACCGGCTCGCCCTTGCTGATCAGGCCCCCGCTCATGTTGACCGGATGACTGCCGCCGATATCGGTGACGCCTTCGTCGATGAGGCGTCCGCCTTCGCCGAGAGGGCACAGCCCCAGCTCCTCATAGATCTCGATCTCGCAGAACGCGTCGGTGTCCTGGACTTCGAAGCAGTTCACATCCTCCGGACCCAGGCCGGCCTTTTCGTAGGCCTGCCGCGCCGTGACCTGGGTAGGACCCTCGTTGTCGGCGGTGGCGCTCATGCTGTCGGCGGGGCAGCGGAAATCGGCCGAATAGCGAGCGATCGTATGCGCCACGCCAGCGATGCGGATTCCAGCCGCGCCCAGTTCGCGCATCTTCCGCTCCGACGCGACGACCACGGCGGCCGCGCCGTCATTGGGGGCGCAGATTTCCAGACGCCGGATCGGATCGCAGACCAGCGGCGACGCGAGGATTTCCTCGAGGCTGAATTCCTTGCGGTACATCGCGTTGGGATTGTGAACGCTGTTCCTGTGATTCTTGTACGCCACCTTGGCAATCTGCTCTTCGGTCGTACCGAAGTCATGCATGTGACGAGTGGCCCGCATCGACCAATATCCTGGGTTCAGAGACATCCCCAGTTCTATCTGCCACGGGCTGTAGATCATCGAAGGGTCCATGAAACCCCTTGGCATCTTCTCGACGCCGCAAACGAGAACAAGATCGACCTCGCCGGATTTGATCGCCAGCACCGCCTGGCGCAAAGCGGCGCCGCCGCTGGCGCACGCCGCCTCGATATCGACCACCGGAATGTCGGTACTGCCCAGCTTCCGCAAAATCCGCACGCCGGATGTCGCGGGGAGATACATGCGCGACAGATAGGCCGCCTGGATGTCACGCCAGGCGACGCCCGCGTCCTTCAACGCCGCGGCGGCGGCTTCGGAACCGATGGCTTCGTAGGTCTTGTCGAAGCGGCCGAACGGGTGGATGCCGGCGCCGAGGATATAGACTTCTGACATGTCGAGATTCTTGCGCTCAGGCCACGGGCTGGAACGAGAAGGCGACAATCTCCGCACCCCCCTCGTCGGTGCGAAGGACGTAAGGGTGGAATTGCAGCGGCATCCCGATTCGCAGCTGCTCGGGGGGCGCGTCAATCGGCGACAGCACGCGGATCCCGTCCGGCAGCTCCACAAGGCCCAGACCAAACGGCTTGAAAGGGTCAGGTCCCTGATAGTTTCCCGGCGGCTTATGGCGCACTACGGTATAGGTCCACAGGGTCCCGCTGCGGCTCAAAGGTGTTCTGGACACCGACGCGCCGCCGCAGTTGGGACACACGTCGTTCGCCCCCAGGGACGTCTCGCCGCACGAGGGGCAATGGCTTCCGTACAGGCTGACTTGGTCCAAATCCTCGAGAGCGCCCGCGAGTAGGCCATCTCGGATCGGTTTGCGAGCCGCCTTGTCCAACGCCACTTCTCTCCCTCTCCGCACCGCCCGGGCCCGCGACCAGGGCCAAACGGACAAAATGCTATCTTACTGTACTTTTAAGGGGGCGGAATGTTACGGTCAACGAGTTCCTGGCCGCGTCAGCGCAAGCGCCGCAGCCGTCCAGTCGTGGGCTGGCCTGCCGACAAGCGCGTTGAGGGTGACACCGGGCGCAAGTATATAAGCTAGATGAATGAAACCATCGATCAGCGGGCCGGCCTCACACGCAGCGCCGTGTCTCGTTATATCCAGCTCGCCACCCTGTTCCGCCGCCGGATCGAGTCCGGCCAGTGGCCAGTGGGCGACCAGATACCGACCGTCGACGACTTGTCGGAAGAATGCGGCGTAGCCCGCGCCACCATTCGACAGGCGGTGGGGCTCCTCGAGGCCGAAGGCCTGATCGAACGGTTCCGGGCAAAGGGCACCTTCGTCAAGCGACGCCCGCAGGACCAGTTGTGGTGCGCGGTCGAATCGGACTGGAACGGCCTGCTCAGCTCTCGGGAAGGCGCCACGATCGAAGTCCTTTCCGACACGATCGGCGGGCCGCCGCTGGTTCATCACGCCATCGGCAAACCGTCGAACACTTATCGCAGATTGCAACGACGCCACTGGCGGATCGGACAGCCCTTCCTCGTTGCGGAGGTCTTCATCGACGAACGGCTGGCGAAGAAGGTCACCCAGGAAGACATCACGTCGAAGACGGCCCTCCGCCTTGTCGCAGGCATCCCGGGCGTGAAGATCGTCGACGCCCAGCAGACCCTCACCATCAGTACCGCCGATATCGAGATCGCCGCCCTGCTCAATCTCCCGCTCAATGCGCCGGTCTGCCACGTCAGCCGCTCCGCTGTGGATCAGCGCGGAAAGCTATTACTGGTCTCGAACGGCATCTACCGCGGCGAGGTCGTACGCGTGGACATCAAGCTGAAGTAGCCGTGTTCCTGGTCACGCGCCGCGATAGTGCGGACGTCTCTTGTCCAGAAACGCCTGCATCCCTTCCGTCTGGTCCTGGCTGGCGAACAGGGATTCAAAGATCCGGCGCTCTTCGGCGAGGGCCTCGGCAAGCGGCGCCTCTTGCCCGAACCGGATCGCCTGTTTGACCCCGCGGACCGCCAGCGGCGGCATGGCGCAAATCGTCCCGGCCAGTTCCAGCGCCCGCCCGAGCGCCTGGCCGTCGGCGACAACCTCCGAAACCATGCCCATCAGAGAGGCCTCGCCGGCGGTGACCTGCTCGCCGGTCAGGGCGAGCTTCATGGCGCGGTACTTCCCGACCGTCCGCAGAAGCATCTGAGTGCCGCCGGCGCCGGGCATGATCCCGACCCGGATCTCGGGCTGGCCGAACCGGGCGCCTTCTGCGGCGATGATGATGTCGCAGGCGAGCGCCAGTTCGCAGCCGCCGCCGAGCGCATAGCCTTCCACGGCGGCGATGATCGGCTTGGGACACGCCCGAAGGGCTAGGAAGACGGCGTTGGTGCCCAGGCGGGCGTGGTCCGCCGGAGTCATGTCTCGCATCTCGGAGATGTCGGTCCCGGCGACGAAGGCTTTCGGGCCGCCGGTCATGACGATGACCGCCACCGATGGATCCGTGGAGAGATCCGCGATCGCCTGTTCCAGCAACCGCTTCACCTCCATGTTCAGTGCGTTCAGGCGCTCGGGTCGATTGAGCGTTATCAGCCCGATGGCCGGCTCCCGCCTCTCGCACAGCACCAGGCCTGCGCCGGATTGCTCAGTCATGACTCGCTCCGCTTCGGTTCAGTTGGAGGGCGCCAGCGCCAGATCGGCAGCCTGAACCGGCCGAGCGGGCCGCGCGGCGAGCAGCAGCAAGGAGCCCAGCGCGAGCAGCCCGCCGAAATAGTATTGGCCAAAGGCGAGCGACCCGGTCCGCCCGGCCACCCAGCCCACGATCATCGGGCTGAAAAAGCCGGAGATGCTGCCGAAGGTGGTGATCAGGGCGATGCCGCCGGCCGCAGCGGAGCCGCGGAGCATGTTGGCCGGCATGCTCCAGAAGGGGCCCGTCGCACCGAACATGCCTATGGCGACGCAGTTCAGGGCAATTACCGACAACCACGGATCGCCCGCGGCAAGCGGCAGGGCGCACCAGGCCAGGGCGCCGAACAGCCCTGCCCCAGCGGCGTGCCACCGCCGCTCCTGATGCCTGTCGGAGCTGCGAGCCACCAGTTGCTGGGCGACGATTCCGAACAGGTAAGGGGAGGCCGAGAGCAGGCCGACGTGCAAGACATCCTTGACGCCGGACTGACGGATGATCGTCGGCACCCACAGGCTCAGGCCAGCCAGGCCCGAGATCATGGCCATCGCCATGACGGCGAGGGTGTAAAAGCGCGGATCCTTGACCGCTTCGAGGAAGCGGCCATGGCTCTGGTGCTGTTTGGCCGTCGTCTCCTGCTCCAGGTCGCGCAGCACGATCGCCTTCTGACGTTCGGTGAGCCAGCGTGCATCGGCCGGCCGGTCGGTCAGATAGAAATAAGCGGCCACGGCGAGGAAGCAGCCGGGCAGGCCTTCCAGTAGGAACAGCCACTGCCAACCATCGAGGCCTAAACGGCCGTTCATTGAACCGAGGATCAGGCCGGAGATCGGGTTGCTGATCACCCCCGACAGGGCCATGGCCGACATGAACAGGGCGGTCAGCCGCGCCCGCCGCGGTCCCGGCGCCCACTGGCTGAGATAGAACAGCACGCCGGGGAAGAAGCCGGCCTCGGCAGCCCCGAGGAGGAAGCGCAGGATGTAGAAATGGTAGGGGTGGAGGATGAAGGCGGTCGCAGCCGAGCAGACGCTCCAAAGGAACATCACTCGGGCGATGGTCAGCCGCGCCCCGACCCTCGCCATCAGAAGATTGCTCGGCACCTCTAACAGGCTGTAGCCGAGATAGAACAGGCCCCCGCCCAGACCGTACATCGCCTCGGTTATTCCCAGCTCGCCGGTGAACTGAAGCTTGGCGATGCCGATATTGGAGCGGTCGATATAGGCCGAGATATAGCAGACGATGAGGAAGGGGATCAGCCGGCGGGTGATGGCGCGATAGGTCTGCTCGACCTCCTGAGGCGAAGCGTCCGTCAAAGACCTGTCCGACATCGCCGCCTCCACCGAGCCATGTTCCGCGCCCTTCACCGGGCGTTGGCCTGACCCAGCCGATCACTGCAGCCGAGACGCCTCCCTAAATAGGTCATATTTACATACTATCTCACTAGGCGGTAAATCCAAACAGTCGGAGAGGGTTGTCAACCAGGATGGTCCGCCGCAGGTCGCCGTCCGGGACCCAATCGTGGAACAGGTCGAGCAGCCTTCCGACGTCGGGCGCGCGCTCGAACAGACGGATGAAGGGCCAGTCCGAGCCCCACAACAGCCGTTCGGGATTGGCGGCTACGAGGGCGTCGTGGAAAGGCCTGACGTCGGCGTAGTCCGGCCCAGTGTTCGAAACCCTGCAGAGGGTGAGCTTCACCCAGATCGCGCCGACGCGGACCAGTTCCAGAAGGCGCAAAAAGGTCGGATCGTTCACGCCGGACCGCACGTCGACCATCCCCATGTGATCGACAACGATCGGGATTCCCAGTCCGATCACGCTGGGCAGCAGAGCGTCCAGATCCGGGGCCGCGGCCCAAAGATGCGCCTGCCAGCCCCGCGCCTTCAACTCGCCAGCGAGCAGGCGAAGGTCTTCTGCGCCGACGCTCCCCGCCCGCGCGCTCCCGTCGGGATTGCGCATCTCGGTGAATCGCAGGCCGCACACCCCCGCCGCCTGCATCTCGTCCAGCGCGCGGCGAGGCGTCGTGGCCGTCGCTAGACCGATGCCGCGTAGCCTGCCGTTCCCTTGCCGCAAGGCGTTGAACAGGCACGAATGATCCTCCCCGTAGTTGGCCGGCTGCACCAAAACGCCGCGCTCGAGACCGGCGGCGTCCAACATTTGCCGATGCAGAGCGGCGGGCGCCAACGGCAGGGGAAAGCCGGGAGAATGCCGCACCGGAAAACGGTCGAACGGTCCGAAGACATGCGCATGGGCGTCGCAGGCGCCGGCCGGCGGAGCCCAGCCCGGAGATGAGGGCGCCCGAGGCGTCTCGGCGGGACTATTCATGCGGCATCGTCGCCCGCGCGGAAGGCCGTGCTGCGAATTCGGCCTCCCAGGCGGCCAGCCTGGGGTGGTGGTTGCGCCACTCGAGGTCAGCGAACCGGAAATCCAGATAGCCCAGCGCACAGCCGAAGGTGATGGCGGCCAGATCGAACGTCTCCCTGCACGGTGGAGGCGGGTGCGCCTCCAGGCCGTCGAGGACCGCCGCGACCTTGGCGGCGAAGGCGTCCAGGTGTTTGCGGGAACGGGATTGTTCGGGCCGGTCCCGCTCGTTGCGCCACAGGATGAGCAGGTCCAGCAGCCCGTTGCCCAGCGCATGCTGCTGGAGCAGCCGCCACCACCGTGACCCGTCCAGGGGAGCCAGCTTCGCGCCGGTGTGACGGCTGTCGAGATAGAGACAGATCACCAGCGAATCATACAAGGCGCGGCCATCTTCGAGGACCAGCACCGGAATCTTGTTGAGCGGGTTGTCCCGCATGACCTCAGGGTTCATGGCGGTCATGAAGACGGGGGAGCGAACGCGCTCAATGAGCTCGGAAAGGCCGGTCTCATGGGCGACGATGTCGACTTTTCGTACATAGGGCGACCTGGGCGACCAGTGCAGCTTCATTGAGCCCCGCAACAACACGTTATAGGCTAGCTATACGAATGTGTTGGCCTGCCTCCGCGGCGCCGTCAACGGCTCAATTCAGCCGGAGCGCTGGTCCGGTTCGGCTTCCCGGTCCGCCGAGCGGTGGAGGCGATCTCGACGTGGTTTGCCTAAGTTTTAGTTAGGCAACATGAACCGCAATGTCGGTTGAAGCAAGCGAGGTCGGGCCCTCATCTTGGCGGGATGTGCGGTACACACTTTCTCAAACTGCGCTCATAAAAAGCTGGACCCGGGGGGAATCATGTCCAATCGTTCGATGAAGTCGCTAGCCTTGTGCTCGACGGCGCTTCTCGCCGTCGCCTACGCGCCTGCCGCGCTCGCCCAACAGGAGGGTGCCGCGGAAGAGGTGGTCGTCACCGGCTCGCGCGTCATCACCAACGGCTTCGCACAGCCGACCCCGGTGACCGTGATCACCCAGGAACAGATGCAGTTGACGGCGCCCAACAGCCTGTCGGACGCCCTCAACCAGTTGCCGCAGTTCAAGTCGTCCTTCGTGGCCGCGCAGTCGGGCTTCCTGGTCGGCGGCGGCGCGGGTGGGAGCTTCCTGAACCTGCGCGGCCTGGGCGCCAGCCGCAACCTGACCCTGCTGGACGGCCAGCGCATCATCAACGCCGGCGTCACCGGCACCTCGGCGGGCTCGGTCGACCTCAACATGTTGCCGCAGCAGCTGGTCCGCCGCGTCGACGTGGTGACCGGCGGCGCCTCGGCCGCCTACGGCTCGGACGCCCTCTCCGGCGTCGTCAACTTCGTCCTCGACAGCAAGTTCACCGGCATCAAGGGCGAAGTGCGCGGGGCCATC
>CANJID010000077.1 GCA_947474395.1 Caulobacterales bacterium
ATATCCGCTGGTTCGAGGACGGGCTCCTCAATGTCTCGGTCAACTGCGTAGACCGGCACCTCGCCCACCGGGCCGACGAGCGGGCGATCATCTGGGAGGGGGACGAGCCGGACCAGAGCCGCAGCCTGACCTACCGCGAGCTGCATTCCCAGGTCTGCCGCTTCGCCAACGTGCTGAAGAGCCATGGGGTGAAGAAGGGCGACCGGGTGACGATCTACCTGCCCATGATCCCGGAGACGGCGGTGGCCATGCTGGCCTGCGCCCGCATCGGCGCGGTCCATTCGGTCGTGTTCGCCGGCTTCTCCCCCGACAGCGTGGCAGGGCGCATCCAGGACTGCGGCTCGGACGTGGTGATCACCGCCGACGAGGGGGTGCGGGGCGGCCGGCGCTTCCCCCTGAAAGCCAATGTCGATGCGGCCCTGGAGCAGTGCCCGAACGTCCGCTGCGTCGTGGTGGTGACACACACCGGCGCCGACGTGGCGATGGTCCGGGGCCGGGACTTCATCTACCAGCGCGAGGCCGCCGCCGCCTTCGACGAGTGCGATCCCGAGCCGATGAACGCGGAGGATCCGCTGTTCATCCTCTACACCTCCGGCTCGACGGGTAAGCCCAAGGGCGTGCTGCACACCACGGGGGGGTACCTGTTCTGGGCCTCCTTCACCCATGAGCTGGTGTTCGACTACCGCCCGGGCCAGATCTACTGGTGCGCCGCCGACGTGGGCTGGGTGACGGGCCACAGCTACATCGTCTACGGCCCGCTCTCGAACGGGGCCACGACCCTGATGTTCGAGGGCATCCCCACCTACCCCGACGCCTCGCGCTGCTGGCAGGTGGTGGACAAGCACAAGGTCGAGATCTTCTACACCTCGCCGACCGCCATCCGCGCGCTGATGCGGGAGGGCGACGGCCCCGTGACGAAGACGAGCCGGGGGACCCTGAAGCTCCTCGGCACCGTGGGCGAACCGATCAATCCGGAGGCGTGGCTCTGGTATCACCGGGTGGTGGGCGGGGGCCGCTGCCCCATCGTCGACACCTGGTGGCAGACCGAAACCGGGGGGACCCTGATCGCCCCGATCCCAGGCGCGGTGGCGCTCAAGCCCGGTTCGGCGACCCTGCCCCTGCCGGGGGTCAAGCCGGTGCTGGTGGACGCCGACGGCAAAATCCTGGAGGGCGCGGCCCAGGGCAACCTCTGTCTCGCGGACAGCTGGCCGGGGCAGATGCGCGGGGTCTACGGCGACCCGCAGCGGTTCATCGACACCTATTTCAAGGCCTATCCCGGCCTCTACTTCACCGGCGACGGCTGCCGCCGCGACGAGGACGGCTACTACTGGATCACCGGGCGGGTGGACGACGTGCTGAACGTCTCCGGCCACCGGCTGGGCACGGCGGAGATCGAGTCCGCCCTGGTGGGCCACCCCGCCGTCGCCGAGGCCGCGGTGGTGGGCTATCCCCACGACCTCAAGGGCGTCGGCATCTACTGCTATGTGACGCTCAAGCTCGGGATCGAGCCCACCGAGTCCCTGCGCAAGGAACTGGTGCAGGAGGTCCGCAGGGAGATCAGCCCGATCGCCACGCCGGACGTGATCCAGTTCGCCCCGGGCCTGCCCAAGACCCGCTCGGGCAAGATCATGCGGCGGATCCTGCGCAAGATCGCCGAGAACGAGCTCGGCTCGCTGGGCGACATCTCTACCCTGGCGGACCCCTCGGTGGTGGACGACCTGGTGAAGAACCGGGCGAATACCGGCTAGGTCGTCCGCAAGCTTGGCAAGGCGCAATGGCCGCAGGGGGTGCGGCGCCGGCCGAGCTTGCTCCGCCAAACCGCCTCGCCCAGGGTCCCCGCAGTCGAGGGGAGTTGTCATGTTCGCCATGCTTTTCGCCGCCGCCGCCCTGGCCCAGGGCGCGCCCGCAGCCGTCGCCGCGCCCGCCTTGAAGACCGAAATCTCGGCCCCTGGCCCGGAGCGAACCGTTCTCGCCCGCCGGCTGTTCGTGGCCATGGGGGCGCAGGACTCGCTGCACTCCGCCGCAGACGCCATGACCAAGGCCTTGTTCGACCAGCTGGCCGACCGGGACGACTTCGAGAAGGCCTGGCGCGCCCCTGCAGAAGACGCCGCCCGCGAGGCCGTGGCGGCCATCGAGCCCAAGATCATGGACCGCTGGGTGGCGCTGTGGGCGCGGGACCTGTCGGAGGCCGACCTGAAGGCGGCCATCGCCTTCTACGAGAGCCCCGTCGCCGCCAAGATCAACGGGGCCTCCGCGGGCCATCAGGCCGAGCTGAAGGACATCATCGCCGACCTGGAGCCGGTCATCGACCGCGATGCGGCGGCGCGCTTCTGCCAGAAGACCACCGCCTGCATCTGGGCGGACGGCATTTAGTCAGGGTTCCGCCTCACGCCGCTCCTCGCGGGCGGCCTCCCAGACCTCGCGGGCGGCGCCCAGGTTCATCAGGGCGATGCCGACCCCGACCACCACGTCGGGCCAGAGCGACCGGGTCAGGAGCGTCGCTGCCCCCGCGGCGATGATCGCGACATTGGCGACCGCGTCGTTGCGCGCCGACAGGAACGCGGCCCGGGTCAGGCTGCCGCCCCGGTTGCGATGGCTCGCCAGGATGAAGGCGCAAGCCAGGTTGACCGCCAGGGCCCCGGCGCCCGCCAGGGTCAGGCCCGCCGCATCGGGGGCGGCCGGATGGCCAAGCTTGCCCCAGAGGGTGAAGACGAAGGCCAGGGCCGGCAGCAGGAGCAGGCCCGCCAGAACTATGCCGACGGTGGCGCGGGCCTTGGCGCTCCAGGCCAGGGCGGCCAGGACCAGGAGGTTGACCGCCGCGTCCTCCAGGAAGTCCACGCTGTCGGCGAAGAGGGAGACCGAGCCGATGGAGAGGGCCACGGCGAACTCGATGCCGAAATAGGCGAGGTTCAGCACCGCGACCAGCCGGACCGCCCGGCGCAGGGGCATCTCGCCGGTCAGGCGGCTACCAGGGCCGTTCCCGCTGCCAGCGGGCGGCGGTGGCGATGATGGTCTCCAGGTCCGAGTGCTTGGCCGACCAGCCGAGGCGGCGCTTGATCAGGGCGCTGTCGGCCACCAGGGAGGGCGGGTCGCCCGCGCGGCGCGGCCCGACGCTGTGCGGTACGGGTAGCCCAAGGGTCCGTTCGGCGGCGGCGATCATCTCCTTGACCGTCACCCCCTCGCCGGTGCCGACGTTCATGACCCCGATGCGCTCGCCCGCGATCAGGGCGCGGATGGCCAGGACATGGGCCTCGGCGAGATCGAGGACATGGATGTAGTCGCGGATCGGGGTGCCGTCGTGGGTTGGGTAGTCCTCGCCGAACACGGTCAGGGCAGGGCCCGTTCCCAGCACCGCCTTGACCATGTTGGGGATCAGGTGGGTCTCCGGCTCATGGCTCTCGCCGGTTTCCCCGTCTGGGTCCGCGCCGGCTGCGTTGAAATAGCGGAGCGCCGCCCAGCGGAAGGCGTGGGCCTCCCCGAACCAGCGCAGCGCGCTCTCGAAGGCCAGCTTGGAGGCGCCGTAGGGATTGATCGGGATCGTCGCGTGGGTCTCGGGGATCGGCGAGACGGTGGGCACGCCATAGACCGCGGCGGTGGACGAAAAGACGAAGCTCTCCACCCCATGGGCCACCAGGGCCTCGGCGAAGGCGACCGCCGCGCTGACGTTGTTGTCGTAGTACTTCAGGGGCTTGGAGACGGACTCCCCGACCAGGCTGAAGGCGGCGAAGTGCATGGCGCCGACGACGGCGTATTGGTTCACGAGCTCGCCGACCAGGGCGCGGTCGCGCAGGTCCCCCTGGTGAAAGGGGCCCCACTTCACCCCCGGAGCATAGCCGGTGGACAGGTTGTCGATGGTCACGGGAAGAAAGCCCGCCGCCGCCAACGCCTTGCAGGTCTGCGAGCCGATATAGCCCGCGCCCCCGGCGACCAGGATGGCGGGACGGTCGGCGGGGCTCGGCGGCATGAACGGGTCCTTCGGAGCTTCGTGGGTCGCGGGGCGGTCAGCGGGAACGCGTCGCCCGCCGATCGGTTCTAACCGCTTCTTGCTAGGGTCCGGCCTTGATCACCCCGCAGGCGACCCGCGCGCCCGCCCCACCGATCGGCTGGCTGGCGTAGTCGTCCGGGGCGGCGTGCACCACCAGGGCCGAGCCGTCGGCGTCCACCAGGGCGGGGCGGTTGGGCTCGCCGGCGACGGAGACGCGGGCGGAGAAGATCTCGGCCATGGCCACCCCGTCCGGGCCGGCGAAGACGTTCGGCAGGTCCCCGAACTCGAGCGCCGTCGAGGTCAGGTTCAAGAAGCCGTGCTGGGTCTTGTCATCCGGCCGGGCGGGGGTGTGGTTGATGTGGGCCCCGGCGCTCTGGAAGGCGGGGTCCGAACAGTCGCCCTTCTCGTGGAAGTGCAGGCCGTGCCACCCGGGGGTCAGGCCCTTCAGCTCGACATGGACCAGGACGCCGTTGGGGCCGCCGACGAAGCGCGCCTGGCCCATCTCGGCCCCGCTGGGGCCTTTGACCGAAGCGCTGGCCACCTGGACCGGCGGGGGAGGCGCCGCCGCCTGCCCCGCCTGCCCCGCCTGGGCTGCCGTCGCCGCGAGGAGCCCAACGGCCATGGCCGCGCCTGAAGTCATGCTCATTCGCTCACTCCTATCCTTGGCCCAAAGCCGGATTCTCACCCAGTGGAGCGCGAGCGAAGACCAAAGTCGAGAGACCCGCCAAAACCGCTTCATGTTCCCTTCCGGGACAGCTATATGAACGGTTAGAGACCCGCCCGGCCGAAAGGCCGGGCGCCGTCGTTTCTGGAGGGACGCGCGAGGGCCTTGTTCAGGCCCGCACGCAGCGTCCGAATCGAGCTGAGAGGGCGTGCGCCCATGAACGATGTTCTGATGCCCAAGGCGACCGCCGTCTGGCTGGTCGATAACACCTCGCTCACCTTCGAGCAGATCGCCGACTTCTGCGGGCTGCACCCGCTGGAAGTGAACGGCATCGCCGATGGGGAAGTGGCGCGCGACATCCGCGGCGCCGATCCCATCGCCAACGGCCAGCTCTCCCGCGAGGAACTGGACCGGGCCGGCGCCGACCCGAAGTACCGGATGAAGGCCCAGAAGAGCCGGCACGCCGAGCTCCTGAAGCCCGCCAAGAAGCAGCCTCGCTACACCCCCGTGTCGCGCCGCCAGGACCGTCCGGACGCCATCGCCTGGTTCATCCGCAACCACCCGGAAATCACCGACGGCCAGATCTCCAAGATGCTGGGCACCACCAAGGCCACCATCGACCAAGTGCGCAACCGGTCCCACTGGAACGCCACCAACATCAAGCCGGTGGACCCCGTGACCCTGGGCCTCGTCGGCCAGCTCGAGCTGGACGACCTGGTCAAGAAGGCGGCCGAGAAGCGCGCCCGCGACGACCTGCGCAAGGGCATCGTCCCGGACGGCCCGACCCTGGCCCCCGCTTCCGAAACCGGCGCGCCGGAAGTCGAGGAGGAGGAGCCCCGCTCCAACCGCCCCGCCCCCACCGCCGCAAACCTGTTCCGCCCCGGCGTGGACCTGGACGCGGACGACGAGGACTAGCTCTACGTCCCCTTGAACGTGGGTTTGCGCTTCTCGACGAAGGCGGTCATGCCTTCCTTCTGGTCGTCGAAGGCGAACAGGGACTGGAACTGGCGGCGCTCGTAGCGGACGCCTTCGGCCAGGGTCGTCTCATAGGCGACGTTGACCATCTCCTTGGCCATCATCACCGACAGGGGCGACAGGGAAGCGATCTTCTTGCCCGCCTTGATCGCTTCGCCCATCAGCTCGGCGACCGGGACCACCCGGCTGACCAGGCCGCAGCGCTCCGCCTCGACCGCGTCGATGCGCCGACCGGTGAGCACCATCTCCATGGCCTTGGACTTGCCGACGAAGCGGGTCAGGCGCTGGGTGCCGCCCACGCCGGGGGTGATGCCGAGGTTGATCTCCGGCTGGCCGAACTGGGCGTTGTCGCCGGCGATGATGAAGTCGCACATCATCGCGAGCTCGCAGCCGCCCCCGAGGCAGTGGCCGGCGACCGCGGCGATCACGGGCTTGCGGCAGCGGGTGACTCGCTCCCAGTTGCGGGTCAGGAAATCCTGGGTGAAGGCCTCCGCATAGGTCTTGGGGCCCATCTCCTTGATGTCCGCGCCCGCGGCGAAGACCTTGTCCGAGCCAGTGATGACGATCGCCCGCACCGAGGGGTCGGCCTCCAGGGCGTCCAGGCACGCGGTCATCTCGTCCATCAGCCGGTCGGACAGGGCGTTCAGGGCGTCGGGGCGGTTCAGGCGGACGATGGCCACCGCCTCGTCTCGGTCCAGCAGCAGGGTCTCGTACGGCGACGGCGCGGTCTCGGGCACGGCCTATTCCTTACTAACGTCTTTGGGGCATGGCCCCGGCGGCGACGGGGGTGTCGGGGCTGAGCACGAACACGGCCTCAAGCCCCCGTTGCGCGAGCAGGCGCTTGCGGCCCCGGCCCGTCTCCACGGTGAAGCTCAGGCGCTCGCGGCCGCGCATATAGGTCGAGGGATCGTTCGGCATGGGCTTCCAGCCCAGCTGGACCAGGGTCGCCGCGTAGAAGCCGCGCACGACCTGGGCGTCCACGCTTCCGGCCAGGCGCGCCTCGGCCACCCTGCCGCCCTGGATCAGGTCCACCACATAGCCGTCCGAGTTCTCGGTCAGGCCCGGCATGATCGGCAGGTCGTCGATGTAGTTGGAGAAGCGGGTCTTTTCCGCCGCTCCGGCGCTCAGGGCGAGGCTGACGACGGCCATCGCCAGGACAGCGGCGCCCCACCGCACGACAGTCTTTGCTCTCCTCATGGTCCCTCCACCTGCACGCCTTTGCGGCGAAGCAGAGCCGGCACGCTGTCGGGCCCGACCAGATGGCCGACGCCCACCACGATGAACACCCGGCGCGGCCGGTCCAGCAAGCCCTCGATGGTCCCCACCCAGCGGCGGTTGCGGTCCACCACCAGGCGGTTGTAGGTCCCGGGCGCATCTTTCCGGATCGGCAGCACGGCCAGGCGGCTGACCGCGCGGGCGTCGCCGGCGACCCAGGCGGCGACGATGCGATCGAACAGGTCCGGCTCGGTCTCGATCTCCTTCAGCGACTGGCCCAGCGACGCGACCTGCTCCTTGATGGGGACATCGTCGAAGAAGCCGATCTGCTGCTCGGCCGTCTCGAAGGCGCGCAAGGTCGCGGAGGGCGGCGCGGCGTTGGCGATCTGCTGCTCGACGCCCGCGCCGGAGCGGGCGCCCTTCGCCTGCACATAGACCGCCCCGACCGTCACCTCGGCGGCCCAGGGCTTTAGCGGTTCGAGCTGGGCCGGACTGAAGCCGAGGCCGCCCGTGACCCGCGCCAGCCGCGCCTTGGTCGCCTTCGGCAGCAGCGTCGAGAGGACCTGGCCCTTCGGCAGGGCCATGCGGCGGGCGGCCATGGCCTGGCCCTCTGCCTGGGCGGCGGCGTCGAAGGGGATCTCGAACCAGACCTCGTCGGCGCGGGCGAGGTCGGCGGCCAGTTCCGGGGTCTTCCAGTCGGTGGTCGGCGAGAGCAGATGCACCGAGCCGAACAGGGTGATCTCCGCCCCGCCCTTCTTCACATGCCAGACCGGCGGCGCTGCTAGGGCCGAAAAGCCGGACGCCGCCAGGGCGAGGGCGGCGGCCAGACCTGCGGCGAGGCGCGTGAGCGGCCTGATTCGCTTCATGGGGCGAGGTTACCTCAGCGCTGGCACGCCGAGCAGTAGAAGCTGGAGCGGCCCCCCTGGACCAGGCGGCGGATCACGCCCGCGCACTTGGGGTCGGCGCAGGGCTCGTCCTCGCGGCCGTAGACCCGGAAGGAATGCTGGAAATAGCCCAGGTCCCCGTCGGCGTTGCGGTAGTCGCGCAAGGTGGAGCCCCCCGCCTCCACCGCCTCGTTCAGCACCACCGGCACGGTCTCGGCGATGCGGCGCACCTCGGCCGGCTTGAGGGTCCCGGCGGCGCGCGTCGGGGAGATGTGGGCGCGGTGCAGGACCTCGCAGACGTAGATGTTGCCCAGCCCCGCGACCACCCGCTGGTCGAGCAGGGTGACCTTGACGTTCTGCTTCCGGCCCTCGAAGGCGGCGGCCAGGGTTTTCGTGTTGAAGTCGGGGCCCAGGGGCTCGGGGCCGAGGCCCTTGAACCAGGGGTGGTCCGGCAGGTCGGCGGTCTGGATCAGGTCCATGTAGCCGAACCGCCGGGCGTCGTTGAAGGCGATGCGGGCGCCCCGGTCGGTGTGGAAGACCACGTGGGTGTGCTTGGGATCCGCGCCGGTCTCGAAATGGAAGGCGCCCGGCTGGTTGGAGCGCGCGCCCTCGACGGTGAAGCGGCCGGTCATGCCGAGGTGGCAGACCAGGGTCTCGCCAGTGTCCAGCGGGGCCAGCAGGTACTTGGCCCGGCGGTCCAGGCTCTCGATCCGCGCGCCGGTCAGGCGCTCGACGAAGCGGGGCGGCATGGGAAAGCGCAGATCGGGGCGGTTCTGCTCCACGCGGACGAGCCGCGACCCCTCCAGGTGGGGGGCGAGGCCCCGGCGGACCGTCTCGACCTCGGGAAGCTCGGGCATGGAGGCGGGATGCCACTCTTCCCCCTCTGGGGGAAGTGTCCCGAGCGTGCCTCGGGACGAAGGGGGCTGAAGGGCGCTAGGCCATCCTTCGCGCCCTGCAGCCCCCTCAGTCAGGCCGTTCGGCCTGCCAGCTCCCCCAGCGGGGGAGCAGTTCGGTTGCCAACGTCTCCGATCCGCCCTTAGCTCCCTCCCGAGGAAACGAAAGGCGGGCAAATGACGGCGACAGCCGCGGCCGCGACGCAGATCAAGGCCAAGGGGTTGCCGCGGGGGCACGTGCTGGTGATCGGCGCGGCCTCGGTAGGCACTATCTTCGAGTGGTACGACTTCTACCTCTACGCCTCCCTGGCGGGGGTGATCACCAAGCAGTTCTTCTCCGGGGTCAACGAGACCACCGGCTACATCCTGGCCCTGATGGCCTTCGGGGCGGGCTTCGTGGTGCGCCCGTTCGGGGCGGTGCTGTTCGGCCGGCTCGGGGACCTGTGGGGACGCAAGAACACCTTCCTCGTCACCATGCTGGTGATGGGGCTGTCGACCTTCGTGGTCGGGCTCCTGCCGAGCTACGCCTCGGTCGGGCTCATGGCGCCGCTGGCCCTGGTGGGGATGCGGCTGCTGCAGGGCCTGGCCATCGGGGGCGAGTACGGCGGGGCGGCGATCTACGTCGCGGAGCATGCGCCGCCGGGCAAGCGCGGCCTCTACGGCAGCTTCATCCAGACCACGGCCACCATCGGCCTGCTGCTCAGCCTGATCCTGATCCTGGCGATCCGGCGCTGGACGGGAGAGGACGCCTTCGCCGCCTGGGGCTGGCGCCTGCCCTTCCTGATTTCCGCCGGTCTCCTGGCTGTATCCATGTGGATTCGGCTGAAGCTGAACGAGAGCCCGGTCTTCACCCGTATGGTGGCCGAGGGGCGCCGCTCCACGCGCCCGCTGAAGGACGCCTTCGCCGACGCGGCCAACGTCAAGCGCATGGCCATCGCCTTCCTCGGCGTCCACGCCGGCCAGGCGGTGGTCTGGTACACGGCTCAGTTCTACGCCCTGTCCTTCCTGCAGCGGATGCTGAAGGTCGAGGACGGGACCTCGAACCTTCTGATGGCCCTGGCGCTGGCCATCGCCACCCCCTTCTTCGTCCTGTTCGGCTGGCTGTCGGACAAGGTGGGGCGCAAGCCCGTGCTGCTGGCGGGCTTCCTGCTGGCGATCCTGACCGCCTTCCCCCTGTTCAAGGCCCTGACCGTCGCCGCCAATCCGGCCCTGGCGACGGCGGCCGCGACGACCCCGGTGGTGGTGACGGCCGACCCCAAGGGCTGCTCCCTGCAGTTCGACCCCGTGGGCAAGGCCCTGTTCGTCAGCCCCTGCGACATCGCCAAGGCCGCGCTCGCCTCCACCGGCACGCCCTACCGCAGCGAGGCCGCCGCCGCCGGGACGCCGGTTACGGTGCGGGTGGGCGCGACGACGATTCAGAGCTTCTCCGGCGTGGGCATGGCCCCGGCCGACTTCGCCAAGCGGCAGGCGGCCTGGCGCGGCGATCTGGGCAAGGCGCTGACGGGCGCAGGCTATCCGGCCAAGGCGGATCCGGCCGCGGTGAACCAGCCCCTGACGCTCGCCCTGTTGGTCGCCCTGATCCTAGGGGCCACCATGGTCTGCGGGCCGATCCCGGCCATGGTGGTGGAGATGTATTCGGCGCGCATCCGCTACACCTCGATGTCGCTGGCCTTCCACCTCGGCAACGGCTGGTTCGGCGGCTTCATGCCCACCATCGCCTTCGCCCTCGTGGCCGCCACCGGCAACCTCTACTTCGGCCTCTGGTACACGGTCGGCGTGGCGGCGGTGAGCCTGGTGCTGAGCCTGCTCTTCCTGCCCGAGACGCGGCATGCCGACATCGACGCCTAGTTCCTCTGCGGGGTAGGGTTGGGGACAAGCCTTGGGGGGCGAGATGGCTGATGTGAAGGACGGTCCGCGACCGGCGGACGTGCGGCTGGTGATCGGGGCGGCTTCGGCCGGGACCGTGTTCGAGTGGTACGACTTCTACCTCTACGGCTCGCTCGCCAGCTTCATCACCAAGCAGTTCTTCTCCGGGGTCAACGAGACCACCGGCTACATCTTCGCCCTCCTGGCCTTCGCGGCGGGGTTCGCGGTCCGGCCCTTCGGCGCCCTGGTGTTCGGACGGCTGGGGGACCTGTGGGGGCGCAAGAACACCTTCCTCGTCACCATGCTCCTGATGGGGCTCTCGACCTTCGTGGTGGGTCTCTTGCCCAGCTATTCACAGATCGGGGTGATCGCGCCGATCCTCTTGATCGCCATGCGGCTGCTGCAGGGCCTGGCGCTGGGTGGCGAGTACGGCGGGGCGGCGACCTATGTGGCCGAGCATGCGCCGGCCGATAAGCGCGGCCTCTACACCAGCTTCATCCAGACCACGGCGACGCTGGGCCTCTTCCTCAGCCTGGTGGTGATCCTGGTGGTGCGCGGCAGGACGGGCGAGCCGGCCTTCGCCGAGTGGGGCTGGCGCGTGCCTTTCCTGGTCTCGATCGTCCTTCTGGCGGTCTCGATGTGGATAAGGCTGAAGCTCAACGAGAGCCCGGTCTTCGCGAAGATGGTGGCTGAGGGGCGGACCTCGGCCAAGCCGCTGACGGAGTCTTTCGGGCGCTGGCCCAATCTGAAGCTGGTGATCCTGGCCCTGCTCGGTCTGACGGCCGGGCAAGGCGTGGTCTGGTACACCGGCCAGTTCTACGCCCTGTTCTTCCTGGAGAAGATGCTGAAGGTCGACGGGGCCCTGACCAACATCCTGGTGGCCTTCGCCCTGCTCATCGGAACCCCCTTCTTCCTGGTGTTCGGCGCCCTGTCGGACAGGATCGGCAGGAAGAGGATCATCCTCACCGGGTGCCTCCTGGCCGCCCTGACCTACTTCCCCCTGTTCAAGGCCCTTACGGCGGCGGCCAACCCCGCCCTGGCGGCGGCGGTGGCGAGCGCGCCCCTGACCCTCGCCGCCGACCCGGCGGACTGTTCGGTGCAGTTCGATCCCGTCGGCAAGAAGGTCTTCACCTCCTCCTGCGACGTGGCCAAGGCCTATCTGGCCGGCGCGGGCGTCTCCTACGACAACAAGGCTGCGCCCGCAGGCTCGGTGGCGGTCTTAAGGATCGGCGCGAAGGAAGTCCCCAGCTTCTCCGGGACGGGTCTTCCGGCGGCCGAGTTCGCGGCGAAAAAGACCGCCTGGACCGCCGAGGTCGCAGGCGCTCTGAAGGAAGCGGGCTATCCGGCCAAGGCCGACCCGGCGGCGATGAACAAGCCGCTGACGGTGGCGATCCTGGCGGTGCTGATGATCTACGTCACCATGGTCTACGGCCCGATCGCCGCGGCCCTGGTGGAGATGTTCCCGGCGCGCATCCGCTACACCTCGATGTCCCTGCCCTATCACGTGGGCAACGGCTGGTTCGGCGGCTTCCTGCCCACCACCGCCTTCGCCATGGTGGCCGCCTCGGGCAACATCTACTTCGGGCTCTGGTACCCGGTGGCCATAGCGGTGATG
>CANJID010000078.1 GCA_947474395.1 Caulobacterales bacterium
CCCTCTTCACGCAGAGGTCGTTGCGGGTGCCGATGCCGAAGACGAAGTTCGTCCCGTAGTCGACGTTGAACTGCATGATCTGGAAAAAGCTCTTCACCCGCGCGCCCTCTTCGCCGCCCGGGGTCTGTTCCGGCGTCATGATGAAGTGGTTGAACAGGTGCTGGCGGCCGAACCACCAGTGCTGGCGGTCGTACCAGAGCTCGGCCAGGTTCTTCAGGATCGCCTCGTGGCCCTGCACGCGGCCCTGCCACAGGTGGTCGAAGTAGCCGTCCTCTGCGAAAACTTGCTTCACCAGCTCGGGATCGGCGAGGTCGATCCCCCAGGCGTATTTGGCGAACAGCTCCATGATCTCGAGGCGGTCGTCGGCGGTCAGCTTGGCGGCCATCGGCGCGCTCCTCAGGTGAAGGGGTTCAGGCGACCAGCGCCATGTCGTAGCGGCCGGTCGCCAGGGCGCCGGCGGGCACCCACATGCCGTGGAAGGTCGAGCGCACCCGCACCGGCAGCTTGATCAGGGCCACTGGGCCGGCGGCGACATTCTGAGCATCGACGATGGCGAGGTCGCTGCGGTTCTCGGCCGGGCGGTTGACGAAGCACAGCAGCCAGCCGTCGCCCTCGGGCGAATCCGGGCGGCGGGGCACGAACTGCGGCTCCTGGATTCCGGTCCCCGGCCCGAAGTTCCAGGTCTCCAGCTTGCCGGTCTCCACGTCGACGTGGCCCAGCTGGGAGCCCTCCGCGCGGTTGCCGAAGGAGATGACGTAGCCGTGCCGGTAGGGCCGGCCCTGGTAGCGGTCGTCGGTGCGGGGCATCTCGCAGGGGACCGGCGACAGCAGGCGCTTTTCGAAGCCGTCGTCGTTGCTCTCCAGGTCGAAGGTCAGGCGGGTCAGACGGGGCGGCACAGGCGGGGTCGTCTCCCCCGCGGGCGTCGGGAAGAAGTCGAAGCAGTTGCCCTCGTAGAGGCACAGGTCGAGGTGGACCTTCGAGCCTTCGGTGACCGCGTTCATCATGTGCCCGGCGGTGGTGTTGGCCCCCCGGAACCAGCGGATCTCGCTCGCCGTCCCATAGCGCGGCAGGACCGCGACCACGGTCTCCTTGTCCGGATGGTACTGGTAGTAGGGGCCCCCCTTCGCGATCACCTCCGGGTCGGTGATCAGCGGGAAGAAGGGGAAGATCACGTGGGTCTCGGTCACCGCGAAGTCGTGCACGCAGGCGGCCCAGGGCATGTTGAACCAGACCTCGTTGACGATCTTCCCGTCCGGCCCGATCACGTAGAAGACGATGTCCGTCGAGGCGTCGCCGCGTGCCTGATAGCTGAAGGTCAGCAGCTCGTTGGTGATCAGGTCGAGCTTGGGGTGGGCCGTCATCGAACAGGCCGTCACCGCCCCGTCGTAGTCGTACTTGCCCTTCGTCTCCAGGGTGTCGGGGTCGACCTCGTAGGGCAGGTCGTCCTCCTTCAGGATCAAGAGCTTGCCCGCGTGCCAGATGGCGTTGGTGTTGGCCGTCCCCATGGAGGCGCCCTTCACGCTCGCATCGTTGGTGTGGCGGTTGCGGTAGCGGCCGAACAGCGAGCGCCGAGCCTTCTCCTGCAGCTCGAACCGTTCGGTGCGGATCCAGCGGCTCTTGTAGTCCACGTGGCCGCCCTCGAACCGCAGCATGTGGGCCATGCCCTCGCCGTCGATGAAGACGTCGGAGCCGGTCATGGGCGGGTACTGCCGGTCTGGGCCGCAGCGGTAGAGGGTGCCGTTCAGCTCGGGGGGAATCGCCCCCTCGATCACCTCCAGGTCGGCCAGGGTGGACTCGGTGCGCATCGGCGCGCCCCAGCCCTGGTAGAGCGGGATATCGGGAAAGCGCACCGCTTCCACCATGGTCGAAATCCTCCGGTGGGCGCCTTCACTTGGCGCCGCTAAGCGGTGATAAGTCAGACATCCTCGACCGATCGCAAGCCAAGATCAATCGGCGGGGGAGGAGCGTGCAGGAGCAGTACCCATGGCGCAGGCCAATTCCATCCCCGTCCGCAATCCCAGGACCGGCGCGGTCGACTTCGACCTGACCCCCGCAACCGCTGCGGATGTCGCCGCCACGGCCGCGCGCCTGCGGGCCGGCCAGAAGGCCTGGGGCGCGGCTTCCGTCGAGCACCGCATCGGCGTCCTGAACCAGTGGGCCGAGGCCATCCGCGAGCGCCGCCAGGACATCATCGACGCCGATAGTGAGGACACCGGCTACGGCCAGATCTCCCGCATCGCCCCGGACATGATGCTGGGCGCCCTGTTCGGAAACGCCCGCGCCGCCCCCGGCGCCTTCGAGGCGGCCAAACGGCAGGGCCGCTCGCCCAACATGCCCAACGTCGCCTACGACAGCGTGCTCAAGCCCATCCCCCTGATCGGCGTGATCAGCCCGTGGAACGCGCCGACCATGCTCTCCATGCTGCGCTCGATCCCGCCCCTGTTCGCGGGATGCGCGGTGCTCCTGAAGCCCAGCGAGGTCACGCCCCGCTTCACCCGGCCTCTGATGGACAGCGTGCGCGCCGTGCCCGAGCTCGCCGCCGTGTTCGACGTGGTGCTGGGCGCCGGCGAGACCGGCCAGGCGGTGGTGGACAACGTCGACCTGATCAACTTCTGCGGCAGCGTCGCCAACGGCCGCCGCGTCGCCGAGGCCTGCGCCCGCCGCCTGATCCCCTCCGAGCTGGAGCTGGGGGGCAAGGATCCCCTGGTGGTCACCGCAACCGCCGACCTCGACAAGGCCGTCACCGCCGCCGTCCGCGGGGCCCTGACCTCCACCGGCCAAGTCTGTTTCTCCATCGAGCGCATCTACGTCCACGAGAGCGTGCACGACGAGTTCGTCCGCCGCCTGGTGGCCAAGGCCGAGCAGGCCGAGCTGAACTATCCCGATCCCATGAAGGGCCAGCTCAGCCCCTTCATCTCCGACCGTCAGCCCGCCATCGTCGCCGATCACCTGGCCGACGCGGTCTCCAAGGGCGCCAAGGTCCTGACCGGGGGCGAGGTGCTGGCCCTCGGCGGCGGGCTCTACATGCGCCCGACCGTGGTGGTGGACGTCACCCACGAGATGACGCTGATGAAGGACGAGACCTTCGGCCCGGTCATGCCGGTGATGCGCTACCGCACGGCGGACGAGGCCGTGGCCCTGGCCAACGACACCGCCTTCGGCCTCTCGGCGGCGGTGATGGCGGGCACGGAAGAGGAGGCGAGGGCGATCGGCGAGCGTATCAACGCCGGCAACGTCTCCCTGCAGGACTGCTTCCTGACCTTCGCCGCCGCGGCGGTGGAGTCGGATAGCTTCGGCGCCTCGGGCCTCGGCGGCCGGCGCTCGGGCATCCAGCGCTACCTCAAGCGCCAGGGCCTCCTGATCAACACCGCCGAACCCGCCTGCCTCATCGACGACGGCCTCAAGGCAGCCGAATAGCTACTTGTCCCCGCCGTTCCAGGCGGCGGTGGCGCTGAAGTCGGCGACGTCGGCGTCGGCCCGGCGCCAGGCCGCGGGCATGTGGTAGGGCGGGGTAATGGCGATCGCCTCGATGCGGCTGATCTTGCCGTTGACGACCTTGAAAAGCTCCAGGGCCGTGAAGCTCGAGGGCGTCCGCTGGTTGGAGGGGCGCACCTCGCCGCGGATGTTGGCCAGGGTCTTGGCCACGGCGTTGTGGTTGATCTGGAAGCTGCCCAGCACCAGCCCCTTCTCCTCGTCGACGACCAGGAAGTCCCGGTCGCTCACGTCCGTGTCGGTGCGGTAGCCGCCGGTGGCGAACTGCTCGCCGCAGGTCGGGCGCCGATTGCCGTTGGGCAGGTTCCCGCCGGAGGTCAGGAAGCCGCTCTCGATCCGCTGGCAGTCGTCGCTGAAGGGGGCGAACATCGTCCCGTCGTTGAGCTGCATGGTCGACCAGTAGCCGTTGACGACGTCGCGGTAGCGGCCCCGGCCCACGCGCTGCGCGACCGGCAGGATGTCGCCGAAGGCGGGGAAGTGGCGGAAGGTCTCCGGCGTCGAGGGCGTGAAGCCCGTGCCGCCGCCTCCGCCCGGCGCGGCCGCAGGCGCGCCCGCCGGCCTCGGCGCCACGCGGGCGAGCATGGTCTCGACCTCCGCGATCTTGCCGTCGACGATCTTCAGCCGCATCCCGTAGTAGGCGGTGTAGTCGCGCTCGCGGACCATGCCGTAGAAGCCGGCGGTCTGGGCCGTCACGTCGGCGAAGTGCAGCTCGGTTTCCGGCCCGCCCTTGGAGCTGACGGTCTTCCACAGGCCGTCGCCGATCTTCAGCATGACGTTGTTCTCGGAGAACTGGACATCCCTTGCGAAGGGGACGCCCTTGGTGTCATGCGCCACGAGGGCGCTCATGTACCGGTCGGTGAAGCCGTCCAGGCACGCCCGGTCGCAGAGGTTGTTGGGGGGCGCGGCGCTGCGCTCCTGGAAGATGACGCTGGCGGCCGACGACGGCCCGGCCGCCGCAAGCATGATCCCGGCCGCGAGCGCGCCGATCGCTGGAGCCTCCATCCCGTTCCCCCGTATTTTCGTCGCAGCCTAAGCCCGGACCGGGCGGCTCGCCAGCCGCCTCAGGCCTGCGCCGGCGGCGTGTAGAAGTCCTTGGCGAGAGTCCGCGAGGCCAGCAGGAAGTGGATGCTGGACCAGACGAACAGCAGGGTGATGACGGTGAGCGCGGTGCGGATGCCCTCCGCCGAGGCCCCGGCGCAGGCGTCGGCGACCGCCTGGGTCGAGCCGGCCACGGCCCGGCCGCCCTTGCACATCACGTGCAGGTCGCCTGCCGTGAAGGCCTTCACCGCGAACATGTCGCTGAGGGTCCCCAGCAGGGTGGGACCGAGCCCGGTGCCCACCAGGCCGAACACCAGGGCGTAGAAACCCGCCGCCGAGGCGCGCATCCGCGGCCCGACCAGGTTCTGCACCGTGGCCAGAGCGGGGGCGTAGTAGAAGAACAGGGCCAGCCCGCCGAAGAGGATGCAGGGCGCGGCCACCCAGATGCTCGGGGCCTGGAAGCCGATGGCGTAGAGGGGCGCGGCCACCAGCACGCCGATGGCCGGCGACAGGGCGTACCACTTCTTGTTCTTTCGGGCGGCCCGCTCGGCGATCTTGGCCCCGAACAGCATCCCTGCGCCCAGCGACACGAAGCTGATCAGCCCGTGCAGGGTCCCGGTGTCCTGGACGCTGAGGTGGAAGACCCGGATGTAGTAGGGGGCGGAGAACTGGCCCACCGCGCTCATCCCGGCGCCCGCCAGCGAGCCGCCGATCAGGACGTTGATGAAGGTCGGCTTGGTGAAGAGCACCTTGGCCACGGCCAGCAGGGACGGCGCCGGCTCCTTGGTCTTCTTGTAGCCTTCCGCCAGCCCGCGGGGGGGCTCCTTCAAGGTGAAGAAGGCGACCAGGCCGGCGATGATCCCCGGCAGGCCGATCACCACGAAGGCCGTGCGCCAGCCGAGGTGCTGGGCCGCGTATCCGGCGAGCACGCCCCCGACCAGGGCGCCGATGGGCGAGCCGAGGCCGATGATGGCCAGCGCCGAGGTCCGCCGCTCGGAGGTGTAGTGGTCCGAGACCAGGGAGAAAGAGGACGGGTTGAACCCGGCCTCGCCGGCGCCGAGCCCGATCCGCGCGAACAGGAGCTGCACGAAGTTGGTGGTCGCGCCGCAGAAGGCGGTGGCCACCGACCAGACCGTGATGGCGACGGCGATGATGCCGACCCGGCTGACCCGCTCGGCCAGCCAGCCGATCGGCAGGGCCAGGACCATGAAGGGGATCGCGAAGCCCAGTCCCTGCAGCCAGCCGAGCTGCAGATCGGTCATGCCGAGGTCCTGCTTGATCGACTGCGACAGGGTCGAGAAGATCACCCGGTCGATGAAGCTGAAGGTCGAGATCGTCAGCAGCACACCCAAGAGCCAGGTGCGGTAGCCCTTCGACAGCAGCGTTTCTTCAGGCGTGGCCACGGACGTCTCCCCACAGGCGGCCTGGCCGCTTTTTCGTTGGTAAGCACTGTCCGGCAAACCGCACGGAGGATCAACGGCTGTCGGCGCAGCCTCGGCGCGCTGGACGCCCTGCCTGGACTTCACCCTCGCCGCGGGCCAGAAGTAATCGACTGGGGATTCTTCGATTGCCCACCTCCCACGCTCAAGCTTCAGTTGAATGGAATTCTGAACACCTCCGCCTCGCTATTGATGCGGCCGGGGTGGCTCTGTGGTCGTGGAATGTCGACACCGACCATTTTACGATGGACGAGCGCGGCTTCGACTTGTGGGATTTGCCGTTCCACCCGTTCGTGGTTTTCGAGGACTTGTCGGCGAAAATTCACCCGGCCGATCGCGACCGCGTTCGCGCCGCCTTCGCCGCGACGCGCGCCATCGCGGGGCCCTATGAAATCGATTTCCGCATCATCGTCGCCGACGACGTCCGCTGGATTTCGGCCCGCGGCCAGGGCGCGGACGCGGACATCAAGGGCCGGATCATGTTCGGCGTCTTCCTCGACGTAACCGGGCGCAAGCAGGCCGAGGAGGGACACGAACTCCTCGCCGGCGAGATGAGCCACCGGGTCAAGAACCTCCTGACCATCGCCGCGGCCCTGACCAACATCAGCTCCCGTTCCGCAGGCTCCGCGGCGGACATGGCCAGGGAGCTGACGACCCGGCTCGCCGCGCTCGGCCGCGCCCATGATTTCGTTCGGCCCGTCCCCGGCCGGCCGGAGAACGGGGCCCTGCTGGGCGACCTCGTGACGATCCTTCTGGCCCCGTACGACGACACGGGCGCGTTCAGCCGGCGCATTCGGGTTTCGGTGCCACGCATGTCGGTCGGCGAATCGGGCGCCACCACCCTGGCGATGGTCCTGCACGAGCTGGCCACCAATTCGATGAAGTACGGCGCCCTCTCGGCCGTGGAGGGAACGCTCGACGTCTCCTGCCTGGTGCAGGACAGCCAGGTCGTCATGGTCTGGACCGAGCGGGGCGGTCCTCCGGTCACGGCTCCCCCAAATCTTGCCGGTTTCGGCAGCAGCCTTCTCTCCCGCAGCGTCACCCGGAACCTCAAGGGAACGGTCGAGCGGGAGTGGTTGGAGGAGGGGGCGATCATCACCCTGAAGATGGATAAGGATCGGCTGGCCCTCTAGCGGCTGGGGCGGACATGGAGGCCGACCTCAACGGGTGGGGGGTCTGCCACATCGTCGCAACCACAGGTAATGATGCTCGGGCGGCGGGCAGGCGAGGCTTGCGCTCGGAAGCCCCACGGGCCACGGTCCGACTCGTTCGAATAGATGAAACGGGGTTCCGTGATGGCCGCGCTACCGGCCGAAGGCCGGCCGCCCGGCGTCGGAGGCGATCTGTCTCCGCGCACGCTGGCGACGGCCTTCGCGTGCCTCGCCGGCATGATGCTGGGCAACGCCGGCTTCGCTACCGGCGCGATCGCCCTGATCATGACCCCTGTCGGGGACGAGTTCGGCTGGGGCCGGGGCGCGATCGGCGCCGCCGTCACCGCCATGACCTTCGCGGGCGCCGGGTCCCTGTTCCTGGTCGGCCGCCGCGTCGACCGGTCCGGCGCGCGCGGGCTGGTCATCATCATGGCCCTGCTGATGGGCTCTGCGCTCGCGATCCTGGCGTTTTCGACCCCCGTGATCGCGCAGTTCTACGCCGGCTTCATGCTGGTGGGCGTCGCCGGGGGGGCGAACGTCGCCTACACCAAGGTGGTCTCCAGCCTGTTCACCCGCCACCGCGGCAAGGCGCTGGCCGTGTTCGCCATCGAGGCCAGCCTGGTCTCGGCGGCCATGCCGGTCCTGATGCAACAGCTGATGGTGTCCCTGGGCTGGCGCGGCATCTTCCTCGGCCTTGGCCTGCTCGAATTCCTGGTCGTCCTGCCGCTCCTGCTCTGGCTGATGCGGGACCCGATGGAGGAGGCCCGCCGCGCCGCCGCGGCCTCCGCCCCGCCGGTGCTGGACGGCCTGACCACCAGCGAAGGCCTGGAGACCGCGCCCTTCTGGATGATCCTTGCCCGCCAGCATCGGCGGGGGCATGGCGATCTACGGCCTCCTGCCGCACCTGGTGGGCATGATGGTCGCCAGGGGGCTGACCGTTGAAGCGGCTGTCGGCGCCCTCAGCCTGCTCTCCATCTTCACCACCGTCGGCCAGTTCACCTCGGGCTTCGCCCTGGACCGGATCGACTCGGCGAAAATCTCGGCCGGCTATGTCGCCCTCTACGCCCTGGGGGTGGTCATGATCGCCCTGACCTCCGACCAGACGGGACCCTGGACCCTCTACGCCGGCGTCATCCTGCTGGGGCTCGGCGGCGGGGTGGCGCCGATGGCGAACTACTTCTTCACCCGCTATTTCGGCCTGCGCTCCTTCGCCGAGCTGATGGGGATCTTCCGGGGCCTGATGGCCTTCATCACCGGTCTTTCCCCCTGGGTGATCGGGCTGATCTACGACAGCACCGGCTCCTACGACGTCGCCTTCGTGATACTGATCATGGGTACGGTGAGCTCGGTGATCATCCTGGCCCTGCTCCCGCCCTATCGCTACGGGGTGGCGACGCCCCTGGCGCCGCCCCCCAAGCCGGAGCCCGCGTCTTGAGTGCGCCCAATTCGAACGATTCAGGCGACTACACGACCCGCTTCGGATCCCTCGCCGACTACGACAAGGGCGGGGTCGAGATCATCGACGACGATCCGAAGAACTACGTCTTCTCGAACATCTTCGAGGTCTGCTCGAACGCCGCCCCCTACGAGCGGATCGCGGTGGGCAAGAACTTCGAATATGTGGTCGAGGCCGCCCGCGCCGAGGGGACCTCGGGCTGGTTCGCCTGCGCCCACGACGAGTTCGTGCTCAGCCTGGACGGCGAGGTCGAGGTCCACCTCCTCAAGCCCGACAGCCCGCAAGTTGAAGCCGACAGCCAGGGCGCCCATGCCCTCGCCGAGGCGCCAGACGGCCGCAAGATGGGCCGCCTGGTCCTGAACCGGGGACACCTGGGGATGCTCCCCGCCGGCTCGGCCTACCGCTTCGACGCGGCCGCGCCCTGCGCCCTGCTGTTCCAGACGGTCGAGGGTCCCGTGACCCTGCAGAAGTGGGCCGAAATCTGCCAGACATGACGGCTGCCGAACAGATCGACCAGCTGATCGCGGGCATCACGGACTGGCGTGGGGAAACCTTCGCCGCCGTCCGCAAAACCATCCTCGCGGCGGACCCCGAGATCATCGAGGAATGGAAGTGGATGGGCAGCCCGGTGTGGTCCAGGGACGGGATCATCGCCGTCGCCAACGCCCACAAGGGCAAGGTCAAGCTCACCTTCGACTACGGCGCGCGCCTGCCCGATCCCGAGAAACTCTTCAACGCCGGCCTCGAGGGCAACCAGAGGCGCGCGATCGATTTCCTCGAGGGCGACACGATCAATGCGCCGGCCCTGCAGTCCCTCGTCCGCGCCGCGGTCGCGTTCAATCAGGCCAGGAAGAAGAAGCCCGCCAAGGGCGCGAAGCCGTGACGCCCACGCTCCTTTCGGGCGGCAATCCGCAGATCGCCAAGGCGGACGGCGACGCTCCGGTGCAGGCCTATATCGCCGCCCTGCCGGGCTGGAAGCACGAGGCCGGGCGCCGTCTCGACGCGCTCATCGAAGAGACCGTGCCCGGGGTGTGCAAGGCGGTGAAGTGGAACTCCCCGTTCTACGGCGTCGAGGGGAACGGCTGGTTCGTCGCGGTCCATGTCTTCCAGCACTACGTCAAGCTGGCCTTCTTCCGCGGCGCCTCGCTGCAACCGCCGCCGCCCGGCGCCGGCAAGAGCAAGGATGTCCGCTACCTGGATATCCGCCAGGACGACGAGATCGACGAGGCCTTGCTGGCCGATTGGCTGAGGCAGGCCGCCGCCTTGCCCGGCTTCCTCGCGCCTTGACCGCGACCGGGCCGAGGGGTTGATTTGACCCGCAGCCGAGGAAACGACGCATGGATGACATGAGCCTGCCCGCGAGCACCGCCACCGCCATCCTGCCGCCGGACAACAGGACCGGCTACCAGGCCTTCCAGGCCGGCGACTTCAGCTTCCGGCGGGACGAGTACTTCGCCCGCATCTCCTGGCCGGGCGGCAACCACATCGCCCCCATCGACGCCTTCCTGCGCGCCCTGATGCGCGACGTGGCCTGGGGCTTCTTCTACGGGGTGGTGAACTTCGACGACGTGTTCGGCACCATCAACCACTACGGCCAGGTGACCATGTTCGCCGGCCGCTTCAACGAGGCCTACCGCGACGCCGGGCGCGACTTCGAGCAGCGCTTCGAGGCGGACGCGCTGATGGCCCTGTTCAAGGCCATGATCGGAGACTGGACCAACGCCGGATACGATCCCTTCGCCGCCCCCATGGAGACGGGCGCCCCCTGGGGTCCCAAGCGCGGCGAGAACGGCGCGGCGGTGGAGCGCACCCGCGTGGCGGCGAGGCGCATGACGGGCCTGCCCGGCGACGCCGCCATCCGCACCGACGCCAACGGCTATCCGGTGAACCGCATGTTCGCCGACGTGCCCCAGGACGAGCCCCGGGTGGAGGTCGAGCCCGGCTTCGAGGGCGAGGTCGGCGCCTTCAACCTCTTCGCCTACCTGTCGCGCTCCGACGTGACCTGGAATCCATCCGTCTGTTCGGCGGTGGGCGACAGCCTGTTCTGCCCCACCTCCGAGGAGTTCACCCTGCCGGTCGACCACGGCAACGATCGCTGCGAGTGGTTCATCGTCCTCTCCGACGAGGTGATCTGGGACGTGAAGGACAAGGAGACAGGCAAGCCCCGCGCCAAGGTCATCATGAAGGCCGGGGACGTCTCCTGCATGCCGGCCGACATCCGCCACAAGGGCTACGCGGACAAGCGCGCCATGCTGCTGGTCTGGGAGAACGGCTCCCCGAAAATCCCCGAGCTGATCGCCAGGGGCGAGGCGCCCGTCGTCTCGGTGCAGTTCTAAAGCCCCTTGCGCCCCCGCAAGGGGGAAAGTGAACGGCGATCCCCCTTGCCCCCATAGCCCCCGCCCCCCCAAGATGGGGTCAAGAAGACTGACGCTCTGGGAGGGCGCGACATGGCTGGGTTCAGACTCAACAGACGCGGGGCCCTCCTAGGCGGCGCGGCGGTGGCGGGCGTGGGCGCCCTTGCGGCGTGCGGCCCGAAGACCGGCGGCGGCGCGGCGGCCGGCAAGCCCCTGAAGATCGGCCTCGTCAGCCCGCAGACCGGCCAGCTCGCCGCCTTCGCGGAAGCCGACACCTTCGTCATCGGCCAGCTTCGGGATGCCTGGAAGAACGGCGTCGACATCGGCGGCAAGATGACCCCGGTCGAGATCCTGGTCCGTGACAGCCAGTCCAACCCCTCCCGCGCCGCCGAGGTCGCCAGCGAGCTGATCCTGAAGGACGGCGTCGACCTGATGCTGGTGGGCAATACGCCGGAGAACACCAACCCTGTGGCCGACCAGTGCGAGGTCAACGAGACCCCCTGCATCTCCACCGTGGCGCCCTGGCAGTCCTGGTTCTTCACCCGCGGCGGCAAGCCGGAGACCGGGTTCAACTGGACCTACCACTTTTTCTGGGGTCTCGAGGACGTCACCGCCGTCTTCATGGACATGTGGGACCAGGTCCCGAACAACAAGAGCGTCGGCGGCCTGTTCCCCAACGACGCGGACGGCAACGCCTGGGGCGACGCCAAGACCGGCATCCAGCCGCAGGTCGGCCCGCGCGGCTATCACGTCACCGACTCGGGGCGCTTCCAGAACGCCTCGGACGACTTCTCCGCCCAGATCGCCAAGTTCAAGGCCGCCAAGGCCGAGATCGTCACCGGCGTTCTCATCCCGCCGGACCTGACC
>CANJID010000079.1 GCA_947474395.1 Caulobacterales bacterium
GACGTGGAACGAGGTGTCCTTGATCTTCGTCGGCTCGCGCATCCAGTCGAGCCGCGCCGCCGCCTCCCCGAAGAACCCTTCCGGGTCGGCGGCCGCCCGCAGACGCATCTGGTGATAGAGGTCGGCGCCGACCTGGGCGCCGGCAGCCCATTCGGGGGGGACGGGAAACACCTCGGCCTGGCTCACGGCGCGCTCCTCGAATTAACGGCGCGAGTATGCGAGCGGAACGGGCCTGCGCAAGCGGCGGCTGGGCTAAGCCGTCACTTCACGAAGCGGGTCTGGCGCTCCAGTCCGGCAATGGCGTCGGTCAGGTCCTCCATCCGCGCCGCGACCAGGGTGCGGGCGTCCTCCAGCCCGCGATTGTAGAAATAGCCGCCGACCTCGCGGCCGATGAAATCCAGCAGCATCTCCGCGCCGAGGCCGCCGATCTCCTGGTCCAGCTCGCTGCGGAAATAGGCCTGGATTTCCGAGACCATGGCCCTGGTCTCTTCCTTGGAGAAGGCGATCGGCTTCATGCCGCGGCTCCCTGAAACGCGAACGGGCCGGGAAGCTCTCGCTTCCCGACCCGCTGCCAATGCCTTGAATGGGTCTTAGTACCGGTAGTGGTCGGGCTTGAACGGGCCCGAGGTCGGCACGCCGATGTAGTCGGCCTGCTCGGTGCTCAGCTTGGTGAGCTGGGCCCCCAGCTTGTCGAGGTGGAGCATGGCCACCTTTTCATCGAGGCGCTTAGGCAGGGTGTAGACCTTCTTCTCGTAAGCCGCGCCGTTGGTCCACAGCTCGATCTGGGCCAGGGTCTGGTTGGTGAAGGAGGCGCTCATCACGAAGCTCGGGTGGCCCGTGGCGTTGCCCAGGTTCACCAGGCGGCCTTCAGACAGCAGGATGATCTTCTTGCCGTCCGGGAACTCGATGTGGTGGACCTGCGGCTTGATCTCGTCCCACTTGTAGTTCTTCAGGCCGGCGACCTGAATTTCCGAGTCGAAGTGGCCGATGTTGCAGACGATGGCGTTGTGCTTCATCCCGCGCATGTGCTCGACGGTGATGACGTCCTTGTTGCCGGTCGCGGTGCAGTAGATGTCGGCGACCGCCAGGCTGTTCTCGATGGTGCGGACCTCATAGCCCTCCATCGCCGCCTGCAGGGCGCAGATCGGATCGACTTCGGTGACGATCACGCGGGCGCCGCCATTACGCAGCGAAGCGGCCGAGCCCTTGCCCACGTCGCCGAACCCCAAGACCACCGCCACCTTGCCGGCCAGCATCACGTCGGTGCCGCGGCGGATGGCGTCCACCAGGGATTCCCGGCAGCCGTAGAGGTTGTCGAACTTCGACTTGGTGACGCTGTCGTTGACGTTGATCGCCGGGTACGGCAGGTCGCCGCGCTCGGCCATCTGGTAGAGGCGGTGCACGCCCGTGGTGGTCTCTTCCGAGACGCCCTTCACCGAGTCGCGGATGGCCGTATAGAAGCCCGGCTTTTCCTTCAGGTAGCGCTTCATCACCGCATAGAGGGCTTCTTCCTCCTCATTCTGCGGATTGGAGATGACGCTGGGGTCCTTCTCAGCCTTGGGGCCGAGGACGGTCAGCAGGGTGGCGTCGCCGCCGTCGTCCAGGATCAGGTTCGGGTAGCCGCCGTCGGACCATTCGAAGATCCGGTGGGCGTATTCCCAGTACTCCACCAGGTTCTCGCCCTTCACGGCGAACACCGGGGTGCCGCGCACGGCGATGGCGGCTGCGGCGTGGTCCTGGGTGGAGAAGATGTTGCAGGAGGCCCAGCGCACGTCGGCGCCCAGTTCCTGCAGGGTCTCGATCAGCACCGCCGTCTGGATGGTCATGTGCAGGGAGCCGGCGATCCGGGCGCCCTTGAGGATCTTTTCCTTGCCGAACTCGGCGCGCGTGGCCATCAGGCCCGGCATCTCGGTTTCGGCGATGTCCATCTCCTTGCGGCCCCACGGAGCAAGCGAGATGTCCTTGATGACGTAGTCGGGCATTGGTTCGACTCCCCAGAGATTTTTGGTCAGATTTTGGTCGTTGATGCGGGTTTGGCAGGCTCTATAGCCCCGCCCCCGCAGGCGGGCAACACGCATATAAAGATATCTTTATATGGGGCTTGGCCGTTAGCCCCGGCGCCGTTGTCAGTGCTGGTGCTGGGCGGGCGCCTCGCCGCCCGGGGTGCCGGTCGCCTTGAAGACCGCCGTGATCGTCCCGGCCTTCTCGAACTTCAGCGTCATGGGCACCTGATCCCCGGCGCGGATCGGCTTCTTCACCCCGGTCAGCATCAGGTGATACTCGGCGCCCGGGTCCATCATGATCATCCCGCCCATGGGGACGGCCAGGGCCCCGCCCGTGCGCATCCGCGACACGCCCTTGTCGGTGGTGGTCCGGTGCAGCACGACCTTGGCGGCGCAGGCGCAGGACGCGCTGAGCAGCGTGTCGTCCGCCGTGCCGATATTGGTGATCATCAGATAGGCGGCCGAGGTCGGGACATTGCCGAGGGAGGCGCGGATCCGGGCGTTGTCGATCTGCACCCCCGCCGCCTGGGCGGCGGTGGCGAGGCCCGCAAGCGCGAGCGCGGCGACAAGAACCTTCACGACAATCTCCTTCAGCCCCGACCGGGCCAGAACCCGACCAGTTCCTTAGTTTCGGCCAGTGTCTTTTCCGCGACCGCGGCGGCCCGCTCGGCGCCGTCCTTGAGCACCCGGTCCACCTCGGCGGGATCGCCCATCAGGCGGCGCATCTCGGAGGCGACGGGGGCGAAGCGCTCGGCCACCAGCTCGCCCAGGGCCGGCTTGAAGCTCCCGAAGCCCTGGCCGCCGAACTGGGCGATGACCTCGGCCTTGGTTATCCCCGCCAAGGCCGCGTAGATGCCGACGAGGTTGTCGGCCTCCGCCCGGCCGGTCAGGCCCTCCACCGTCTCGGGAAGCGGCTCGGGGTCGGTGCGCGCGCGTTTCACCTTCTGCAGGATGGTGTCGGCGTCATCCAAGAGATTGATGCGCGACTGGTCCGACGGATCGGACTTGGACATCTTGGCCGTGCCGTCCCGCAGGGACATCACCCGCGCGCCCGGTCCCTGGATCAGCGGTTCCGGCAGCGGGAAGAAGCCCTGGGCGCCGAAGTCGTTGTTGAACTTCGCGGCGATGTCGCGGGTCAGCTCCAGGTGCTGCTTCTGGTCCTCGCCGACGGGCACATGGGTCGCCTTGTAGGCCAGGATGTCGGCGGCCTGGAGCACCGGGTAGGTGTAGAGCCCCACCGAGGCCCGCTCCTTGTGTTTGCCCGACTTCTCCTTGAACTGGGTCATGCGGTCGAGCCAGCCGAGGCGGGCGACGCAGTTGAGAATCCAGGCGAGCTCGGCATGGGCGCGCACCGCCGACTGCGGGAAGATGGCCGCCTTCTTCGGGTCCAGCCCTGAGGCGAGATAGGCCGCGGCGATCTCGCGGGTCTGTTTGGCCAGCTCCGCCGGGTCCTGCCACACGGTGATGGCGTGGAGGTCCGCGACGAACAGGAAGCAGGGCATCTCCTCCTGCAGCTTCACGAACTTGACGATGGCGCCGAGGTAGTTGCCGAGGTGAAGCGCGCCCGAGGGCTGCACGCCTGAGAGCATACGGGTGGGGCCCGAATAGGGGGCCGGTGTCTGGTCGGTCATGGGATCAGGCTCTTAGCGGAATGAAGGGCTGTCGTCGCGGCGGGATCAGCCGCGGCGCCATCGCCGTCCATCGGGGCAGGTTCGAGCCATGGCGGCCCAATAATCCGCAAGCCCCCTCAGGGCAAGGCCGCGCCGCCGCCCCCCCGGCGCCGCAGCACCGCCTTGACCTCGGCGGGGGTCACGCCCCCGAAGGCGAACAGCAGGGCCGGATAGGTGAGGCCCCCGGCGGCGCAGACCAAAAGGACCGTGATCTCCTTGGCGTGCAGGCCGAGGAACCGGACATGGGCGAACGGCGCCTCCAGGAGGGGGCGAAAGTGGGCGGCGGCGAAGAGGACAAGGCCGAGGACCGTGCTCGCCGCGGCCACCCGAATCATCTTGGCCCAGGCGGCGGCGCCGGGCCGGTAGGTCCGGGTCTTCCATAGCGAGAAGGCCATCTGCAGGACGCTGACCCAGGCGGCGATGCTGGTGGCGGCGGCGAGGCCCTGGAAGCCCACCGCGTAGAACAGCGCCAGCCCCAGGACGATGTTCACCCCCACCGAGATCAGGCTGAACTTCATCGGGGTGCGGGTGTCCTGCCGGGCGAAGAAGGCCGGCTGCAGCACCCTCAAGAGGACGAAGGCCGGCACGCCCCAGCCGTAGTGGAAGAGCAGCAGGCCCGTGGCCCGGGAGTCCGCGAAGGCGAAGGCGCCGCGGGTGTAGAGGGCGTCGATCAGGTAGATCGGCATGGCCAACAAAGCCGCCGCCGCGGGCAGGGAGAAGGCCAGGGCGAAGACCATGGCCTGGTCCATGGCGCCTTGGGAATCCGCGTCGTCCTTGGCGGCGATGGCCTGGGACAGGCGCGGCAGCAGGGCCGTCCCCAGCGCGACGCCGACGAGGCTCATCGGCAACTGGTAGAGCCGGTCGGCCACCGCCATCCAGCCGCGCAAGCCGGCCACTTGGGAAGCCAGGATGCCCGAGATGAAGAGGTTGATCTGGGTGGCGCTGTTGGCGATCACCGCCGGCACCGCCTTGCGCAGCAAAGCTTTAATCTCGGGATTGAGGGTCGGCCAGGCGACGCCGATCCGCGCGCCGGTCCGCCGCACGCCCCACCAGATCAGGGCGCCCTGGCCGATTCCGGCGAAGATCACCCCGACCGAGGCGGCGTAGGCCGCCTGCACCGGATCGTGCTGCGGCAGGACCACCGCCAGCATCACCGCGTTCAGCACCGTCGGGTAGGCGCCCGAGATGATGAAGCGGCCCCGGGCGTTCAGCACCCCGGAGAGCAGGGCCGCCACCGTCATGCACGGCAGGTAGGGCATGGTGATCTGGGTCAGGACCACCGCCAGGCGGAACTTCTCCGGATCGTGGACGTAGCCCGGATTGATCACGAACATCAGCCAGGGCATGGCCAGCTGGCAGGCGATGGTCAGGACCGCCGTGGCCGCCGCCACCGTAGCCAGGGCGTCGGTGGCGAACTTGTCCGCCGCCGCCTCCCCGTCCGCCGTCAGCCGCCGGGCGTAGCTGGGCACGAAGGCCGCCGCGAAGGCGCCCTCGGCGAAGATGCGCCGGAACAGGTTGGGGAAGGAGAGCGCCGTGTAATAGGCGTCCGCGGCGATGGTCAGGCTCGCGCCCAGGCGCGCGGTGATGACGATGTCCCGCGCCAGCCCCATGAACCGGCTGACCAGGGTCAGCCCCGCGAAGATCGCCGAGGATTTGATCAGCCCGGCCCGCTTCACCGGCGGGGCGAGCGGGCTCACCGCGTCGGGAGCATCGACGCCCGTCGGATCGCTCGGAGGCGGTGGGGGGGCGGTCACGCCTTGGGCCTAGTCACCGGGCCCGAGTCGGTCAAGGCGTCACACTGCTCCCCTCCTGGGGGAGCTGTCAGGCCGAACGGCCTGACTGATGGGGCTGCAGGGCTCGACGTCAACTGGATCGTCCTTCAGCCCCCTTCGTCCGCCCGGTTGGGCGGACACTTCCCCCAAAGGGGGCAGAGTGGAGCTTACCGCGCCACGCTGGCGCGGGCGCGCTCCAGCCGGGGACGGTCGCCGGCGGCGGTTGGGTCGGCGTCCTGCAGCACCTCGGCCAGGGACGTCTTCAGGGCGGCGACGGCCGCCTTGTCCGTGAGCTTGGCCCCCTCGGCGTCCACCACATAGAAGGCGTCCACCGCCCGCTCGCCGTAGCCGTCGATGTGGGCCGACAGGATCGACAGGCCCGCTGCGCCCAGGGTCCGCGCCAGGGCCTCCAGCAGGCCGGGCCGGTCGCGGCCGGAAACCTCCACCACCGTGGCCGTCTCCGCAGCCTCGTTGTCCACCGCCACGGTCGGGACCACGGCGAAGGCGGCGGCGCGCCCGAGATCGGGGGCCTTGCGCGCCTCGATGGGCGGGGTCTCGCCGCGGGCGGCGGTCTCCAGGGCGGCGGTCAGGCGCTCGAGGGCGCCGGGGTTCTGCCGGCCGTAGGGCTGGCCCATCACGTCCTGGGCGTAGAAGACGTCGAGGGCCTGTCCGGCGGAGGAGGTGTAGACCCGCGCCCCCACCACATTGGCCCCGAATCCGGCCATGGCCCCAGCGAGGTCGGCGAAGAGACCCCGCCGGTCGCGGGCGGCCACCACGATCTCGGCGGCGTTGAAGGCCGGGACCACCCGGGCCGAGGCGGCGGCGCCGCCCTGCTCCTTGGCCCGCCCGGCCAGGATGAAGTGGGCCGCATGCTCCTCGGTGGAGAAGGCGTTGAAATAGGCGTCCTCCATCTCGGCCGCCCAGGTCAGCAGGCCCGGGCTGGCGTGGAGCTGGGCCGCGAACAGCTTGTCGCGCGCCATCTCGGCCGCGCCGCGCTGGTCGGCGCCGTAGTGGGCGGCGGAATCGGAGCCCCGGCCGCCGCGGAAGGTGGCCTCGGTGGCGTTGTAGAGTTCGCGCATCAGCTGGCCCTTCCAGCCGTTCCAGACCCCCGGCCCCACGGCGCGGATATCGGCGACGGTCAGGATCAGCAGCAGGCGCAGGCGCTCAGGCGCGCCAATGATCTTGGCGAAGGCGGCGATGGTGCGCGGATCGCCGACGTCCCGCTTCTGGGCGAAGTCGGACATGACCAGGTGGTGCTCGACCAGCCAGGCGACGAGCTCGATGCGGTCGCGCTCCAGCCCCATGCGCTCGCAGGCCGAACGGGCGGCGCGGGCGCCGGCCAGCTCCTGGCCGCCCTCCCCGCCCTTGCCGGTGTCGTGCAGCAGCATGGCCAGGAACAGGGCCTCGCGGTCGGCGATCAGGGGCATGACCGTGGCCGAGAGCGGGTGGTCCTCCGCCAGGCGCCCGGCGGCGATGTCGGCGATCACCGCGACGGCCCGCAGGGTGTGCTCGTCGACGGTGTAGGAGTGGTACATGTTGAACTGCATCTGGGCGACGATGCGCCCGAACTCGGGCACCAGGCGCCCCAGCACCCCCGCCTCGTTCATCAGCATCAGCACGCGATAGGTCGCGCGGCCGTGCGCCAGGATGTCGAGGAAGGCCCGCGTCGCGCGAGGATCGCGCCGGACCTTGGAGGTGATCAGCTGCAGAGAGCGGGTGACGGCGGCGAAGGCGTCCGGATGCAGGTCCAGATCGTGCCGGTCGGCCAGGCGGAACAGGTGGATCAGGTTCACCGGATCGCGCTCGAACAGCTCGACGCCCTCGACCGAGATGCGCCCGCCCTCCTCGATGAAGCCCTCCTCGATCATCTTCGGCTCGGACCGGGGCCGCCGACCGAGGAACCGCGACAGGCCGGTCGGGCGCTTCTTGGATTCTTCCGCCTCGAGCTTGGCGCAGAACACCCGCGTCAGGCTGCCGACCTCCTTGGCGATCAGGAAGTAGCGGCGCATGAACCGCTCCACCGCTGGGGCGTCGCCCCGGTCCCCGTAGTCCATCCGCCGGGCGACCTCGGGCTGCAGGTCGAAGGTCAGGCGCTCCTCGGGGCGGCCGGTGGCGAAGTGCAGGTGCGCCCGCACCGCCCACAGGAAGTCGAAGGCGCGGATGAAGACCCGAAGCTCGCGCCCCGTGAACTCCTCCAGCTTGACGATCTCGGAATTGCCCTCGGACGGGTGCAGATAGCGGGCGATCCAGAACAGGGTGTTGAGGTCGCGGAGCGCCCCCTTGCCCTCCTTGACGTTGGGCTCGACCAGGTAGCGCGAGGTTCCGGCGCGGGCGTGGCGCTCGTCCCGCTCCTTCAGCTTGGCGGCGACGAACTCGGCCCCCGTGCCCTCGGCCACCTCCTTGCGGAAGCGCCGCTGCAGCTCGCCCGAGAGGCTCGTGTCCCCCGTCAGGTGGCGCGCTTCCAGAAGCGCGGTGCGGATGGTGAAATCCTCCCGCGCCAGCTTCAGGCATTCCTCGATGGTGCGCGAGGCGTGGCCGACTTTGAAGCCGAGGTCCCACAGGGCGTAGAGCATGTATTCGATCACGCTCTCGGCGTAGGCGGTCTGCTTGTAGGGTCGCAGGAAGAGCAGATCGATGTCGGAGAAGGGCGCCAGCGTGCCCCGCCCGTAGCCGCCGACCGCCAGAACCGCCAGCCGCTCGCCCTCGGTGGGGTTGCGGGCGCGGAACATGTGCACGGTGGTGAAGTCGTAGAGGGCCCGCACCACCTCGTCGGTGATCCCGGACAGCAGGCGCGCGGTCTCGATCCCCCCGGCGCCGTTTTCCAGCCGCTCCTTGGCGATCATGCGGCCGCGGAACAGGGCCGCCCTCAGGACCTCCAGCGCCCCGCGCCGCTGCTCGGCCTCGTTGCCGATGGCGTCCAGGGCGGCGGCGGAGAGCTGCGCGCGCAGCTTCACCCCGTCGACGACATATTCCAGGCGGGTGGGGCGAAGGCGGCGGGCCATGACCCCTAGGTAATGCGGGGCGCCGCCGAGGTCACGCGGTGTCTTACGGAAGCAGTCCCTTCAATCGGTACAAGCTCTCCTGGGCCTCGCGGGGGGACATGCCGTCGAGATCCAAATCTTTGAGCGCGGCCTCCACCCTGGAGGGCTCCAGGGGCGTCCTGGCCGAGGGCGGCCGGCTGGCGGCGAACAGGGGCAGGTCGTCGAGGAGCGCGGGGGATCCCGGCTCCTTCTCCAGCCGCTCCAGCACCTCCCGGGCCCGGTGCACCACCGAGGGCGGGACCCCGGCGAGCTTGGCCACCTGCACCCCGTAGGAGCGGTCGGCGGCGCCCGGTCCGGCCTCATGCAGGAAAACCAGGTCCCCGTTCCACTCCTTGGCCCGCATGGAGAGGTTGCAGACGTGGGCGAGGCGGCCCTCCAGCTTGGCCAGCTCGTGATAGTGGGTGGCGAAGAGGGCCCTGGATCTGTTGGTGTCGTGCAGATGCTCGGCCGCCGCCCAGGCGATGGCGAGGCCGTCATAGGTGGCGGTGCCCCGCCCGATCTCGTCCAGGATCACGAACGAGCGCTCCGTCGCCTGGGTCAGGATGGCGGCGGTCTCCACCATCTCGGCCATGAAGGTCGAGCGGCCCCGCGCGAGGTCGTCGCCCGCGCCGACGCGGCTGAACAGGCGGTCCACCACCCCGAGGCGCAGGCGCCGGGCCGGCACGAAGCTGCCCGCCTGCGCCAGCACCGCCAGCAGGGCGTTCTGCCTCAGGAAGGTGGACTTTCCCGCCATGTTCGGCCCGGTGACGATGGCCAGCCGCGCCATGGCCTTGCCCGAGCCGTCGAGCTTGCAGTCGTTGGGCGTGAAGGGCTCGCCGCTGCGCTTGACGGCCGCCTCGACCACCGGGTGACGACCGCCCTCGGCCTCAAAGGCGAGGCTGTCGTCGATTTCGGGGCGCACCGCGTCGGATTCCTCGGCCCATTCGGCGAGGGCCGCGGCCACATCCAGCCCGGCCAGCGCGGCGGCGGCGGCCTGGAGCTGGGGCGCGAGGGAAATCGCTTCCTCCCGGAAGCGCTCGAAGGTCTCCGTCTCGATGGCGAGCGCCCGGTCGGCCGCCTGGGCGATGCGCGCGTCGAGGTCGGCCAGCGCCACGGTGGTGAAGCGGACCTGGTTGGCCAGGGTCTGGCGGTGGATGAAGGTGGCGTTCCAGGGGGGCTGGAACAGGGGCTCGGCCTGTTTGGCGGTGCAGTCGACGAAATAGCCCAGGACCGCGTTGTGGCGGATTTTCAGCCCCTGGCCGGTCTCCAGCTGCAGCTGGCCCTCCAGCCCCGCGATCACCCGGCGGCTGTCGTCGCGCAGCGCCCGCGCCTCGTCGAGTTCCGGCCGGAAGGCGGGGGCGATGTAGCCCCCGTCCCGCAGGCCCGAGGGCAGGTCCTCCGACAGGCCGTCCCTTAGCCGCGACAAGAAGGCCGCCAGCTCCGGCCGCGTCGCCAGGTCCAGGGCGGAAAGGGCCGCGGCGATCTCGGCGGGGGGCTCGGCCAGGGGCTCGAACGCCTCGGCGAAGAGGGCGGTCAGGGTCTCGCCGACCCCAAGCCCGGCGCGCAGGGCCCCCAGATCGCGAGGGCCGCCCCGTCCCAAGGCCAGTCGCGAGACCGCGCGGGCCATGTCCGAGCCGTCGCGAAGGGCCAGCCGCGCGCGCTCCCGCAGGGGCCGACGCTCGACAAAGTGCTGCACAGCGTCGAGGCGCGCCTCGATGGACGCGGGATCGACCAGGGGCCGGGCCAGCCGTTCGGCCAGCCGCCGCGCCCCCGCCGCCGTCACCGTGCGGTCGATGGCCGCCAGCAGGGAGCCTTCGCGGCCCCCCGCCTGGGCCCGCTCGATCTCCAAGCTCGCCCGGGTGGCCGGATCGATGGCCATGGTCTCGGCCCCGCTGCCGCGCCGGGGCGGCGACAGTGCGGGCAGCTTGCCGGCCTGGGTGACCTCCAGGTGCGCCGCGATCAGGCCCAGCGCCGCGATCTCCGCCCCCGAGAGGGCGCCGAACCCGTCCAGGGTCTGCACCCCGTAGAGCCGCTTCAGCCGCGCCTCGGCCGCCGAGGGCTCGGCGAGCGCGCTGGCCATGGGCTGGACCAGGCCGCCCGCCGACTTCAGGGCGGCGGACACGACCTCGTCGGCGAACAGCCGGTCGGGAACCAGGATCTCAGAGGGGCGGAGCGCCGCGATCGCGGGGCCTAGCGCTTCCTTCTCCAGCACGATGGATTCCACCTCGCCGGTGGAAAGCTCGACGCTCGCCAGCGCAGCCTGTCCGGCCCGCACGCCGATGGCCGCCAGCCGGTTGGCGCCGCGGGCGTCCAGCAGGGATTCCTCGGTCAGGGTGCCAGGGGTGACGACCCGCACCACATCGCGGTGGACCACCGACTTGGAGCCGCGCTTTCGCGCCTCCGCCGGGTTCTCCATCTGCTCGCACACCGCCACCTTGAAGCCGGCGCGGATCAGCTTGGCCAGATAGGCTTCCGCCGCGTGCACCGGGACCCCCGCCATGGGGATTTCCTGGCCGCCGTGCTTGCCCCGCGCCGTCAGGGTGATGCCGAGCGCCGCGGACGCCTTCACCGCGTCGTCGAAAAACAGCTCGTAGAAATCGCCCATGCGGAAGAAGACCAGGGCGTCCGGCTGACGCGCCTTGGCTTCGAAGAACTGCGCCATCACCGGGGTGGCGTCGGGGGGAACGGTAGGCGCGTTCATGCGCGGGACGCTACTCGGCCGGGGCGAGTCCCGCAAAGGCCGAGAACCTTGTTTCTGTGTTCGGTTGTGGCGGTGGGCCCCGGCGTCTAGGCTCTCGTCCAGATACGCAACTCAAGCGCCCGGGGCCCAATGGACGACGAGAAGCGCAGTTTCACCGACGAGGAGGCTCTGGCCTTCCACCAGTTCCCGACGCCCGGGAAGATCGCCGTCACGGCGACCAAGCCCATGGCGACGCAGCGGGACCTGAGTCTGGCCTATTCGCCGGGGGTGGCGGTGCCGGTCCTGGCCATCGCCGAGAATCCGGACCTCGTCTACGACTACACCTCCAAGGGCAACCTGGTGGCCGTGATCACCAACGGCACCGCCATCCTTGGCCTCGGCAATCTCGGCCCGCTGGCCGCCAAGCCGGTGATGGAAGGCAAGTCGGTCCTCTTCAAGCGCTTCGCCGACGTCGATTCCATCGACATCGAGATCTCCGCCACCGACCCCGACGAGATCATCACCGTCGTCAAGAACATCGGCGTCACCTTCGGCGGCATCAACCTCGAGGACATCAAGAGCCCCGAGTGCTTCCGCATCGAGACCGAGCTGCAGGA
>CANJID010000080.1 GCA_947474395.1 Caulobacterales bacterium
CCCGGCGACAGGCCGCTGCTGGAGACCCGATCAACGGCCTCGCGCTTGAATGCGTCCGGGAAAATCCGGCGCTGACGACGTTCCATCCGACACTCCTCTCCAGCTCCGAAAAGCTAGCATGGGTGTCCACTGAAACGAGGGAGGATCAAACTGTTGGTTGGTTAGTTCCTTGTGCTCCAGCAAGAGGAATAGCCTGAACTTTTTTCGTCATGCTGGACGACGGGCGTAGTCGAAAGTCGTTTGCAACGAACTGCCTAAATTCCAAATCTTTATTCGAGCGCGTACAGCGCCGTATGGCGTCAGATGAACCTTTGACAATTAGACGGACTCGCGCCCGCCCGGCCTTGTGGCGGACGTGAATCCGCCACAAGGCCGGCATCCGGATTCATCTCGGAACGGGAATCGTAATGCGCCGGGCGCTCGGTCGTGCGGCCGGTGTACCCAAGATATTGACCATCACCCCGGGCTTCAAGTCAGCCGGGGTAGCCGGATACTGCCCCACCACCGGCACGCCCGGTGGGACGATGATCTTGCGCGAGCCGCCTGGGTAAGTAACCGCCAATTCGTGACCTTCGGCGCCCGTCGTGATCGTTCGCACGGTGCCGTTTGTCATGGTCGTATTCGGGCGGCCCATTGCTCTGCTAAACTCGGGTCGACGAAGCTTTTCGTCGATCATCCGCACCTCGGTCGATCTGCCAGAAGTCGCGTCAATATTTGTGTTGGCAGTCGCAACGTTCATGCCGGGCCGAATGGCTTCGATATCGACTGGTTTAGCGAATATGACAGTGTAGCCCTCACCCAGCGGAAGCGTGGTAGACGCTCCGCTTCGTTCCTTGATGGTTATCTCGCTCGGAGTGATCGCGGTGATCGTACCTGAAAGATTCACTTCATCCAGGGCAGGTGCCGCCTGCGCCACGGCTGCGGGGGCATTCGGTGCAGCCTGTTGGGCTTCGGACGCCCCGGCCCAGCATGCTGCTGCGAGCGGGATCGCCACTGTCAACGACAAGTCTCTGTACTTCATCCTGCACCTCCCCTTGTAATCCGTCGCCTCGGATTATCGTTAAGGGGCGAGCATCGTTCCCTTCGAACGCCGGGCCAGACCCCGATTTTCTACCTCTTTCCGAGCAGGAAAGCCACGTGTCTTCGCAGCCGCCTCTGATCAGACTGCGCAGGGTGGAAGGCGAACGCTGGCGCGACTTAGTCGTGCTTCTATTTAGGGTCAGGACCCATTGATGTGAGAGGCTCGATCTGATTCAGGCTCCGCAAGGAGACTGAGATGAGCGACCTGTATTGGCTAACGGACGAGCAGATGGAGCGGCTGCGGCCGTTCTTTCCCAAGAGCCACGGCAAGCCTCGGGTGGACGACCAGCGGGTGCTGAGCGGCATCGTTTTCGTCAACCGCAACGGACTGCGCTGGCGTGATGCGCCCAGCGCCTATGGTCCTCATAAGACGCTGTACAACCGTTGGAAGCGGTGGAGTGAACCGGTCAGATACGACAAGCGCCGGTACAGGCGCCGCAGCCGCATCGAGATCATGTTCGGCCGCCTGAAGGACTGGCGCCGCGTAGCCACTCGCTACGACCGATGCCCAACGGTCTTCTTCTCCGCCATCGCTCTGGCAGCCACGATCATCTTCTGGTTATGACCAATGAGTCCTGACCCTAGGGCCTGCACGTTTCGAACTGGAAACGGGGGAAGCCGACAACACGGACGTTGAGTCAGCACCGCCTCGCGGTCAAAAGTGTCGCTCGTTTCCGCGATCCCTATACCCCGGTCGAGAGTCGAGTCCGAGGGTTTTATCGCCTTGGGCGTTCCGGAGGCGGCAAATGGCCTTCGCAGTGGGCGCTTCTGCGAAGCGCGGCGGGGTCGCCTTGGAACCCATATGGAACCCATGCAAAATCGCGGGTCAAATGGACCCGCGAAATTTGCTTTAACACCTTGAAAAGAATGGTGGGTGTGCACGGATTCGAACCGTGGACCCGCTGATTAAGAGTCAGCTGCTCTACCAACTGAGCTACACACCCGCCGGCCGCTGTCCCGAGGGATGCGAGGCCGCTCCCGAACAGGGCCAAATCAGGCCCCGGCGTTCGGGAAGCGGTCATCTAGCCCCTGAGGCGTGGCTCCGCAAGGGCGGCAAGCCAGAGCGGTCGATCGCCGGCGAAGCTGGATCAGTCTCCGAAGGTGTCGATGAGGCCGCCGGGCTCGCCCTCGGCCAGGCGCGCGAGCATGGCGCAGGAGGCGCATGAGGCGGCGCGGGCCTGTTCGGCCTGCCGCCGGGTGCGAGCGACGATAAGGGCTCGGGGCAGGGCTGGGATGGCGGCGAGGGCGGCGGACAGGCGGCGCGCCTCGGGCTCGGCCGTCGCGCCGGCGCAGAGGGCCGCGGTGCGCCGGAGATGGCGCTTCAGGGATTCGAGACCGGCGATCCAGGCCTGCAGGTCCTCGACAGCCGCGTCCAGGGCGGCGAGAGCCCCTTCACTGGGCTCCAGGCATGGCTCATTTCGAGGCGCGATCACCTGGCGTAGTTTGCATTATGCAATATTCCTTACCCGGCTCAGAAAGCCCTGGTCCTGCTTTCGGCGTGGCCGTAGGTCCAGCCGCCCACGAACTCGCCGCGGCGGTCGTGAATCAGGACTTCCGCCGGAATGCCGGACTTCCAGGCGGCCGCGCCGAGGCGCTGGGCGGCGGCCTCGGCCTGGCCGCCGGAGAAGAACATGAGCGGCGGGCCGTCGGGCTCTTGCTTGACCAGCCAGCCGCTCTGGACGGGGGAAACGGAGATCGTAAGCTGGGCCATAGGCGCCTCCGTGGGTACTGAGTTCAGACCGGCAGAAGCCAGCCGCTGCGATGACTAGCCGCGGACTGTTGCGAGAGTGTGGCGCCGCCGGAACGGTCGCGCCAATCAACGAATTGGGAGCGTCCCGTCGCCCATCCTCCGGTAGGTAATTCGGTCCTTTTCGCTGACTGCGGCAGCTGTATCCGACCCATTGGCCAGGGCGCCGCGCGCCGTTAGCCGACCTTCTTCTTGCCGAAGGTCTGCAGGACCTGGAGGGCCTGGGATTTGCGGCTGTCGGGGATGTCCTCCCAGACCCGCAGCACGTCGGTCGGCAGGTCCTCAGGGTCGTAGTCCAAGAGGAAGCCGGGGGTGGTCTTCAGGGCCGGCGCCATGCGACGCAGCCACTTGGGCGAAAGCTGGCGCTCGCCTTTTTCCAACAGGCTGATCACCGAGCCGGTGGTGGGCGGCTCCAAGGCGTTCGCGAGCTGCTCCTGCGTCATCCGCCGGAACTCCCGCCAGCGCTTGAGGCGCGAGCCTTCTGGACCGATATCCTTGACCATCTTTGCAGTCTGCGCGTTTCGGCGGAGCTTGTCCACAGCGCATATTGCAAAGTTTTGCCCTTGCAGGTTGCTTTGCAAAATGCAAATATGGGCATCATGAGCCAAGCCAATATGAAGAGCCCGGCGTCCCAGCCGGAGCGAGGAAACCTGCGTCTGCCGACGGCCAATGGGCTGGTCGCGGCTGTGGAAGCGAACTGGACGGAGATCGAGGAGAGCTCGGCGCGGTCCGCCCGCGCCCTGGCGGACGAGGCGCTGATCGCCGAAGCCGTGGGGCAGGGCCGTGTGACCCGATGCCCGCCGGGCCGGGCCATCAACGCCGAGACCTTCCGGCCGGCGCCGAACGCCCTGTTGGCCCGCGGCGTGATGTCGGTGCACTGGCGGTCCGGAAAGGCCGGCGAATGAGGCCGCCGGGGATGCCGAGACAGCTGCGTGCGAACGCAGCCATGGCCGCAAGACTCGATGGCGTCCGCGTCTCCGCGGCGCGGATCGCCGAGCGCCAGGAGCGCGAGCATGCGGCGATCGAGCGGCGCTCCCTGCGCGACGGAATCGACCAGGCCGAGCGCATCGCGGCGGGGCAAGGCGAGGAGACCAAGCGCACGCCGGAGGGCGGGCTGGAGATCGTCTCGCGGGACGGGTTGAAGTGGCTTGCGGATCGCGGGCGAATCCGCCTCGCGCACGCCCAGGCGGGCCTGCGGTTCCGGCGCGACTACGAACGGGCCAATGGGACGGGGGTCCGCTCGGGCCTCGCGGACATGGGCGCGGGCGCGGCGCGCAGCTACGGGCCGGGAGCGGGGCCGACGGAGGCTATGCTCTCGGCGCGGGACGCTGTGCGCGCGGCGCTGGCGGCAGTCCATACGCCGCTGCTGGAGAAATACGTGGTTCTGGTGGCCGGAGAGGGGCGAATGCTGTCCGATCCGGCCTTCACCGGCGGGGACTCGACGCGGGCCCGGGAGCATCATCTCGCCTGCCCCGTGGCGCTGGATTTGCTCGCGCGGCATTACGGCATGGTCGCATAATCGCCATCGAGCCGGGGAAGTCTGATCCACCGCAAGGCCGGGCCGGCGGCGCCGTGACATTCGGATCGACGGCCGCCGAAGCGGATGGCAAGAGCAGGACGCGATGGGCCACGGAGCGGGCCTAGTGGAGGAAGCATGGACTGGTCGAGATTTGCACGGACTACCGGGGTCGTGGTCGGAGCGGTGGCGCTGCTGGCGACGCGGGCCCTGGCGGGCGAAGCCGCGCCCCGCCGCCTTGAAGGCGAGGAGCTGAAGAGCCTGCAGCAGGTCCATGACGGTCAATGGGGGGCGCTGGCGCCGCAGAACCTGGCCAAGAAGCGGCCCAAGGCGCCCTTCGACATGACAGGGACCTGGTTCGTCGATCTGTCGCAAGGCTTCGACAAGTTCCGCTTCGGCCCGCCCTACCCCGAGTTCCTCGAGGGCGGGAAGGAAGCGATGAAGGGCGCGGCCGAGGCTGCGGCCAAGGGCGTGCCCTACCGCGACACCATCGGCCAGTGCTGGCCGGCCGGCATGCCGATGATCATGACCCGGGTCTGGCCGATCGACTTCATCCAACTGCCGACGCGCATCACCATGATCGCCGGTTTCGAGAACAACGTGCGGTTCATCTACCTGGACGGCCGCAAGCACAGCTCCGACGACGAGGCGGTGCCGAGCTACAACGGCGAGTCGATCGGCCGGTGGGAGGGCAAGACCCTGGTGATCGACACCCGGCACTTCGCCACGAAGAATCACTGGATCGACGGCGGCCTGCCCGTCTCCGACGAGTTCCACATGATCGAGCGGGTGAAGATGATCAAGGGCGGCAAGGCGCTCGAGATCGAGTACATCATGACCGATCCGAAGAACTGGAAGGGCGAGTGGCATAACACCAAGCGCTTCGACCGCCTGGACAACACCGACATCCAGGAAGTGCACTGCCTGCCGGACCTGAACGAGCACATCCCCGGCACCAAGGCCGGCCAGGAAGAACTCGATCGACGCGAGGCGGCCGGCAAGTAGCCGGGCGCGGGAGGACTGCGCCATGGCGAACGAGGACGGCTACCAGGCGGAGCTGCGGCGGTTGCAGATCTGCCTGGTCAAGGCGCAGGTCGCGGCCGTAGCGGCGAACCGAAAGGTGCTGGTTGTGCTGGAGGGCCGCGACGCCGCCGGCAAGGACGGGGTGATCCAGCGGATCGTCGAGCACCTATCGCCGCGCAACACACGGGTGGTGGCCCTGCCCAAGCCGTCGGACCGGGAGACCAGCCAGTGGTATTTCCAGCGCTACGTCGCGCACCTGCCGGCGGCAGGGGAAATCGTGATCTTCAACCGCTCCTGGTACAACCGGGCCGGGGTGGAAAAAGTGATGGGTTTCTGCGAGCCCGAGCAGCACGAGCAGTTCCTGAAGGACGCACCCGAGTTCGAGCGCATGCTGATCGAGTCCGACATCCGGCTGGTGAAATACTGGCTCGACATCTCCAAGAAGGAGCAGGCCGACCGCCTCGACGCCCGCCGGGAGGATCCGCTGAAGGTGCTGAAGGTCAGCCCGCTCGACGCCGTGGCCCAGAAAAAGTGGAGGGCCTATTCCAAGGCCCGAGACGAAATGCTGGCGCGGACGCATACCGGCTTCGCGCCGTGGACCTGCGTGCGCAACGATCACAAGAAGCCCGGGCGGGTGAACCTGATTCGCCACCTGCTGCATGCGATCGCGCCGCCGGAAGTGGCCGCGGAGGTGCGGCGGCCGGCCCCGGACGTTGTCTTCTCCTTCGAGGCGGCGGCGACCCAGGACGGGCGGCTGGCGTCCTAAGGGCCTATTCCTATGTGTCCGCCATGACTCATCGCCGCGGAAATCGGCGCTCCCGCGGGCCAAGCGCAGCAATAGGACTTGGGAAACCAGGAAGGCTGAGGTTAGAGAGGAGCGCGCACCGGCGACGGAAGGGGTTGCCTTCGACCGTTGATAGGACGCCACGAAAAAGTTAGGAGCTGCCGCGAAAGCAGCCCTTCGGCGAGGAAAACCAGTGACGAGACCGGTGCGGGCCCATTGCCCGCCCAGCTTCAGGGACCATATTTTTGAGGACAGCTGCTTCGGCGGCGCGAGGCAGTAGGCTTATCTGACGCGAGCGCGAGGCTCAGCTTTGTGCTAGAAGCTCGTTCAGGTGCAGTTCACGAGGGCCGGCGCAGTCTGGCCCGTGAGACGAGGACACGACGGAGGACATGACGATGTCGAAGACTGGGGTCGCCAAGGCGACGAAGATGGTTCTGGTGAGCGCTTCTCTTTGCGCTCTGGTCGCGGCGGCTCCTGCTTTCGCCCACCACTCCGGCGCCATGTATGACAACACCAAGAGCGTGGACCTCAAGGGCACGATCAAGGAATTTAATTGGACGAACCCTCATCTGACCATCGTGGTCGATGCGGCGGGTCCCGACGGCAAGGTCCAATCCTGGGACATCGAGGGCGGCAGCCCGAACACCCTGGTGAAGTCCGGCTGGCGCAAGTCGAGCTTCAAGATGGGCGACAAGGTGACCATCACCATCCACCCGATGCGTAACGGCACCCCGGGCGGCTCCTTCATGAAGGCCGTTCTGGCCGACGGCAGCCCGCTGCCGCAGGCTCGTCCGAACGGGGCTGAAGCCCCGCGCGGCGGCTGATAACCCACTGAAAGAAAAGGCCCCTGCCTGAGGCGGGGGCCGATCTTCGACGAAATCAGGGCGCCCCTCCGCAGGGAGGGGCGCTCTTCGCGTTCAGACCAGGGCTTTCTGGTAGAGCGAGACCATGTTGGCGTAGGCGGTCTCGGCGGCGGTGGCGTCGTAGACATTGCCGCCGGGCACGGTCCAGCCGTGGTTGGCCGGATAGACCAGGACGGTGCTGTCGAGCTTGGCGGCGTCGTAGGCCGCCTTCAGCTTCACCTTGTCATCCGGCGCCCGGGCGTCGTCGTTCTTGGCGACGCCGAAGTAGGAGATCGCCTTGATCTTGGGGACCAAGAGGTGCGGGCTGTCCGGCCCGGCGGTGACCAGGCCCGCTCCATGGAAGGAGACGGCGGCGCCGATGCGGTTCGGCACGGCGGCGGCGGTCTGCATGGTCAGCGGCCCGCCCATGCAGTAGCCGACGGTGCCGATCTTGGCCCGGCGCTTCACCGACGCCTGCTTGTCGAGCCAGCCGGTGAAGGCGACGGCGTCGCGCATAATCCCCTCGGGGGTCATCAGTTTGCGCCAGTCGGCGGTCTGGGCCATCTGGATCTCGGGCTCGCCCGGCCCCCGCGCCTTGATGCTGCGGTAGAAGGGATTGACCACCAGGACGGTGTAGCCCTCGCCGGCGAGGCGGGACGCCATCTGCACCATGACCGGGCGCAGGCCAAAGATGTCCGGCCAGACGATGACGGCGGGCCAGGAGCCCTTCTTGTCAGGGTGAACCAGGACCGCGTCGCAATTCCCGTCCGGGGTCTTGATGGTGACGGCGGTCTCGCGGATGCCCGCGGCGGCGGCATAGGCCCCGCCGGCGGCGAAGAGGCCGGTGGCGGCGACCGACGCCGCGGCGAAGTCGCGCCGTGACAGGCCCTCGCAGGCCTCGCAATTAGAGGCGCCCCCGTGACCTTCGTCGATACGATCGTCGTCCATAGCCCTGATCCTCCCGTTCGTGTGTGGCGGGAGAGTATGTCCAGAGGCGGGGAGCGCCGTCTAGCGGGGCTTGCGCCCTGCAGCCCCATCCCCCGCTTCGCGGGTACTTCCCCCGGAGGGGGAAGAGTTAGCCGCGCTTGCGGGAGTTGAGCAGGTTGGAGGGGGAATACTGGTCGGTGAAGATGCGGGCCTTCTCGTCCCAGTCCACGCGGGTGGAGATCATCGGCAGCAGGTTGTCCTGGCTGGCGCCGCGCTTGCGAAACGCCTCCTCCCAGGTCGCGGCGTTGGCGCGGACCTCGGCCATGGAGGGCGGGCCGCCGAGGCGGGCGATGATGATCCGGTTGGCCCGGGGCAGGGTGTAGAACGCCCCGAACACCGCCTTGTAGGTGGTGGACTCGTGATCGTAGAGCTCGGTGCCGGAGAAGGTGTTGGCGGCGATCACCCCGTTGGGAGACATGGTCGCCTTGACCTCTTCCAGGAACTCCCGGGTGAGCATGTGCTCGGGGATGTAGTCCTCGTTGAAGGCGTCCAGGAGCACCAGGTCGTAGGGCGCTTCCGTCTTGGGGCGGCGCTTCACGAACACCCGGCCGTCGGAGATGACCACGCGCATGTTCGGGCCCGGCTTGAAGCCGAACCAGCCGCGGGCGACCTTGTCGACGCCGGGGTCGAGCTCGACCACGTCGATCTTGGCGTTGGGGAGCAGGGCCTGCAGGGTGCGGGGCAGGACCCCTCCGCCGAGGCCGATGATCATCACCTTCTTCGGCGGCGCGGCGTTCATGTAGAGGCCGGCCAGCATCATCCGGCTGTACTCGAGCACCAGCTTGTCGGGCTCGTTCGGCTGGATGCAGGACTGGTAGCCCACCAGGCGCCGGGCGCGGAACATCAGGCAGCGCTGGCCGTCCTCCTCCAGCACGCGAATGTTGCGGTAGAGGGACTTCTCCTCGTGCAGGAGCTTCTGTCCTTGCGCTCCGGCGGGAGCGCCGGAGAGGGAGATGGCGGCGGCGACAAGCGCCAGGGCGGCCGTCTTGCCGGGAAAGGTCCTCATGCGATTTCGCTCCGCTTGCCGCCGACGGTCAGCGCCACCGCGGCGCAGAGGGCCAGGGAGACGGCGATGGCCCCGGCGAAGATGTGGTTCACGTCCCACCACAGCACGAAATAGAAACTGGTGAGAAGGGTCCCCGCGCTCGAGCCGAGGGTGGAGACGAAATAGAGGTAGCCGGCGGTGCGGCCGCTGGTCTCCCGGTCCTTGATCACCAGGCGCACGGCGTAAGGGCTGACCATGCCGGCGAAGGCGGTGGGGATGAAGAACAGGGCCATGCAGGCGGCGAGCGAACCGTAGCGGACGTCCATGCCGGTGTCGAACAGCCAGCCCGAGACCTGGTCGCCCCAGACCACGGTGGGCAGGGTGGCCAGCGCCGAGGCCGCCTGCAGCACGCACAGGCGCCGCAGCGTCGCGTCGTGGCGCGAATAGAGGCCGCCGAGCAGGTAGCCGATGGCCAGGCCCAGCATGAAGATGAAGATGATCGCGCCCCAGACGTAGATCGAGGAGCCGAAATAGGGGGCGAGGATGCGGCTGGAGAGCAGCTCGACCAGCATCACGTAGAAGCCGGACCATCCGGCGACGGTGAAGGCGGCCACGGCCGTGCGATTCATCTGATGCGGCTTCCCCTGGCGGCCTTCGGCCTGTCGTCAGCGCGAAAGACCAGAACAGTGCGGCGGAGGCAAGGCGGGAGGCGTGGGTCGCTTCGCGAAGACATCGGCGGAAAGATCGGCAAGAACATCGGCAGAAGCATCGGCAAGACGGACTGTAACGCGTTGTACTTCAGCCTGTTTTACGCTATAAGGCCCCATGAAAGATCGGCAGAAAGTGGCCATCGAGGAGCCGGTCAGCCGCCTGGAGCCGACCCTCCTCGACGCCGTACCGACGAAAATCGCGGACGTGGTGGCCGAACTGTCCGCGCGGGCGTCCACCCTGGGCGCCGCCCTGCACCCGCGCACCGCCCAGCAACTGGCCACCCTCGTCCGGGTGATGAACGCCTACTACAGCAATCTCATTGAAGGTCACGTCACCCGGCCGCGCGACATCGAACGCGCCCTGTCCGGCGACCTGGATGTGGACGAAGGCCGCAGAAGCCTCCAGATCGAGGCCGCCGCGCACGTGCGGGTCCAGGCCGGAATCGACAGGCTGTTCGCCGATGGGGCGCCGCCCGACCCGGTTTCAGCCGATTTCCTGAGGGCGTTGCACCGGGACTTCTACAAGGGCGCCCCCGAAGCGATGCTCCGGATCAGGTCCGACCACCACGCCTTCGTCATGGAGCCGGGGCGCTTTCGCAACAGCCCCGAGGAGGAGGTGCAGGTCGGCCGTCACCAGCCGCCTTCGAGCGAGCGGGTCGTAGCCTTCATGCGGCGGTTTCAGGAACGATACGCCGTCGGCGAGCTCGGCGCGGCGGGGAAGATCCTGGCGATCCCGGCCGCCCACCACCGGTTCAACTACATCCACCCGTTCCCGGACGGAAACGGCCGGGTCAGCCGCCTGATGAGCCACGCCATGATCCAGGCGGCGGGCGTGGGCGCCCACGGCCTGTGGTCGGTGTCGCGGGGCCTGGCCCGGGGTCTGGAGAGCCGCCTGGAATACAAGCAGATGATGGACCATGCCGACACGCCCCGGCAGGGCGACCTGGACGGCCGGGGGAACCTGTCCCTTTCGGCGCTGGAGGACTTCACCCTCTGGTTCCTGAAGGCCTGCCTGGATCAGGTGGTCTTCATGTCCAGCCTGTTCGACCTGCCCAACCTGACGGGGCGGCTGAAGCTGTACGTCGAGCGCAGCGGACGGCTGAAGCCCGAGGCGTTCCGCCTCCTGGAAGAGGCCGCTGTTCGCGGCGAGTTCGCCAGGGGCGACGCGGACCGCATCACGCGCCTGCCCGAGCGAACCGCCCGGGTGGTCCTCGGACAGGTGCTGGAGGAGGGCCTGCTCGGCTCCGACACGCCGAAGGGACCGGTGTCGCTGCGCTTCCCCAGCAAAGCCCTGGACCTGCTCTTTCCGCAGTTGTTCCCGGCGGCGTGATCTGCGCGCGCCGCGGGGTTCCGGGGGCGTTCGCCTTTCATCGGTAGTCAGCCGGCCTCACCGTCGATCTTCCGGAGCGCCGCCGCGCCTGGATCGTATTGAAATCCGGTGATCGTCCCGTCCCTGATCTTGTCCACGGCCTCGTCGATCACAAAGCGTGGCACGAGGAACCACTCACGCGGCACGACCGGGTTAGCTCACGGTCCAAACCGCGCCTTCCGTGGGGGGAGGCGCGGCCAATCGGTCATTGCAGGTGCGGCTTCGCCGCGAAACACAAGAAAACCTGGGTCCCCGCCTGCGCGGGGATGAGCGGGGTTTTGGGGTGGGGGGCTTCGGGCGCCTTGGTCGCTGGGTGTGTGACCGCGCTTGCGCCACCGATGCCGCTTGGGCGGCATCGGCCCCCTTCGTCGCCGCGGTGGCGGCGGCACATACCCCCGCCCACGGGCAGCGGGGGGGCGGGGACCCCGCACCC
>CANJID010000081.1 GCA_947474395.1 Caulobacterales bacterium
AGGGTCTATTCGGTTCTTCATGCGAACTCGGCTGGCGGCGCTGTCAGACTAAGGTCGAAAATCCCCGCTTGGCGAAGCGAGGGCAGGGGGCGCAGCTCCTCAGTCCTGATTCACCGCCTATCCCGCAATAGGGACATAGGCTAGAATATAGATTGATATGGTCGCCGCAACTGATCTTATCGCTTTCGGTTTGCGGCGCCCCGAAGGCGCAGCGAGGGGGCGCCTCGGCGCCGCGGGTCCCAGGCGACGCGTTTCTGTGTCCCGAGCCGGTCCAATCCGGCTCCTACAGGAGATGCGCGGCGGGACGATCCTCTTCTGAGGCCTCGGCGAAATGCGGCGGGGCGGCGGCGAAGAGCCCATCGCAGTAAGGCGAAATTTAAAAAGGCATTAAGCCTGACTTAAGCGCTGTTGACGTCGGACAAAAACGTAGCCCTAATGGCGTCACTGCCGCTTGGCCCGATGTGCGGGAAGGGCGTCGGGCCGACGGCGACCGATATCGTGAGCGGCTCTGCAAGCAGTGCGCTCGGCCGAGCCCTGGAGGTCTCGCGGAGGGTTCCGCGCGGCGGCCAAGTTCAATCGAAGCAACAAACCGACAAGGGGCAAAGGTGAACGTATCTCAGCTCGCGCCGCGGGGCGACCGGCGCCGGTCGCTCTTGACGTCGAGCGCAAGCGTGGCGGCGCTCGTGCTTTCATGCGGCGCTTTGGCCCCGACCGGTGCGCTGGCGCAGGCTACGGAGGGGACCATCGGGCCGGTTGCGCCGGCCGTCGCGGCGCCCGCCGGGGTCCCGGCGCGCGGGGTCGCTCCTGCGGCGGCTCCGGTCGCGCCAGCCGCAGCGGCCCAGCCCGCGAACCTGACCAACGGCGAAACCCTGTACCGCCAGGCCTGCGTGGCCTGCCACGGCGACGCCGGCGCGGGCGGGGCGGGCGGCGGCGCCTCCCTGAAGGCCGGCCAGAGCGCCGACACGATCCTTTCGGTGATGACCTCAGGCCGCAACGCCATGCCGGCTTTCGCAGACACCTTCACGGCCGCCCAGCGACGGGATATCGCGGCCTATGTAACGGAGGTGCTCCAGAAACGCTGACTTCGGATCGGGACCGTTTGGCACCCCCGGTGCACTCCCGGATCCCGAGGCTTCCCCCCCCTCGGTGGAAGCTGAATACCTGGCTCCCCGCTCTAAAAAGGCGGGGAGTATTTTTTTGGCCGTCAGTAGGGTGCTGACAGGCTAACGCTAACTTGTCTCAACGGTAGGGCAGGGGGGCCCTTGGTGGGATAGGGGCTTTCGTGCGTCCGCTTTCGTTCAAGCGTCATCGCTTCACGATGAGGCGCCGTGAATGGAAATGAAGGGCTCCATCGAAAGGTCTAGGCGCCGAAGTCGATCGCGAGACCTGGCGGAAGAGGCGAGGAAGGGGGCCTGCAATGCCCCCAAGGAACGCCTAGCCGGGCGCGCCGGGGTCGCCGAGGACCTCGCCGCTGGGGAGCTTCTTGCCCTGCATAAACACGCCGGCCGCGCCGCCCGAGCGCAGCGGCCCGATCTGCACCTCGATCTTGTCGCCGGGCGACACGGTGCGCTTGGTCCATCCGTCGCGGTTCAGGCGGCCCGGGCTGGTCATCTCGATCACCCAGGTCTTGCCCGCCTGGGGCTGGCCGGCGTCGGCGGTGACCAGCAGGAAGGCGTGCGGGTTCACCCACTGGAACTCCTTCACCGTGCCCCGCACGACCACCGGGTTGGAGCGGTCGAACATGACGGCGGCGTGGTGGGCGTGGGCCGCACCGGCCGCGAGGGCGGCGGCGATCGCCGCGACGGCCAGCGTGGCGCTTTTCATCGAAATCATCGGATGAACCCCTATTCCTCGAGCGGCAGGACGCCGCCGAGCTCGCGCTTGACCGCGCTGGGAACGAAGATCGAGTTGCCGAACTGGTCCACGCCTTCGTCGTAGTCGCCGCGGATGCACTGACCCTCGACGATGTCGAACCGCGGGCCGCGGTAGCGCTTGTAGTAGCTGACCGTGTTCCACGGCTTGGTGAAGACCTTCGGCGCGGTGATGGTCATCGCCACCTCCAGCCGGTCCTCGGCCACCAGTCGGATCCGCTCGACGACGTGCATGTCGCCGTTGTTGGAGATGCCGATCGACTCGCTCTGGGCGATGACGGCCTGGGGCGCGACGCCGACCGTGTCGATCACCAGGGTGTCGCCCTCCCAGTGACCGATGGAATGGCCGTGCATGGTCAGGTCGGGATCCTCGGGATGCGAGCGGCCGTCGGTGAAGATGCGGCGCATCCGGTTGCCGTCGACCTCGCCCAGCATGGTCACGCGGCCCGCCGAGAAGATGATCTCCATGACGTTGTGGTTGATCATCATCCAGGTCGGCATCCCGTGGGGAAAGCAGCCGTACAGCACCAGGGGCGGACGCCCCTCGGCCGTCTCCTTGCGCTGCCAGTCGATCTCCTTCTGCGCCTTGGCGTTCCAGGGCGGCTTGTTTTCCCTGAGGTTCCGGGCTTCCTGCGGGCGGTCCGGGTCCCAGACGCCGCTCCAGTCGGGCAGGTCGGCGATGGCGCGCCATTGCGCGGCGAGCGCCGGCGAATTTGGGGCGATGCGGCCGGGGGCGGCCGCGGCCTCGGCCGCCGTGGCCAGTCCGAGGGTGAGCGCTGCGCCCAGCGACAGCCGCGCGAGCTTCGACGTCAGGCCAACCACTCTACGCTCCCGCGCTGCATGGTTTTGCCATGAGCTAACAAACCCGCGCCCGCCCGGCAAGCAGCGGCCAAGGTGGAGGCAGTCTAGCGCGAACTTGTCTCCGGTTAATGCCCGAGGTCCTGGCCACCGATCAAGTCGGATCCGCGCGACGAGCCGACCAGGCGCCCTCGCCGGCAGAGACGCGCCCTGAGCCCCTCAGGGCTTGACCGAAATGGCTGATATGATCGCGGTGGGATAGTCGGTCGGCACGGGCGCCGACCGACCCACCGTCGTCAGCATCGGCGTGCGGCGGCTGTCTGGCTCCTTGTAGGGTCGGAAAGCCAGCGCCTGGACCTTCAGGGAGGTGATGGAGGCCTGCTCGCGGTGTCCCCTGAGCCATTCCTCGCGGAGCGGCTCTGTGTCCGGCGTCTCGCCGCGGTCCGCGACCTGGAGCACGCCGCCCGGCCTGAGGACCTGGTCCGCCAGTCGATAGACCGCGTTCTGGACGTAGAGGCGGTGGGCGGAATCGCTGTGGATGCGGCGGGCGATGGAGTTGACGTTCTGCTGGCGCAGCATGTGGACGCCGGTCATCCAGATGGTGACGGCGTCGAAGGGGCCGTCCGCGATCAGGGCGGGGGCCAGGTACGGGTCGTTGCACACGTCCGATTCCAATAGGGTCACGGCCTTGGTGAAGGGTCCCGGGATCGGGCCGGCGATGTGCTCGTACCCTGCCGGGGTCGCCCGCGAAGCCATCCGCATCGCCAGTTCGATCTGCCCCTCCTTCCGCCCGGCGAGCGTGGCGGCGGTGATGCGCAGGCACTCCAGGTTCTCGTCCAGCGCGATCACGCGCTTCAGCGGCTCGAGGGTTTCGAACAGGCCCAGCAGGCCGTGACCGCTGCCGCATCCCACGTCGAGCAGGCGCCGCACCCCGAACGGCTTCAGCTGCTCGGCGAGCCAATGGTAGTTGCGCTGGCGATAGTGGTGCTCGGCCGTGGTCCGCCAGTTCGTCGCGTAGACCGCCTGCGCCGCGGCGTACTTGGCCTGCGGCGGGGCCTGGTCGATGGGGCCATGGCAGTGCTTGTATTTTCGCCCGCTTCCGCACGGGCAGGCGTCGTTTCGGCCCGGAACCATCCGGCAAATCCTTCCAACGACTGACGACGACGGCCGCTACCGGAAGAGAAGCGGCGTGAAGGCGTTCAGATACCGCCGCCGGTGCTGTCAGTCCAACGCGAACCTGTCTCTAATGAACGCGGGTCGGGTAGGGGAGGGGCTGGCTCAGCTTGGCCGGGGCGGCTGCAGACGGCGCTCTCCGGCCTTGAAGCCGATGCGGCCCGCGGCATGAACTCCGGGAATAAAAAAGCCCCCGGCCTGCGCCGGGGGCTTTTGTTCGTTCAGTCACTATCGCGTTGCGACCGTGGCGGCTGACCGGCTAGCCTGGAGTTCGGTTCCAACCGCGTCGGGAGCGGCGGTGCGGGCGCCTTCGCCGTTGGAGACGACCTTCACCCAGAGCGCGCCCTTGTCCTTGTAGTAGGCAGTGACGTTGGACTTGCGCACGGCGTCCAGGCTGTCCACCGGTTCGCCCGCAACGGTGGTGAAGCCCGGCAGCTCGAACAGCACCCAGGAACCCTTGTCCAGTTCCGTCAGGTGCAGGTCCAAGGTCGGCCGGTCAGTGGTCACCTTGATCTCGGCGCCGGCGTGGATGTTGACTTCGTTGTTGCCCATGACGACCGTCTTGCCGTCGCGGCTGAGGGAGATCGGCGCCTTGGGCTTGGCGTTCCCGTCGCGATTGCGAGCGCCGCCACTGACGTGACCGCCGTCGACGGTCAGGCGTCCGCCGTCGCCCGTGCACACCACCGCGTTCCAGGTCGCCTTGATCTGGCAGGTCTTGTCGATGGCGATGCCGTTGTAGTCGTCGTTGTTCAGGATAGTGGAGTCCTTCACCCCGGTGACCGAGCCGTCGACGTCGTGGAACACCGCGCCCTTGAAGCCCCACATGCCGTCGTTGTCGTTGCTCCACTTGGTATTGATCGGCGGGAAGTAGACCGGCTTGGCGTTGATGAACTTGGCGCGCTGGACGTTGTTGTTATTGCTGGCGCTGAAGCTTGTGTAGAGCAGGTACGAGATCGCCCCGGTCTTGCGCGTGGCGTTGTCCTGGAAGTTCACGAAGGTGATGTTGTCCAGTTCGTGCCGGTAGTCATAGAACTCGTAGCCGCGGATCGGGAAGTCGGCCAGCGCGGGCTGGGGCAGGCTGCGGCCATAGGCCTTTTCCGCCGGAGTCGTGGGGTTGCCGACGTTCGCGCTCTCGCCCACGAACAGCGAATCCTTCACCAGCGAGGTGAAGCGCGAATGGCCCGAGGTCGCCGTCGCGTGGGTGTAGCCGATGCCGTTGTCGGCCGACTTATAGCCCTTGAAGATGTCCTCCTCGCCCCGGGTCCAGGCGCCGCTGTTGCGGTTCTTGTAGGAGGTGAGGTCCGAGATCAGCGTCTCAATGGGGGGGCTGGTCCCGTCGGCCGGATTGGCGAGGGCGACGTGGCCGCCGACGCGGAAATGGCCGTCGGCCGTCGGGCCGCGGTCGGACATGAAGCCGTCGAAGTTCGAGTGGGCGGTGTTGCCCTTGAACTCGCGCACCGGGAGCCGGCGCGGGAAGACCGTCTTGGTGCCCTCGAAGGCGCCGGTCGGATTCTGCGGCAAGGCGTACCAGAACCCTGTCGACTCAGACCCCGCGGCCACGTTGTCCCGGTAGATGTTGTCCGGGTTGGTGATCCAGAAGGTCGCGGCCGTGTTGTCGGAATGGAGCAGGATGTCCTTGGCGTCCTGGCCGGTCGTGTCGAAGTATTTGCCGGTCGCCTGCGTGCCGAGCGGGCCGAGGTTGGTCGGGACGCAGGGTTTGCCGTCCGGATGGCACTTGGTCAGCATCCCGAGGTTGTGGATGAACTGGTTGCCGGTCTCGACCGCGTCTTCCATGAAGTAGCAGTGGCCGACGGTGTTGTAGGTGACGTTGTTCTGGATCCGCAGGTTGTTGGTGCCGTGCACGGTGACGCAACGGCTGTAGGTGTCGTGGATCGCGGAATTCTCGATGTACTGGCCGGCGCCGTCGCCGCCGATGTGCCAGTGGATCGGATAGCGGGCCAGGTGCATGTTCTGGCCCATCCGGTTCAATTCGACGCTGGAGACGTACATCTTGGAGCCGGCCATCGCCATGATGTGCCCGCCGAAGTAGGTCTTCTCGGAGTCTTCCGAGGCCTGAATCTTGATGTTGCGGGTCAGGAGGCCGACTTCGCCACGCTCGTCGACGCCGTTGGTGATCTGGCCGAAGTGCATGTAGTTCAGCGGCTTATCGAGCGTGACCGCATTGCCGCTGACGGCGACGATGGTCCGCTCCTCCGCCTGGTGGGTATCGAAGTCGGTCGAGGCGAGGGCGATCATGTCCCCCTTGCGCCAGCCCTTGGCGTTCAGGACCTCGATCTTGTTGCTGCCGGCCTTGGCTGTGGCCGCGAGCTTGGTCCAGGCGTTGGTGCGGTCGCCGTGCAGGTTGAGCGTGCCCTTCATCAGCAAGATCCCGCGGTCGCCCATCGTATTGATGTCTTCGTTGGGGACGTTGTCGGTCAGGGTGATCGTGGCCTTGCGCGTGTGGGGCTTGGCCTCGCTGCCGATGTCGAGTTCGCCGCCCGGCAGGTAGATCCAGTCGGTCTTCAGCTCGAGGTCCTTGGCGTCGGAGAAGCTGAGCTTGCCCGCGATGGTCAGGCTGCGCAGGGCCGGGGGGGTGACGTCGAGAACGATGTCCTTGCCGGCGGGGATGCTCACCGCGTCGCCCTGGCCGGGGACCTTGCCGTTGGGCCAGGATTTCGCATCGGACCACATGGAGCGCGTCATGGTCCCGGCGGCCGCCGGGGCTTTCGCGCCCATGTCCATGTGGGCGTGGTTGTCCTGGGCGTCGACCGCGCCTCCCGCACCGAGCAGGAGGGCTGCGGCCAGGAGGCCGGACAGGCGAAGCAGGTGTGCGGGTATGTGCATGGCGTGGACCCTCTCCCAATCGGGACTGACCGTCCCGCACTTTATTATCGAGGTAGCTTACAAAGAAAACGGTCGGTTGGCTAACCGCCCCGCACCGAAAGGTGCGAGGCGGCAAGGCTTAGGCTGTCTGTCGGATTAGAACTTGAAGCGCAGGCCACCGGTGAAGGAGCGACCGACGACGTCGTACACTGAGTAGTTCGTCGGTATCACGCCGTAGGGCAGGAAGATGGAGCCGATCTGCGGCGGCGACTTGTCGAACAGGTTGTTGACGGTCAGGAACGCCTCGTAACGCTCGTCCTTGCCGAACTTATAGTTGACCGCCAGGTCGGTGTAGAAATAGCGGGGCACGGTGTTCGGGACCTGGCCGCTCACGTTGGTGGCGTTGGTCCCGTTCGGATTGACGAACACATTGTAGGGGTTGGGCGAGCCGTCCGGGCCGACGTTGGTGATGATCAGGGCGCTGTTGATGAAGCGTTCCTGCACGTTCACCCTCAGCGGGCCGTTGCGGTAGTTGACGTTGAAGTTGCCCTGCCAGTCGACGTTGCCGCCGGAGCCCGCGATGACGCCGCCCTGGATGGTGTCGAACGAGTTGATGATCGAGGTGCCGCCGGTGATGTAGACGGCGTTCTTGGCCTGGTAGTTCATCACCACGCGGAAGTTCAGGCTGTCCTTGCGGTCGGCCCAGATCCGGCTCAGCGGCAGGTTGTAGCTCGCCTCGATGTCGAGGCCCGCGGTCTTCTGCCAGCCCGAGTTCAGCACTGGGATGAAGACCTGGCTGACCGGGCCGACGGTGTTGCCCGCGCCGAAGCTGGTCGGGTCGGTGTTGCGGGTGATCAGGGTGCAGAGCGTGGCGTTGCCCTGGAAGCACTGGTTCAGCACCGTCTGCGAGCTGAGCGAGTTGATCTCGTTGGTGATGACGATGTTGTAGTAGTCGACCGACAGGGTCAGGCCCGGAATGTAGGACGGGCTGTAGACCGCGCCGAGGGTGAAGGTGTCGCCCACTTCAGGCTTGATGTTCGGGTTGCCCGAGGTGAGCGAGTTGCCGGGGCTGGCTTCCGCTTGGCCGGTGGTGCCGAGGCGGAACGGGTCGGTGGCGCCCGCCAGGGTGATGGCGCTACCCGCGAACAGGTCGTTCATGTTGCCGGCGCGGACGTCGTGCGAGCGCGAGCTGCGGATGCGCAGGTCGTCGATCGGCTTGTAGACCGCGCCGATCTTCCAGTTCTTCACGCCGCCGCCGTACTGGTAGTCGGCGTAGCGGAAGGCCGCGTTGATATCGAGCTGCTTGGCGAGGAAGACGTCCTTCAGGACCGGGACCAGGGTTTCGACGAAGACTTCCTTCACACTCGCCGAGCCCGGGAAGCCCGAGCCGTTGTTCACCTGGGTCCAGCCGCCCTTCACGCCGCGCGGCGCGCCCGCGCCGCCGGTCACGCCGCCGACCACGGTCGCGCCCGGGAAGCCGTTGATGGTCAGGGGCGCGGTCAGGCCCGGCTTATAGACGTTGGTGCCCGGGATGGCGGGGTTGTAGGTGTTGGCGATCGCGTCGGCGTTGGTGATCACCGTCTCCTTGCGGTAGGCGGCGCCGCCGCCGATGGTGACCGGGCCGGCCCAGGTCGAGAAGGGCTCGCCGTGAATGGCGAAGTCGCCCGCGGTCTGGGTCAGGACCTGGCTGACGTGGGCGTTGCTGGTGGGGCCGCCGTAGATGTAGTTCAGGGCGGCGGGGGTGGCCACGTTCTGGCCGATCACGTTCAGCGGCACGCAGCCGTCGTTGCGGTTGGTGATGGTCGAGCGGCACATCGGCGTGCCGACGGCCGGCAGGCCCGCACCGCCCGGCGAGGCCACAGCGTCGACCGCGTTGTAGAGGTTGAAGGCGATGGCGTCGTTCTGGGTCGTGGCGGTGTGCATGCCGCGGCCGTAGGTGCCGTAGGCGGTGGTGGTCCATTCGGTGCCGAGGGCGTTGAACTTGCCGTCGATGCCGCCCGAGGCGCGCAGGGTCGAGAAGTTCGAGAGGGCGTATTGGATCGGCCAGTCGTAGTTGACGCGGCCGATGACGATCGAGTTCACCTTCGGCCCGTTGAAGAGGCCGGTGGCCGGATTGTAGAGCGACAGGGCGTTCGCGCCGATCGGCGCGGTCTTCAGAATGTTGGCGACCGAGGCCGGCAGGAACACGTTGTCGGCAAAGATGGTGAAGCCCTGGGTCAGGCCCGCGGGATAGGCCGTCGAGTTCGAAGCCTGCCCGGCGTTGTAGCCCAGTTCGCCCAGATACTTGCTGGCCGACCAGCCGTAGAGGGCGTCGGCGTGGACGGTCCAGTCGGGGGCGATCTCGTACTCGGCGCGCACATAGGCGTTCTGACGCCAGTTGGTCGGAATCAGGTTGATGTCTTCTTCATGGATCGGGTCGATGCCGCCGCCGACCGCCGTGGTCGTGCCGCGCAGGGTCCCGAAGGGGAACGGCTGGGTGGTGACGCTGCCGGTGTTGCCGATGAAGGTCTGGCCGACCAGGGAGGCGGCGGCGGCGCCCGTCAGGGAGGAGCCGGTGATCAGGCCGCCGGACGACGACGTCTGGGTGATGACCGGGCCGGTGATGATCCGCGTCGGGCAGGCGGTCGAGGTCTGCGGCTGCGGGCAGTTCGGATTGGCGAAGCCGGAGACGATGCCGCCCTTGGTCCAGTCGCGGCCGCCGCTGGCGTAATTCTTGATGCCGGTGGTGTGGTAGTACTCGTAGGAGGCGATCACGTGGCCCTTGCCGCCGGCGAAGGCCATACCTCCGGCGATGCTGGCGTCGAGGCTGCGGTTGTCGCCATAGGTCGACTCTCCGCCGCGGACCTCGCCCTTCAGGCCGACGAACTTGGTGTCGAGTATCAGGTTCACGACGCCGGAGAGGGCGTCCGAACCGTAGGCGGCCGAACCGCCGCCCGTGGTGACGTCAACCCGCTTCACCAGGTTCTGCGGCAGGGTGTTCAAGTCCACCGACGACCCGGCCGAGGCGCTGTTCGACACCACGCGCTCGCCGTTCAGGAGGGTCAGCTGGCGCTTGGGCTGCAGGCCGCGAAGGTCGACGAAGGCCCCGCCGGCGTTTGAGGTCGAGCTCGTGCTGACGAACGTGGTCTGCGGGGTGAACCCGTTGCGGAACGAAGGCAGCTGGTTGATGGCGTCCGACAGGCTGTTCGGCCCGGTCGCCTGCATCTGCTCCATGGTAATGACCGTCACCGGCGTCGGGGAGGCGAAGCCGTTGGTGATGATCCGCGAACCGGTGACGACCACCTCTTCGGCGGCGGCCGCCTCTTGGGCGAGCGCGGCAGGCGCGTAGGCGACGGCGAGAAGCGCCGTCGAGCACAAGGCAAGCGATTTGATGGAACGATTGGACATGATTCCCCCGGGTCCAGCTCTATGAGCGCAGTTTGAGGGCTAGTGTGTACCGCAGGCCGGACCAACAGCCATTATGCTAATTCCATTTGTCCGAAGTCAACGGCGCTTAGGTCAGGCTCAATGCCTTTTGGAATTTCACTTTACCAATGTTGGCGCAGCCGGCCGCGCCGTCGGCGGGTGACCAAGTGATTTTCGCGATAACAGGGAAACTCGGCTGCCGCGCGTTCAGCTGGAAACGCGGCGGCTTATTCCGCGAATTCGGGGCTTTTAGGGCGAGAAATCGGCTCCGCGCACGGCGCTTTGGGCGCAAATCCGCTTGGAAACCCCGATAGTTGGCTGATTTGGGGGTTGTGGAGCCCCGTTGCCGGGGTTGGTGGCGGTGCGGGCAGTCCAGCGCGAACTGGTCTCCGATCGCCTCAAGGCGTTTGCCGTTGGAAGCGGGCGATGGCGGCCCGTAACTGTAGCTCGGCCTCATGGGCGACGTCCGGGTCGAAGCGAACGGTCGGCATGGCGAAGCTCAAGGCGCCGATGACGCGCCCGCCTTGCCGCAGGGCCATGGCGACGGCGACGACGCCCAGAGAAAACTCTTCGTGCGAGATCGCCAGGCCCGTGCGCCGGATTTCCTCCATCTGCCGTTTCAGCGCCGCGCCGGATTTCACGGTGGCCGGCGTCAACCGCTTGAAGCGGGTGCGGCGGATGTAGTCGTCGATCTGCTCGTCGTTCATCGCGGCCAGGAGCACCTTGCCCTGCGCGGTGGCGTAGAGCGGGGTCAGAGCGCCGATCGGCATGGAGATCAGCAGGGGATGCTCCGCGGCTTCTCCGAGGACACGTTCGGCAAAATCGCCCCGGATCTCGTGATAGGCTGCGGTCTCATTGATCGAGGAGCAGAGGTCCTTCAGCAGAGGCCGGATCGCCGACAGGACACCCTCGGGGTTCAGGACGTTGCGGGCCAGTTCGACCAGGGCGGGCCCTCGCTGATAGCTTCCCTGGGCGCCGACCTGCTCCAGTTGGCCCCGGCGCACCAAGGTCAGCAATAGGTAGTGCAGGCTGCTCCGGGGCATGCCGAGCGCCGCCGATATCTCGACCGCCGAGGCAGGATCGGGACGCTGCGCCACGAACTCGAGCACGTCGAGAACCCGGCTTGCGGACTTGACGTCGTCGTCACGGATCGGGGTCGTTTCCAAGTTCAAGCCATCCACCTGGGCCGTTTCCGGCTCCGCTGTTCGCGGGCTGGCTGGCGCGCAACGATCGAGAGGCGTTGGTTACTTCGCAACGCCTTCGCTCGCGGACGAATTACACCTCCGTTCACATATGCGAAAGCGGTTTA
>CANJID010000082.1 GCA_947474395.1 Caulobacterales bacterium
ACTTGCATGTATTAGGCCTGCCGCCAGCGTTCGCTCTGAGCCAGGATCAAACTCTCAGGTTGAGTTGAGCACTGACCTAAAACTTCCTCGACTCCGGATTGCTCCGTCGCCGACTGGCATTAGTTCTGCGTATCTTGACGAGTTCCCATTCGATCCGACCGCCCCGAAGGACGATCGTATTTCATGGTGTCTTCAAGAGACCGCAGTAACGTCAGTGTTCGAGACGGTCCGGTTAGACCGTCGCCAGAACGCCGCCGCCTGCGTTTCTCTTTCCAAATCAACGATGTCAAAGACCCAACCGGTCGAAACCGGCCCCGCCGTTTAACGCCCGGCGGCGGCGGAGGGCGGTGTTTAGTCGCCCGATTTTAGTGTGTCAACCGACCCTTTTGGGCTTTTCTCATTCACCGCCCGAAGGCTGATCCAGAGACAAAAGTCGCACCAGGGCCGCCGAGGGGCTTCCCTCATCAGTCCGGTACGAATCGATTGAGCCTGGGAATTTAGCGTCCAAGCCCCAGAAAATCAAGCCGCTTTTCGCCAACCCGGCGGCGCCGTCTTAATCATGCAATGAGGCTCGGCCGCGCCAAGCGAGGGGCGGATATAGACAGGCCGATCCGCAGACGCAACCCCGTTCTCATCAACCGGCGGCGATATAGGCCTTTAGATGCTCCGCCTCGGTCTCGACTTCGGCGATCTTGGCCTTCACCAGGTCGCCGATCGAGACGATCCCCACCAGCCGCCCGCCTGTGCAGACCGGCAGGTGCCGGAAGCGGCGGTCGGTCATGCGGCCCATCAGGGTGTCCACCGTCTCGGTCGGGTCGGCGAACTCCACGTCGCGGGTCATGCAGGCCTGGACCGGGTGGGTGAGGCAGCGCTCCCCCTTCTCGGCGATCATCCGCACCACGTCGCGTTCGGACACGATGCCGACCACCTGGTCCTGCAGGTCCATCACCACCAGGGCCCCTACCCGCCTCGACAACAGAAGCTGGGCCGCCGCGGAGATGGTCTCCTCCGGGGACACGGTGAAAACGAGATCGCCCTTTGACTTGAGGATCTGGGAAACGAGCATGCTTAAAGCGCCTCCCTGTGCATGGCGCGTCAGTGCGCGCCTTATATTTCAGGAGGCTCCTGTGAATTCTGGGCTGCGGCAAAGCAATACCGCGTGATCGCGACGGTTAAGCCGGCGTCAGCTACGTCCGTCCGCGCATGCCTTTCAGCGCCCAAACGAAGGGGGCCAGCAGGAACAGGCCGGCCGCATAGCCCGCTAGGTGCGCCTCCCAGGCGATCGGCGCGTCGCCGACGATGTTCAGCCCCACCACGCCCACGACCACATTGATGACGATCCAGGCCGCCGCCATGCTGACCACCCGCGAGTTGGTGAAGGGCGAGAGCCCGCCCTCCGGACGATCGATCAGGCGGGAGGCCGCCCCCATCAGCCCCGACACGGCCCCGGACGCGCCCACCAGGGGCGCACTCCCATCCGGATGGACCGCCGCGAAGCCGAGGCTCGAGAGCGCCCCGCACAATAGGTAGAAGACGAAGAAGGCGAAGACCCCCGCCGCACGCTTGCCGAACAGCCGGGCCACCGGCGCCCCGAAGGCCAGGGCCCCCAGGGCGTTCAATATGGCGTGGGCCCAGCCCCCATGGACGAAGAGCGCGGTGACGAGGCCGGTCCAGCGGCCGGCTTCAAGATCCGCGCGGGAAAAGCCGAAGCTCCGCGCCGCCGTGTCGATCGGCAGGGCCACGGACTGTACGGCGTAGAGCACGACGATGGCCCCGGCGATGGCCAGGGCCGGCCAGGGCGAGCGGATCGCCGGCTCGCGGGGCGGCGCCGCATCCCCTGAATACTGATGATCGGGACTGTCGGAGCTCATGAAGCTTGGCCGTTCCGGTCGAGGCGAGCCCGGCGACCTCGACGTCCCGCGCGATCGTCAGATGAGGCGAATGCTCGGATCACACAAGCGTTTCCGGTCTGCGCCCCGATTGGCACAAGGGTTGCTTAACCATGCTGGCGTTAGGTCGGAAGAGGCCATGGTCAGCAAAGCGTTCCTCATGTCGTGTTTTCAGTTTCAAGGCCGCTTGCGCCCTCTCGCCTGGGCCGCCCTGCTCGTGGCCGGCGCGGCCGGCTCGGCGAACGCGGCCACCCCGACCATGTCGTCCAACGGCTCCAACTTCAATTCGGGCATCGGCTTCGGCTCCGGCGAGCTGAACGCCCCGATCTCCGTCAACACCCGCGACGAGAACGGCAACCGCCTCGTGGTCGACGGGGTGATGAAGAACCAGAACGCCGCCCCCAACGTCTTCTCCTCCGGCGTGGGCGACTACGGCGGCTCCGGCGGGGCCACGGCCATCGGCAACAACCTGACCGTCACCACCATCGGCTCGCACAACACGGTCATCATCAACAACAACCAGGTCAACAACGGCAATGTCACCGCCGGGACGGTCCTGAACGGGAGCATCAACCTTGACCCGGGCGTCTGAACGGACGCCGGGGGGGGCGCGTCCGCAAGGGCGTCGCCCTCGCCTGCGTGGCCTCCATGGCCGTGGCGGGGTGCATATCTCCCGTGGCGGGGCCCAGCGGGCGCTACGCCAAGCCCATCGGCAACGCTCCGGTCACGGCCAATCCCAGCCCCTACTCCGCCGCCCTGGTGTGCCTGGCGCAGTACGCGACCCGCTACGGCGTCGCCTCCCCCCGCATCGCGGTGGGCCGGATCTCCGACTACACGGGCAAGGAAGAGGGCGACGGCTCGGGTCGCAAGCTGACCCAGGGCGCCTCGCTGATGGCCTATACCGCCTTCGCCAAGGCGGGCGCTCGGCTGGTGGAGCGCTATGACACCTCGATCTCCGAGCTGGAGCTCAAGTACGCGAATAACAAGCTGATTTCGGACGACGCCGCGCCCGTGGCCCCCGGCCTGGCGCCGACGCCCCAGGGCTACCGCAAGATCTATGCGGGCCAGATCCCGGGTTCGGACTTCTACCTGATCGGCGGCATCACCGAGCTGAACTTCAACATCCGCTCGTCCGGCGTCGACATCGGGCTCGGCTACGCCAACGCCGACGACGGCGCGGGCCTGATCTCGGGCAAGCTCTACGTCATGAACATCGCCATGGACCTGCGCCTCGTGGACACGCGGACCCAGGAAGTGGTGGACGTCATCTCCTACCAGAAGCAGCTCATCGGCCGGGAGATCGGCGCGGGGGTGTTCCGCTTCTTCGGCCAGATCGCGGTCGACGTCTCCGCCGGCGAAGGCGCCCTGGAGCCGACCCAGCTCGCCGTGCGCTCGCTGATCGAGCGGGCCGTGGTGGAGATCATGGCCAACCTCTACGGGGCCCCCGGCCCGGGTTCGTGCATGAGCGCGGACCCGATCGGCGGCGGGACTACCGGCCTGACCGGCTCCTACACGCCGGCCTACAACAACCTGGATCAGAACAATGCGCGTACTCGCGAACAGACCGGCCGCTGGGATGTGCGCAGCGATCCTGGCCCTGCTGGCTCAATCCGGGGTCGCTACTAGCCAGGTCGTATCGCCGGTCATCAACGACCAGCTGCAGCTCGGCGACGTCTTCTCGACCCAGGTCCTCGACGTCGAGGAGGCCGAAGACGGGCTGGACGCGACCTCGACGGCGGTAGGCAATATCGCCTCTGTCGTTGGGCAGAAAACGACCGTCCAGGTCGAATCGTCCCAGGTCCTGCAATCCAATGTGGCCGCCACCACCAGCAACACCGTGGAAGGGACCAGCGGCCCCCTGTTCAGCGTCGTCACCTCGGCCACGGGCAACAGCCTGACCGCCGGGACCTGCTGCAACCCGGTCCAGGCGATCGTCACCCAGAGCATCGACACCGACCGCGAGGTCACGGCCTTCAGCTACAACGGCCTGCGCGGCCCGGTGCAGGACGTCTCCGTCAACGCCACCGCGGTCGGCAACACCGCCGGCTGGCAGGCGGCCAACGGCGGGATCGACACCCTGACCGACCAGAGCCACCTCGGCACAACCTACGCCAAGGCCGAGGGGGAGCTCACCGAGGCCACCGGAACCGTCGCCTTGGCCGCCACCGCTGTCGCCAACGACGTCACCGTCGAGGCGACCAACAGCTGGACCGACATGGGCGTGGTCCAGTCCAAGGACGGCTACGGCGCCCTCGCCACCGTCGAGGTGAAGATCGAGGACGCCCAGGACCTCGCCGGCCAAGCCACCGCGACGGGGAACAACATCAACGTCGCCACCAGCGGCAAGGCGGCCTGGCTCTCGGCCGACCAGACCTCCGCCGGCGTCGTCACCGCCAACACCTCGGTCGAGGTCACCAACTGGGCCGGCACCGCCCAGGCCATAGCCTACGGGGTCGGCAACTCGACCCTGGTGACCAACGACGGGCCGGAAATCGCCCTCGGCATGATCCAGAACACCGTGGCCGAGGTCACCGGCACGGCCAACCTGACCGGACACAACGGCGGCGACGCCTATGTGGAGGCCTCGGCGGTGGGCAACGCCCTGACGGCCAACGCCTGCGGCAATTGCGGCGGCGCGATCGGCGCCGAGACCTACCAGACCTCCGGCGGGCCGGTGACCGCCACCGCCGGGGCGATCATCGGGGCCGCTCGCAGCGTGAAGGCTCGGGCCACGGCCATCGGCAACACGGTGACCTATCAGGTCGGCCAGTAGGGCGCGTCAGGCGGAAGTGTGAGCGGTTAGGCTTCGCCGGCCTCTGGCTCGCCGCTCGAACGCGCCCTCAATTCTAAGGCTGCCTTTCGACCGCCCCGTTTTCGCCCAGCTTCAATTTATCTTTGCGCGACCGCTCGCCCTCGCCATGGTGGGCGCCCTCCGGTTCGCGACCAAGGTCCCTGCATGATCCGTCCTCTTCGCCTCGTCCTCGCCCTATCGCTGGCGCTCGGCTTTTCCGCCTCTGCCTCGGCCCTGTCGTTCAAGCCCTCGATCCCCTTCCTCGCCAAGCGCGCGCCGGCGCAACTGGACCGGGTCTGGGCCCAGGACGGCAGCGACCTGAAGCCGGACGAGCAGGTGCGATTCGGGACCCTGCCCAACGGCATGCGCTACGCGGTGATGCGCAACGCCACACCCAAGGGCCAGGCCAGCTTCCGCCTGCGGGTGGGGACCGGCTCGCTGGAGGAAAACGACAACCAGCAGGGCCTGGCCCACTTCCTCGAGCACATGGCCTTCAACGGCTCGACCAACGTGCCTCCGGGAGAGATGGTCAAGATCCTGGAGCGCCATGGCCTGGCCTTCGGGGCCGACACAAACGCCTCGACGGGCTGGACCCAGACGGTCTACCAGCTCGACCTGCCGGAGACCGACGAGGACACCGTCGACACCAGCATGATGCTGCTGCGCGAGCAGGCCGGCGAGCTCCTGATCGGCGCCGAGGCGATGAAGACCGAGCGCGGGGTGGTGCTCTCCGAGGAGCGCGCCCGCGACAACCCGTCCTATCGCGTGTTCAAGGCGCAGCTTGAGTTCCTGCTCAAGGGCCAGCTCGCCGCCCGCCGCATGCCGATCGGCACGATTGAGGTGTTGCAGAAGGCCGATAGGGACCTGCTCAACGACTACTACCGCAAATACTACCGCCCCGAGCGGACCACCTTCGTCGCCGTGGGCGACTTCGACCCGGCGGCCATGGAGGCCAAGATCCGCGCCCGCTTCGGCGACTGGAAGGGCGTCGGCAAGGCCGGTCCCGATCCCAGGCTGGGGACCGTGGCCCCGCGCAAGACCGAGGCCCGCGTGGTGGTCGAGCCCGGCGGCGGCGCCCAGATCCAGGTCGGCTGGATCAAGCCCTTCGACGCTTCCATCGACACCGCCGCCAAGCGCAGCCGGGACATGGTGGAGTCCATCGGCTTCGCCGTGGTGGACCGGCGCATGGAGCGCCTGGCCCGGAGCGAAAATCCGCCCTTCATCAGCGCCGGCGTCGGGCGGGAGGACTATTTCCGCTCCGCCCGCATCGCCACCCTGTCGGTCAGCGCCGACCCGGCCCGCTGGCGCGAGGCCCTGAACGCCGCCGAACAGGCACAGCGCCGCGCCGTGGAATACGGGGTGTCCCAGGCAGAGGTCGACCGCGAGATCTCCGAGATTCGCGCCTCGCTCCAGGCCCAGACCCAGTCGGCCCCCACCCGTCGCACCCCGCGGCTGGCCGATGCCCTGGTCGATTCGGTGGATGGGGATTCTGTCTTTACCGCCCCCGACGACGACCTCGCCCTCTTTGAGCAATCGGTGAAGGGCTTGACCGCCGAGAAGGTCGGCGCCGCGCTGAAAGCCGCCTTCTCGGGTGAGGGCCCGCTGCTGTTCATGTCGACCCCCGCCGCCATCCCGGGGGGCGAGACCACCCTGGCGACCGCCTACGCCCAGTCCCGCGCGGCCCCGGTCGAAGCCCTGGCCACCGCCGCGGGCAAGAGCTGGCCCTACACCGGCTTCGGCGCGCCGGGGACGGTCGCCGAGCAGACCCAGGTCCTGGACATGGACGCGACCTTCGTCCGCTTCGCCAACGGCGTGCGCCTGACGGTCAAGCCGACCAAGTTCCGCCGCAACCAGATCCTGGTCTCGATGCGCATCGGCGCCGGGGACCTCGAGCTGCCCAAGGACAAGGTGACCCCCGAATGGGCCGCCGGCTTCGGCTACGTTCAGGGCGGGCTGAAGCAGATCACCTATGAGGACATGGAGGAGGCCTTGGCCTCCAAGATCGCCAACGTCAGCTTCGGCATCGGCGAGGACGCCTTCAGCCTCTCGGGCTCGACCCAGCCGGAGGACCTCGACACCCAGATGCAGGTCCTGGCCGCCTATCTCTCCGAGCCCGGCTGGCGGCCCGAGGGCTTCCGCCGGATGCAGACCTTCGGCGAGACCATGCACCGCCAGATGGCCGCCACCCCCGGCGGGGTGATGCAGCGCGACCTCGGCTCCCTTATGCACTCCGGCGACAAGCGCTGGGGCATACCGAGCCTGGCCGAGATGCAGGCCCAGAAGCCGGAGGACCTGCGCGCCCTCCTGGAAGGCCCGCTCTCCAAAGGGGCGGTCGAAGTGACGATGGTCGGCGACGTCAGCGTCGAGAAGGCCATCGAGGCGGTGGCCAAGACCCTCGGCGCCCTGCCCGCCCGCCCCGCGCCCACGCCGCCGCCGGCTTCGGGGCGCGAGGTTCGCTTCCCCTCTCCCACCGCCCAGCCGGTCGTCCTGACCCATGGCGGCAGGCCCGATCAGGCCCGCGCCTACGTCGCCTGGCAGACCCGCGACTTCTTCGCCGACCCGCAGGAGCAGCGAAACCTGCGCATGGCCGAACGGGTGCTGGACCTGCGCCTGATCGACGAGGTGCGGGTCAAGCAGGGGGCCACCTACTCCCCCGGCACGGACTGGGATTCCTCCCTGATCTTCCCGGGCTACGGCTATGTCGCCGCCACGGTCGAGATTCCGCCCGAGAAGGTCGCCGGCTTCTTCGCCGACGTCTCCAAGATCGTGGGCGACCTGCGCACCAAGCCGATCACCGCCGACGAGCTGGAGCGGGCGCGCAAGCCGCGCATCGAGGCGATCCAGAAGGCCCAGCAGACCAACGAATATTGGCTCGGCCAGCTCTCCGGCGCCCAGACCGACCCCCGGCGGCTCGACATCGTCCGCCAGTCGATCTCGGGGCTGGAGCGGGTCACCGCCGCCGACGTACAGAAATCGGCCGCGGCCTACCTGACCGACGAGCGGGCGTGGAAGCTGACCATCGTGCCGGAGGCCAAGTAGAGGAGCGCCACGTCATGAGCCCGGAGCGTTGGCGGGAGTTCATGCCCCTCGTCATCGCCCTGCCCTTCATCCTCCTGATGATGCGGCGGAACATGAAGGCGCGCCGGCTGCGGGTCGAGCTGATGTGGATTCGGCCGGCGATCCTGCTGCTGGTCGGCGGGCTGGCGCTGTCGCAGACCACCCCGCCGGGACCCTTGATGGCCGCCGCCATGGCCCTGGGCTTCGCAGGCGGCGTGGGGCTCGGCTGGCTGCGCGGGCGACACACCCGCATCAGCGTGGACCCCGAGACGCACGAAGCGACCTACCAAGCCTCGCCCGCGGCCATGGCTGTGATCCTGGCGCTGCTGGTGGTCCGTTTCGGCGGGCGCATCTTCCTGCAGGAGAACGCCCTGTCCCTGCATATCGATCTGCTGCAGGCGACAGACGTACTGCTGCTCCTGGCCGTCGGCATGGTGGCGGCCCAGCAGCTGGAGATGTGGATCAGGGCCCGGGGGCTGATCGCCGACTCGAAAGCAGCCAAGCTGGCGCGCGAACCGGAGTTACCGGCGGACTAGCCGCCCGTTAGAACTGGCCGTTCAGCACAAGCGGACCCTGAGGCGCGATCATGCCGATCCCGCCGCCCGCCACGGCGCCCGCGCCCGCGCCGGCCTGCACCTGGACCTGCACCGGCGGGCCCTGGATCGTTCGGTAGGCGGTGTAGGTCTCGACGATGACGATCTTCAGGATCTTGATGCCCGCGCCGTAGCGGCGCAGCAGCGAGCGCTCATTGCAGTCGCGTGACGGCTTCTGGGGCCGGCATTCGATCCGGCCCTGCGCCGTATGGTAGAGCGCCTGGTTCTTCTCGCAGACCACCGTCTGGCCGCCGCCGAAGCTGACCTGGCCGTTGTACTCGGCCATGACGTACTGCATCCGCGCGCCGGCGATGCAACGGTAGAGCTCGCCCTCGTAGGACTGGTCCACTTCCTTGGTGGGCTGCACTTGCGAGGCGGGGTGAGGGACGGCCTTGTCGTCCAGGCACACGGCCTGGATCGCCACCCACTTCTCGATGGTGCGGGTGGCCGAATAGGGGATGGTCTGGGTGGTCGCGATCGCCGCCGCCGCGCTGGCCGCCGCCGCCGGCTGCGAGACCTCCTCGATGACGTTCAAGCTGCCGAGGGTGGTCTGGGGCCCGGTCTCGCTGAACCAGCCGCCGCCACCACCACCACCGCCGCCGCCGCCGCCGAAACTTTCCAGCGCCCGTGAGATGGCCGAGGCCGTGGCCCCGCCGATCAACGATCCGGAGAAGCTGCCGTTGGCCGAGCTGGAGCCGTTGGAGCCCAGCGTCTGAGTGATCGAGAGTTCGAGATTGGCGAAGGCGTCCGAGGCGGTATTGCCGCTGCCGGTCGCCGTGCCGTTGCCGTTGCCGCCGGTGCCGCCCGTGCCGGTTCCGGTCCCCGTGCCGCCGCCGCCGCCCTGGCCGCCGCCGCCGCCGGTACCGCCGCCGCCGCCCGCGCCGCCATTGCCGCCGTTTCCAGTGCCCGTGCCCGTGCCGGTTCCCGTGCCGTTGCCGGTTCCCGTACCGGTCCCGGTGCCGGTGCCCGAGCCGCTGCCCGAACCCTGGCCGGAGCCTTGACCCGAGCCGGAGCCCTGACCGCTGCCGCTTCCTTGGCCGCCGCCGCCGCCGAATCCACCGCCGCCGCCGCCGCCGCCGCCGCGTCCGCCGCCGCGTCCGCCGCGACCGCCATAGCCGCCCTGCCCGCCGCCGCCGGTATTGCCGACGCCGCCGCAGTTGCAGTTGTCGGCGTTGTTATAGTTGCCGCAGTTGGTGCTGCACCCGCCGCAGCTGTTGCCGCAGCTGCTGGTGCTCCCGCCGCAGTTATTGCCGCAGCTGTTGGACTGGGGCCGCATGATCTCGACGCTGGGCACGCGGACCGTGTGGGTGCCGGTCACGCCGCAGCAGGCCGCGAACGCGCTGCCCGCGAACAGCATCACCGCCATGGCGATGCCTGCGCCCCAGCCCAGCCTTGCGATCGAACCGCCCATTGCACGCGTCCGCAGAAGTCTTGCGACAGTTCCTGAACAGATGCGCACCAGACCCCTTCCAGGGGGTTAAACCCGCGCCGCTGCGGCTCATTTCGGCACATCCGGGCCCTGGCGCCGGTCTTCCCTGCAAGTCCCCCGACGGTTGCAATCGGTGACTGGGGGGAAGACATGTTCCACGCCAATACGACCAAGCTGATCGAGGAATGGCGCACCCGCCGCGTGGGCCGCGCCCTGCCCGCCCGCACCGACATCTCTCCGGTGCAGTTCGGCGCGCTCCTACCGCAGATTTTCATCCTCGGCCAAGAGGACGACGGGGCAGAGGTGTTCCGCCTCGCCGGCGGCCTCCTGGCCGACCTGCACGGCCGCGAGCTGCGCGGCGCGGACTTCTTCACCCTCTGGGCCCGCCCCGTTCGCGACCAGGTCCGCGCGGCCCTCGCCGAAGCCCGCAGCGCCGGGACTCCCGTGGTGCTGCACGCCGGCGCGGTCACCGAGGAAGGCGACGAGATCGGCATCGAGATCGTGCTCGCCCCGCTGATGGGCGCGGCCGGCGCCGCCGACCGGACCATCGGCCTCTACCAGCCCGTCTCCACCGTCGCCCGCCTGATGGGACGGTCGGTGCAAAGCCTGACCTGGCGCGGCGCCAAGCTCGCCGACGCCGTCGCCCCCCGCCCCGCCTACCTCAAGCTGGTGGCCATCGAGGGCCGCAGGGTCGCTTAACCTGGGTCGCCAGACTCCACCGAAATCCGAGAGCGGGGCGGCCTAGCCGTCCCACTCTTTTCGCATGCGCCGCTTATGGTCGGAGCCCGCCCGCCCCGCTAAGGTCCGCCCCGCGCGGACGTGGCGGAACCGGTAGACGCAGCGGACTTAAAATCCGCTTCCCCAGGGAGTGTGGGTTCGAGTCCCACCGTCCGCACCAGGGGAAAGGAGAACCGGCCCCCCGAATTTGCTAAATTTCCCCGACGGGCCGACGTACGGTGGCTACACCACAACCTAATTCAGTTATCAGGGAGGCGCGTCGATGGCTGAGCGGGTGCTGGCGGTGCGCGGTCCGCGCAGTCTGCTGCGCCAGATCCGCGAAGTCATGGCCGGCAGCGACGCCGCCCAGGCCAAGCTGGATCAGGTGGTCAAGATCATCGCCCGCTCGATGGTCGCGGAGGTCTGCTCGCTCTACCTTCGCCGCGCCTCCGGCGAAATGGAGTTGTTCGCCACCGAAGGCTTGAAGCGCGAGGCGGTCCACGTCACACGCCTGGGCCCCAACGAGGGCCTGGTGGGCGAGATTGTCCGCCTGGGCCGGCCCCTGAACCTCACCAACGCCCCGGAGCACCCGAACTTCTCCTACCGCGAGGAGACCGGCGAAGACCCCTTCCACGCCTTCCT
>CANJID010000083.1 GCA_947474395.1 Caulobacterales bacterium
CGCCGCGCCTCCGCGCGCGCCGCTCCCCGCGCCCCGCCCCGCGACGCCGGCTCCGGCCAGGCCCGCCCAGGTCCCAGCCGCGCGTCCCGCCGCATCCGCCGCCGTTCCGCCGCGCCCGGCGGTCCAGGCTCCGCGCGCCGTCACTACGGCCCCGGGCGTGGGCGCGCCCCGTCCTGCGACGACCGGCCGTCCGGCCGCCCGCCGTCCGACCACGCCTGCCCGTCCGGCCGCGAGGCCCGCCGCCGCCGCGCCCGCCGCTTCGACGCCGGCGCCTGCTCCGCCGCCGGTTGAACGGCCGCAGCCCGCTCCTGCCGCCCCGCCGCCGCGTCCCGCGCCTGCGCCCCTCGACGGGCTTCTCTAGCCATGGCCCGCCATCCGTCCCAGCCGCTGCAGCCGCTGATCTGGCTCGGCGTGCCGCTGCTGCTGGCCCTTGTGGCCACCCTGATCTTCGCCGCGCCGCTGCGCGTGTGGGGCCTGGCCCTGCCCGAGCCGGTGTTCCCCCTGGTCCTGGCCTTCGCCTGGGCCGTGATCCGGCCTTCCCTCCTGGGGCCGTGGCTGCTGTTGCTGGGGGGGCTCTTCCTCGACCTTTTCTGGGGCGGGCCGCTCGGCCTGTGGGGCCTGAGCCTCCTGATCGCCTACGCGGTGACCCTTCTGGGCCGCAGCCTGATGGTGGGCCAGGATGTGCGGGTGCTGTTCGGCTGGTACCTGGTGGCCAACGTGGTCGCGTTCAGCTGCTGCTACTTCTTCCTGCTGCTCGACGCCAAGACAGCGCCCAATTTGGCGTCCACTTTCTGGCAGCTGGCGGCCAGCACCGCGCTCTTCCCCGCGGCCTATCGCCTGATCGAACGCTTCGAGGATGCGGACATCCGCTTTAGATGAGACAATCGGAACCCGTAACGGATTGATTTGCCGTGGAACCGTCCATCTTCTTCGACGAGGTCAATGAGCGGCAGGGGGTCTTCCACCGCCGGACCTTCCTGCTGGGCGGACTTGCGGGCCTGGGTGTCCTGGCCATGGCCGGCCGGCTCGGCCAGCTGCAGCTGGTTCAGGCTACCCGCTACACCAATCTCTCGCGCTCAAACCAGTTCAACTTCCGCCTCCGCCCGCCGCCGCGGGGGCGCATCCTCGACCGCAACGGGGTGGAGATCGCCTCCAACCGGCCGAACTTCCGTCTGCTGGTCGCCCGTGACGAGGCCGGCGACGTGGCGGCGACCCTCGACAAGGTCTCGGAGCTGGTGACGATCACCCCGGAGCGGCGCCAGCAGCTGCTCAAGGAGATCAAGAACACCCCAAAGTTCGTCCCCGTGGCGGTGGCGAACGACCTCTCCTGGGAAGAGTTCAGCCGCATCAACGTGCGCCTGCCCGAACTGCCCGGCGTCCAGGCCGACATGGGCGAAAGCCGGCTCTACCCCTACGGCGGCGCCTTCGCCCACGTGATCGGCTACGTCTCCAGGATCACGGACACCGATCTGCAGAAGGCCGGACCCCAGCCGGACCCCTTGCTGCTGCACCCCGGTTTCCGCATCGGCAAGCAGGGGGTGGAGAAGTCCCTCGACCTGGAGCTGCGCGGCAAGCCCGGCGCCCAGAAGGTGGAGGTCGACAACATCGGCCGCATGGTCCGCGAGGACCCCGCCGGCGACCTGCCCGCCACTCCCGGCAAGGACGTGGTCCTGACACTGGACGCCGACATCCAGAACCGCGCCATGGAGGTGTTCGGCGAGGAGAGCGGGGCCGCGGTGGTGATGGACTGCCGCACCGGCGACATCCTGTGCCTGGCCTCGGCCCCGAGCTTCGACGCCAACCACTTCGTCGTCGGGGTGTCCGGCCCAGAATATCGGGCCCTGTCGACCTATGATCGCAAGCCCCTGTTCAACAAGGCTCTGACCGCCACCTATCCCCCGGGCTCGACCTTCAAGACCATGGTGGCCTTGGCGGCGCTGGAGGCGGGGATCGATCCGGAGCGGACCTATACCTGCAACGGCGTCTTCCAGTTCGGCAACCACACCTTCCACTGCGACGACCGTCACGGCGTCTGCAACATGCACCGGGCCATCGTCACCTCCTGCGACGTCTTCTTCTACCAGACGGCCCTGAACGCCGGGGTGGACAAGATCGCCGAGGTCGCCCGGCGTTTCGGCCTGGGCGAGATCTTCGACATCGCCATCGGCGGCCAGAAGGCGGGGGTGGTCCCGGACCAGGCCTGGAAGAAGGCGCGCTTCGCCAACAGCCCGGCCAACCAGAAGTGGTTTCCCGGCGAGACCCCCTCGGTGGGGATCGGCCAGGGCTACACCAACATCAATCCCCTGCAGTCCTGCGTGATGGTCTCGCGCCTCGCCAACGGTCGGAAGGCGCTTCTGCCGCGCCTGATCCGCTCGGTGGGCGGGGTGATGCAGCCCTCAGGCGCCGATGTGCCCGACCTGCAATGCGATCCTGCCCACATCGCCTTCGTGCGCCAGGCCATGGCTGACGTGGTCGTCGCCAATGTCGCCGGCGCAACCGGCGCCCAAGCCCAGCTCGGCCTCGGGCCGATCATGATGGCCGGGAAGACCGGCACCGCCCAGGTCCACACCGGCAAGACCGCCCACGGGGCGGTGGGCGCCTGGGAGCTTCGCGACCACGCCTGGTTCGTGGCCTTCGCCCCCTATGACGATCCGCGCTACGCCATCAGCGTCCTGGTCGAGCACGGCGGCTTCGGCGGCTCGGCCGCCGCCCCCCGCGCCCGCGAGATCATGCGCGTCGCCCTGCTGAAGGACCCCGACATCCGGGCCCGCATCGAGAATCCCCTGCCCGCCGGCCAGCCCCCCGCCGACATCCTCGGTCCCGCCCCCGGCGCCAAGCCTCCCGGCGTGGCCGCCGCGCCCAGGACCACGCGCCCGGCATGACTTCCAGCGCCCTAACCCGTCCGGGCCAGCGCGAGCGGCTGCCGACCAAGTTCAGCGAGATCGACTGGCGGCTCTGCCTCTTGCTGTGCTTCATCGCCGGCGCCGGGGCCATGATGCTCTACTCGGTGGCCAACAGCTCCTGGGAGCCCTGGGCGGACAAGCACCTGATCCGCTTCGGCCTCTGTTTCGCGGTGATGCTGGTCCTTGCCCTGGTGGACTTGAGGGTCTGGTTCGCGGCGGCCTATCCGACCTATCTGGTGGGTTTGTTGCTGCTCGTGGCCGTGGCGGCGGTCGGGCACAACGCGCTGGGCGCCACCCGCTGGCTGAAGTTCGGCCCGGTGACCATCCAGCCCTCCGAGATCATGAAGGTCGGGCTGGTGCTGGCGCTCGCCCGTTTCTACCACGGCCTCTCGGCCAAGGACGCGCGCCTGTCCTGGAAGCTGTTCATTCCGGCGGCCCTGATCGGCGCGCCGGTCCTCCTGGTGGCCCACCAGCCCGACCTCGGAACGGCCGTCCTCATCGCCTTCACCGGGACGGCGATCATGTTCGTCGGGGGTCTGTCCTGGCGGCTGATCGCGGTCGCGGCGATTCTGGTGGGGGCGTCCGTACCGCCCTTCATCCTGTTCGTGCTGAAGGACTATCAGCGCGACCGGATCTTCACCTTCCTGAACCCGGAGGCCGACCCTTCCGGCGACGGCTATCACACCCTGCAGTCCAAGATCGCCCTGGGCTCCGGCGGGGTGCTCGGCAAGGGCTACGGCCTCGGCTCGCAGAGCCAGCTGAACTTCCTGCCCGAGAAGCACACCGACTTCATCTTCGCCACCTTCGCCGAGGAGTTCGGCTTCGTCGGCTGTTTCACCATGCTGATGCTCTATGCCGGGGTGGTGGCCATCTGTCTGCGCACGGCCGCGATCTCCCACAGCCACTTCGGCCGGCTGTCGGCGGGGGGCGTGACCATAACCTTCGCCCTCTACGTCCTGATCAACGCGGCCATGGTGATGGGCCTCGCCCCCGTGGTGGGGGTGCCCATGCCGCTGATGTCCTACGGCGGCACGGTGATGGTGACGGTGATGGTGGGCTTCGGCCTGATCCAGGCCGTCCGCGTGCACCGCTACGAGGAAATGCCCTCGGGCCGGGGCACCCTGCTCTAGACCTTCAGCGCGGCATCCGTAGCGCGGACCAGCGCGTCCACGATCCCCGGCTCGGTGGACGCGTGGCCGGCGTCCCAGACCAGTTCGAAGCGGGCCTCGGGCCAGGCGGTCTTCAGACGCCAGGCGGCGTCCATCGGCGTGACCACGTCGAAGCGGCTCTGGACGATCCAGGTCGGGATGTGGCGCAGCCGCTCCACCTGGTCCAGCAGCCAGCCGTCGTGATCGAAGAAGCCGCCGTTGACGAAGTAGTGGCACTCGATCCGCGCGAAGGCGGTGGCGAATTCCGGCTCGTTGAACTTGGAGGGCCGCGCCTCGGGCCCGCGGATGGAGATGGTGTCCCCTTCCCAGCGGCTCCAGGCGGCGGCGGCCGCGCCCTGGACGGCGGGGTCGGGGCTGGTCAGGCGCCGGTGGTAGGCGCCGAGCAGATCGTCCCGCTCCTCCACCGGAATCGGCGCCAGGAACCGTTCCCAGGCGTCCGGGAACAGCATGCAGGCGCCGTCCTGGTAGAACCAGCGGAGCTCCTTCTGCGTGAGGAGGAACACTCCGCGCAGGATCAGGGCCTCCACCCGCTCGGGGTGGACCGCGGCGTAGGCCAGGGCCAGGGTCGAGCCCCAGGAGCCGCCGAACACCGTCCAGCGCTCGATGCTCATGCGCACGCGCAGGCGCTCGATGTCCTCGATCAAGGCCCAAGTGGTGTTGTCCTGGAGGCTGGCGTTGGGGCGCGAGCGCCCGCAGCCGCGCTGGTCGAACAGGGCCATGCGCCAGCGCGAGGGATCGAAGAAGCGCCGCATGGTGGGATTGATGGCGCCGCCCGGGCCGCCGTGCAGGATCACGCAGGGCTTGCCGCCGGGGGCGCCGCATTCCTCGTAATAGACCTCGTGCGGGCCGCCGGTCGGCAGCCAGCCGAACGAGATCGGCTCATTGTCCGGATAGAGCGAGCGGCGGCTCCGTCCGGTCATGGAGGTCATCGGGGGTTTGCGGTTGTCCACGGCCCTGTTTCCTAGGACGTCGTGCGCGTCCCCGCCAGCAAGATTGAGAAGCTGGGCTGGACTTTGAGGCCACCAATCCCAATCTCGCGCATTCAAGGAGCGCTTAGCCCAAGGGACTGCGCATGCGCTGGGAGGACGACCGCCAATCTGACAACGTCCAGGACGACCGGGGCGTACGCTTCGGCGGCGGGGGCGGCGGCTTCGGCGGACCCATCGCCATCGGCGGCGGGGGCCTCGGCCTCGTGGTCGTGGTGGTCCTGGCCCTGGTGTTCGGGGTCGATCCGCGAAGCCTGCTCGACGCGGGCGGCGGGCCCTCCCAGCCGACCGCTGTGCAGACCGAGCCGCAGGGGCCGCGCGCCGACGACGAGGACGCCCGCTTCTCCCGCACGGTCCTGGCATACACCGAGGATGTGTGGGGAAGGGTGATGAGCGAGCGCGGGGTGCGCTACCAGGCCCCGACCCTGGTCCTCTACGACGAGGCCCATCCCACCGACTGCGGCTTCGGACAGGCGGCCCAGGGGCCGTTCTACTGCCCGGCGGACCACAAGGTTTACCTGGATCTCGCCTTCTTCCACGAGCTGTCGAGCCGGTTCGGCGCCCCCGGCCGCTTCGCCGAGGCCTATGTCATCGCCCATGAGGTCGGCCACCACCTGCAGAAACTGATGGGGATCAGCGACCGGGTGGACGCGGAGCGCCAGCGGCTCGGCGGCGGGGCCGCGGCCAACCGGCTCTCAGTGCGGCTGGAGCTGCAGGCCGATTGTTTCGCCGGCATCTGGGCTACCCGGATCAATCGCGAGAAGAAGGTGCTGGAGCCCGGGGACATCGACCAGGGCCTCGCCGCCGCCAGCGCTGTCGGCGACGACACCCTGCAGAAGGAAACCCAAGGCCGCGTGGTCCCCGACGCCTTCACCCACGGCAGCTCCGAACAGCGCATGCGCTGGTTCAACAAGGGCTTCGAGGTCGGCGAGATCGAGGCCTGCGACACCTTCAGCCAGACCTACAAGGCGCTTTAAGGCTCTCTAGAGCTGGAAGCCCTCGGTGGTGGTGAGGTGGCCGACCACATCGAAGGCGCCCGCCGCGACCCCGGACCCATCCACGTAGAGGCTGACCCTGGTGATATTGTTGGGCGCGTCGTAGCTGAACACCATTTGTCCAGCTCCGGTGAAGCTCGCGACCTTCACGAAGGCCTGATCTCCCGCCGCCCCGGCGTTCGCGTCGATTCCGCTCAGGTCGATCTTGTCGTTGTTGCGGTCGAAGTCGACGATCAGGTCGCCCAGCGGTCCATTGATATCCGTCAGGCCCGAGAAGACGAACGTGTCGTGGCCCGTGCCGCCGGAGAGGAAATCGTCGCCCTGACCGCCGACGAGGGCGTCGTTGGCGCTCCCGCCGAAGAGCACGTCGTCGCCGTCGCCTCCGTAGAGCTCGTCCTTCCCGCCGTCGCCGCTGACGAGGTCGTCGCCGTCCCCACCGATAAGCAGGTCCCCGCCGCTTCCGCCGGACATCAGGTCCCTGCCCGCGCCGCCGTAGAGCTTGTCCGTCCCCTCGCCGCCATCGATCAGGTCGTCGTCGGCCCCGCCGTACAGGCGATCGTCGCCGTCCTCTCCCGAGAGCTGGTCATAGCCGTCGCCGCCGACCACGAGATCGTCTCCCGCGCAGCCGCAGAGGGAGTCGTCACCGTCGCCGCCGTTCACCGCGTCGTCGCCGCTCTCGCCCTCGATGATGTCGTCGCCGTCTTCCCCGTAGATCGTGTCCCTGCCGGTCCAGCCGAGGAGGTAATCGGCGCCCGGGCCGCCGTGAATCTCGTCGCCCCCCGAGCCCCCGTCGATCCCGTCCCAACCTTCGCCGCCGTAGAGCGTGTCCGCCCCGGAGCCGCCTTCGATGTCGTCGTCGCCGTCGCCCCCGCTGACGTGGTCGTTGCCCGACCCGCCGGCGATGTCGTCGTCGCCGTCCCCACCGTAGATCTTGTCGGCGCCGCTTCCGCCGGAGAGGACGTCCTGCCCCTCGCCGCCATAGAGCCGGTCGTTGGAGGTCCCGCCGCCCAGGACGTCGTCGCCGTCGCCGCCATAGAGGTGATCCGTCCCACCGGCGCCGGTGAGGCTGTCATCGTCGGCGCCGCCGTGCAGCCGGTCGATCCCGCCGTCCCCGACAAGGATGTCGGGGCCGCTTGTCCCACTCGCCATTGTTCCCCTCCCCACAGGGTCCAATCGCGGCTCGCCCCACCGGCGGCCACTGGTCGGCCGCACGTTAATCTCTTGTTAAATCAACTGTCGAGGAAAACACACCTTGGGCGAGTAGAGGCCCCGCGCTCGCCTACATCTTGAACAGCTTCTCGGCGTTGGTCTGGAAGAAGGCCTTCTTGTCCGCCGCGGGCATATCCATGGCGTCCAGGGTCTCCACCTCGGCGGGGAGGTATTGGTAGGGGTAGTCCATGGCGTACATCATCCGGTCCACGCCGATGACGTCCTGGATGAAGCGGATCGGCGGGGCCCAGGCGACCCCTGAATTGGTGTAGTGCAGGTTCTCCTTCATGTAGTCGCTGGGCGCCCTCTTTAGCGGCTTCATGGCCTCGTAGCGCCCCGAGAGCGTCGAGGCCCGGTGCATGTAGTCGATGCGGTAGAGGGTGAAGGGCAGGCTCTCGCCCACGTGGCCGATGACGATCTGCAGACGGGGGAACCGGTCGAACACCCCGGCGACGATGATCCGCAGGATGTGCATTCCGGTCTCCACAGAGAAGCCGTAGATGGCGCCGTCCAGGCCCTTCTCCGCGAGGGTCGGGTACATGTGCCGGTTGGGCGTGTTGGGGTGGATGTAGATCGGAACGTCCAGGGCCTCGGCCGCCTCGAAGATCGGCCAGAACTTCTGATCGTCCAGATATTCTCCGAGGGTGTGGGAGCTGATGATCACGCCGCGCATGCCCAGCCTGGTCACCGCCCGCTCGATCTCCTTGGCGGCGGCGGCGGGGTCCTGCGGGGCGGCCGCGGCCAGGCCCACGTAGCGGTCGGGGTGGCGCGCAATCGCGTCGGCCAGCCAGTCGTTGGCGAAGGTTGCGAAACCGACGGCGGTGTCCTTGGGCATGATCTGCACGCCGGGCGCGGTCAGGGAGAGGACCGCCTTGTCGATACCCGCTGCGTCCATGTGGGCGATGCGCTTTTCGTCCACGTCCACCAGATGGTCGCGGATGAAGGTGGTCCGCGCGGTGGGGCTTGAGATGTAGAAGCCCCACATGCCGAGGAAGCCGGGGTCGTCCACCTGCTTGGTGTCGATCAGCTTCGCATAGACGCCGAGCATCTCCGGCGGGCAGAAGGCCTCTTCCGTCGCGATCCGCAGATAGTCCCGGCCTTCCGCCATCTTTCGCTCCCTCAACACCCGCTCATCCCGGCGAAAGCCGGGACCCAGGCTTTTTATCGGAAGGCGCGCGGGTGTCAGAAAAAACCTGGGTCCCGGCTTTCGCCGGGATGAGCGGATAAGCGGGTTACGCGGTCCGGACCGAGGCCTGCGCGCCCCACAGGTGCGCCCGGTAGGCGTCGAAGCAGCGGGCGCCGCAGTCCAGGCGGATCAGGGCGCCCTCGGCCAGGAAGCGGGCGGACGCCGGGTTCTCGGAAACCAGGGGGATCAGGGCGTTCTGGTTCCAGTCGGCCGAGTGCTTCACGTCGAGGTGGGCGTGGAGGTCGAAATATTTGCGCACCGCCGGCTCGCAGCCGAGCCGCTTCAGGCCCGCCGCCACGCAGGCGACGCGGCCGGGGGCGGTCAGCTCCACCACGCCCAGGGCGCCGATGGAGTGGTAGGCGTAGCGCCGCGTGGTGGCGAAGGCGGTCAGGGTGTTGGCCAGGGCCAGCGACTGCCAGGCGGTCGCTTCGATGGTCGGGGTCAGGCCAAGGCCCTGGACGGTGCGCTCCAGCATCGGCCCGTGCATGCCGCCCTCATGGCCGCGGCCCATCTCGTCCCAGTAGTTTGCGGCCAGCTCCAGCTTGGGCAGGGGCGAGAGCTTGATCTGGCTGAGCGCCACCAGGTCATCGAAGCCGGCTTCCCCGGCGGCTTCCTGGGTCAGGAACCAGCGCAGCTCCTCCAGGGTGGCTTCCTCTGCGAGCCAGGGGAACAGGGGATCGTCCTGGCCGGGGCCGCTTTCCTTCAGCGCCTCGAACCAGGCGACGAAGGCTTCCGGGCTGTCCGGGGCCTCGGCCGCGCGGGCGGCGGCTTCGATGCGGAGGGACTCGATCCAGGCGCCCTCGGTCAGGCGCATCTCATGTTCCTCGCGCAGGTCCTCGCGCCAGCTCCCAGACGGCACGCCCACCGCCATGCGGCGATGATTCCAGTGCGCCAGGCGCAGGTGCAGGGATCGAGGGTCGCGCAGGGCCTTCTCGGCCGCGTCTATCGCGGGGACGGGGAGGGGGGTCAAGCTCATGAAAACACTCGGCGTCCGGGGTGGGCCGCCACCCCGAAAGGGCCGAGGCGGCGGCAAATCTGTATCCTCACTGACGCGCGAACCCAGGGTCGGGTTCCGAGCCCCCAACAAATGAGGATGTCGCGCGAGGGGCGCGGCGGTCCTAGGATCGGGCCGTCCGGATGGGAGGCGAGCCATGACCAGCGAACGGACCGGCGGGTGCCAGTGCGGGGCGGTGCGCTACCGCTTCCGGCGGGAGACGTTCGGGGTCTGGGCCTGCCACTGCACCGAATGCCAGAAGCAGTCCGGCTCGGCCTTCGGCCTCTCCATGCCGTTCCTGAAGTCGGAGCTGGAGGTAACCGGCGAGACCGCGAGTTTCCGCCGCCCCACCGAGAGCGGCAGCTTCACCACCTGCACCTATTGCCCTAGTTGCGGCTCCCGCCTGTTCCACATCTCCGACCGCAATCCGGCCGGAGGCGTGCTGAAAGCCGGGACCCTGGACGACACCTCCGACCTCGTCCCCATCGCCCACCTCTGGACCTCGAAGAAACAGCCCTGGGTCGTCCTGGCCGACGGCGTCCCGCAATTCGAGACCCAGCCGGACGACCTGTCCATCCTGCGCGAGTTGATCCGCTGATCTCCCTGTCCCCGGCGGGGAGAGGGATTTGAGTTGGATTCACCTCGCCCTCGCCGTAACTTAGGCCCGTTCTCCGGGGGGTCCCGCTCAAGGGACTGAGAGGCGGCTGAGGCCGCGACCCGCCGAACCTGATCCGGGTCATGCCGGCGAAGGGAGGGAACGCGGGCCTGCAAGGGCCTGGCCGAACCGACTTTCCCGACCGAACCGGGTCTCCACTCGAAGGAGGCCGCGCGCCATGAACATCCAGACGCCCATCGCCAACACCATCCCGACCGGGGAGCGCCCCGGCTCGCGCAAGGTCTATGTGGCGGGCCAGATGTTCCCCGACATCCGCGTGCCCTTCCGCGAGGTCGCGGTGCACCCGAGCGCCAACGAGCCGCCGGTGACGATCTACGACCCTTCCGGCCCCTATACCGACCCCGGCGCGATGATCGATATCGAGAAGGGCCTGCCCCGCGTCCGCGAAGGCTACATGCTGGCCCGCGGCGACGTCGAGGTGGTGACCGATCCCCGCCAGGTCCGGCCCGAGGACAACGGCCGCGCCTCCGGCAAGCATCTCGCCCCGCAGTTCCCGGCGGCGGCGCACCAGGTCTATCGCGGCAGGGCCGGCCAAGCGGTCACCCAGCTCGAATACGCCCGCAAGGGGATCATCACCGCCGAGATGGAATACGTCGCCATCCGCGAGAACATGCGCCGCGAGCAGAACAAGCCGTGCGTGCGCGACGGCGAGGACTTCGGCGCCTCCATCCCCGACTTCGTGACGCCGGAGTTCGTGCGCCAGGAAGTCGCCCGCGGCCGGGCCATCATCCCCGCCAACATCAACCACACCGAGCTCGAGCCGATGGCGATCGGGCGCAACTTCCTGGTCAAGATCAACGCC
>CANJID010000084.1 GCA_947474395.1 Caulobacterales bacterium
AATTCTGAATGGCGATCCTACCCTTTCCCAGGGCTGTTCCATGAGCTGCGGACCCTTTGTGGTTGCAGGGCGGAACGGGTTTCTGACGGGTCAAAAACATAGCGCCGATATTCAAAAGCCGACGCGAACAAGTCGGTCGTGGGCGCGGGGGGAGGGAACGATGGCTTACCTGGGGCTTCGGCCGTACGGGCGTGCTCTGATCGAGCCGCGTTTCTCCCGCCGCGCGCTCATGCTGGCCGGCAGTATGGCGGTGCTGGCGCTCGCCGCCGGCCCGGGGCAAGCCTTCGCCCAGGGCGAGGCGGCCGAGGCGGCCGAGGTGGTGGTCACCGGCTCGCGCGTCATCCAGCAGGGTTTCTCCTCGCCCTCTCCGGTCACGGCCATCAGCGCGAACGACCTGCTGGCCACCCGCCCGGCGGCCATCGTCGAAAGCCTGTCGCAGCTCCCGGCCTTCACCTCCTCGACCACCCGCAAGTCCGTCGGCGGCTCCAGCAGCGCCGGACCGGGCAGCTTCCTGAACCTTCGCGGACTTGGGGCCACGCGGAACCTCGTCCTGCTGGACGGCCGGCGGGTGACCCCGACCAACATCGCGGGCAATGTCGACGTCAACATGCTGCCCCAGGCCCTGGTCGCCAGCGTCGCGGTGGTGACGGGGGGCGCCTCGGCGGCCTATGGCTCGGACGCCGTCGCCGGCGTCACCAACTTCATCCTCGACACCAAGTTCACCGGGTTCAAGGCGGACTTCAGCGGCGGGCTCACGGAGCGAGGCGACGGAGAGTTCTACAAGGTCTCCCTGGCGGGGGGGCGTGACTTCCTCGACGGCCGCCTGCACGTCATCGCCTCGGTCGACATCTTCAAAGCCCGCGCCGCCTTCGCCAGCAATCGCGACTGGTCCAACCGCTATTGCGCGCCGATCCCCGTCCCCGGCGTGACCACCGCCAACCAGTCGGCGACCAACCCCCGCCAGGTGGTCGCCTGCGACGTGACCCTGCCTTACGCCAGCTACGGCGGCGCGATCATCGCCGGACCGCTGACCACGGCGAACCAAGGGATCACCTTCGGCCCCGGCGGCTCGGTCGATCCCTTCGTCTACGGCGCGCTCCGGACCACCAACTTCCAGATCGGCGGCAACGGCGCGCACCCGGCGGACACCGTCAACTTCGCCACCCCCCTCGACAGCAAGGGCTTCTTCACCCACGCCGACCTGAAGCTGACGGACCACGTCAGCGCGTTCGCCCAACTGGCGATCAACGGCAACGGCAGCCGCTATCCCCAGACGCCGGCGTTCTTCTACCAGACGCGGGCCTTCACCATTTTCCGCGAGAACGCCTTCCTCCCGACCAGCGTGCGCGACCGGATGGCGGCGGGCACGAGCTTCCAGCTGGGCATCGTCCCCAAGTCCTGGGGCGTCCTGCTTCCGGACAGCCGCTATGATGGCCTGGACTTCGTCGCCGGGCTGAAGGGCGACTTCGGGAAGACCTGGACCTGGGACGCCTACTACGAGCACGGCGTCAGCCGCTTCAAGCTGAAGATCCTCAACCAGATCAACCTGGAGCACCTCTATCGCGCCGTCGACGCGGTGGTGAACCCGGCCAACGGCCAGATCGTCTGCCAGAGCAGCATCGCCAACCCGTCCAACGGCTGCGTCCCCATCAACGTGTTCGGGCCGGGGGCGGCCACGCCCGCCCAGCGCGCCTACATCCGGGGCGTCCTGATCAACAGCAACCGTGTCCAGCAGGACGCCGGCGCCGCCAGCGTCCGTGGCGAGCCGATCTCGCTGTGGGCCGGGCCGGTCACCGTCGCCTTCGGCGCGGAATGGCGGCGGCAGGAGGGGACTGCCTATTCCGATCCCATCTCGCAGGGCCTGATGAACTTCGCGGGGATCCGCGGCTTCCCGACGGTGCTGCAGCCTCAGTTCGGCGGCTGGCTGACCAACAACCCCAAGCCCATCAACGGCAAGTCCTCCGTCAAGGAAGCCTTCGGCGAAGTCCTGGTCCCGCTCCTGAAGGACATGGCCTTGGCCAAGTCCCTCGATCTCAACGCCGCCGTACGGGTCACCGACTACAGCAACAGCGGCACGGTGGAGACCTGGAAGGTCGGCGCCACCTGGCAGCCGGTCGAGGACATCCGCCTGCGGGCGACCAAATCCCGCGACATCCGCGCGCCAAGCATCAACGAGCTCTTCGCCAGCACCAACGAGGCCCCCGCCACCGTCAACGACGCGTTCAAGGGCGGCGCCTCGGTGAACATCAAGACCCTGGGCTCGGGAAATCCCAACCTCACCCCCGAGCGCGCCGACACCCTGACCTTCGGCGTGGTCTACCAGTCCTCGGCGATCCGGGGCCTGGGCATGTCGGTCGACTACTACAACATCAAGATCAAGGACGTGCTGGGCACCATCGGCGCCCAAGAGACCATCGACCGCTGCTTCGCCGGCGCCACGGAGCTCTGTCCGCTCCTGATCCGCGACGCGACGGGCACCCTCGCCAACGTCCGCCTGCCCCAGCTCAACCTCGCCGGGGCCAAGGCGAGCGGGATCGATTTCGAGATCAGCTACCGCAAGGACGTGTCCGAGGTCGTCTCCTCCTGGAAAGGCCAGACCACCTTCCGGGTGATCGGCAGCCGGCTGCTGGAGCGTTCGACCAGAACCCCGACCCTCACGGGGGTCAATGTGGTGGACCGGGCCGGCGACGTCGGGGCGGGCAACCCGACCTGGCGGGTGAACGTGACGGCCTCGTACGAGAACGGGCCTTTCACGATGAACGCGCTTGTCCGCTACGTTGGCAAGGGCGCGTTCAACAACACCTTCGTCGTGGGCGACATCGCCGACAACACCGTGCCCGACAACCTGACCTTCGATGTGGCCTTCCGCTATCGGCTCCAGGCTTTGCCGGGCCAGCCCGAGTTCTACTTTAACATCGACAACATCTTCGACAGAGACCCGCCGCTGATCCCCGGCACGGCCTTGACCTCGGCCCAGACCAACGCCTCGCTCTACGACACCTTCGGGCGCGCTTTCTCGGGCGGCGTGCGGCTGCGCTGGTAGAACGAATGGACGCGTCACGTACGGGAGGCGGACTGATGTCGAGGCGGACGGGACGGACCAAGATGAAGAACGCGATGCTCCCCGCCCTCGCCGGGGCGGCCCTGCTGGCGGGCGGTTTGCTGGCGCAACAAGCGTCGGCGGCCGAGAATCCGCCTCAGGGGACGGCCGGCGCGGCCTGTTCGAGCCCGCTCTGGACCACCTGGAAGGACTGCCCCAGCCGCAAGATTCCGGTCAACGTCTCCGGCGGGGTGGCCGCGACCATGGCGGGCGAGCTGACCGTCGAGCGTCCCACCCTGATCTCCATCGGCCTCGACTGGCGCATCAACGGCGACGAGAACCGCAATGCCGCCGTGGCGATCAGCTACCGGGCAAAGGGAGAGACGGCCTGGCGGACGGGCCTCACGCCTCTGCGCCTGCAGAACGAGAACGTGTCGCCGACCAACGTCCCGCCGCTGCAATACAAGGTCCCCAACATGTTCTCGGGGAGCCTTTTCGACCTGAAGCCCGACACCGAATACGAGGTACGGCTGGTCCTGAGCGATCCTGACGGGGTGAAGGGCATGGCGACCCGGACGGTGAGCGTGCGCACGCGCGCCGAGCCGACCGTCCCGGCGGGCGGCAAGGTCTATCACGTCTACCCCTACGGCTACACGGGCCAGAAGCAGGAGCCCTCGTTCATGGGGCTCAACGCGGCCTACTACCTGGAGGGCTGGCGCCACGCCGACTGGTCGAACGTCTCGGCCCCGCGGGTGCAGCCCGGCGACGTCATCCTGATCCACGCGGGGGTCTACAAGGATACCCGCACGGAGTACGGGACCAACGCCGCCCGCCCCAGCCTGGGCACCCCCTTCGACGGCACCTACTACCTGACGCAGAGCGGCACGCCCGAGCGGCCCATCATCATCAAGGGGGCGGGGGACGGCGAGGCCATTTTCGACGGAGACGGAAACTACAATCTCTTCAATCTGATGGCCGGGAATTATAACTATTTCGAGGGCATCACCGTCCGCAACACCGAGGTCGGCTTCATCCTCGGGATGAAGAACATCATCGGCTCCTCGGGCTTCTCCCTGAAGCATTCCAAGGTCGAGAACATCGGCCGCGGGGTCTATGACGACTGGGGCGGATCCAAGGATGTCTACATCGCCGACAACGTCTTCACCGGCCGCCATGACCCGACCAAGCTCCTGGGCTGGGGCCAGGGCGCCTGGGCCAAATATCCCGGCTACCCGGAGAAGATCAGCGGGCCCCTGGGCTCCGAATACGCCGTCAAGATCTACGGCCAGGGCCACGTGGTGGCCTACAATTCGGTTTCCTTCTTCCACGACGGCATCGACATCGCCAGCTACGCCGATCCGGACGGGTCGCCCTTCGAGCTGCCGGATCGCATCCCGGTGTCGATCGACATCTACAACAACGACGTCTTCGCCATGGGCGACAACTGCATCGAGGCCGACGGCGGCGCCCGCAACATCCGCGTCCTGCGCAACCGCTGCTTCAACTCGGCGGGCGGCGCCCTCAGCGCCCAGCCCTTCTTCGGCGGCCCGCTCTACTTCGTCCGCAACATCGTCATGCAGGGGACCGGCGGCACGCTGAAGTTCTCGATCACGCCGTCCGGAATCCTGACCTACCAGAACACCTTCATCTCGGCGACGAACCTGACCAACCAGGCGTCCAACGTGCACTTCCGCAACAACCTCCTGATGTCGCAGGGCGGGGAGGGGCCGAGCTTCTCGGTCAACACCTACACCAACTATTCCAGCTCCGATTACAACGGCTTCCGGCCCGGTGCCGGCGTGGCTGAGCCGTTCGCCTGGAACTCCCCCGACTTCAAGGTCCGCAGCGACTACAAGAACCCGTTCGTGGCCCGCAAGTACAAGACCCTGGCCGAGTACCAGGCGGCCACCGGCCAGGACCGCCACTCCATCGTGGTGGACTACAATGTCTTCACCAAATTCGCTCCGGCCGAGCCCGCCGACATGCAGCGGCTCTATTATCCTCGGGACTACGACTTCAGCCTGAAGCCCGGCTCCGCGCCGATCGACGCCGGGGCGGTGCTGGCCAACATCACCGACGGCTTCACCGGCAAGGCCCCGGACCTTGGGGCGCTCGAGGCCGGTCTCCCTGCCCCCCACTACGGACCGCGGCCCTAGGTCGGGCGGTCAGGAGACGCCATGGCCAGCAGGGCAGGGGGAGCGGACGCCGCCACGATCGAGCGGGAGGATCAGGTCGTCGCCAAGGTCTCGCGGCGGCTGATCTGGTTCCTGTTCGTGATGTACATCTTCTCGTACCTGGACCGCATCAACACCAGCTTCGCCGCCCTGACCATGAACAGGGACTTGATGCTGTCGGCGACCGCCTTCGGCATGGCCTCGACCATCTTCTCGATCGGCTACCTGATCTTCGACGTCCCCAGCAACCTGATGCTGGCGCGCACCGGCGCGCGGATCTGGCTGCCCCGGATCATGATCACCTGGGGCGTCGCCTCGGCGGCGACCAGCCTGGCCGTGGGGCCCATCAGCCTCTACGTGATCCGCTTCATCGTCGGGGCGGCGGAGGCCGGTTTCCTGGCCGGGGTGCTGCTCTACCTCTCCTACTGGTTCCCCGCGTCCCACCGGGGACGGGCCACCGGCGTGTTCATGGCCGCGGCCCCCTTCACCATCGTCATCGGCGCGCCGATCTCGGGCCTGTTCCTGAACATGCACGGCTTCCTGGGCCTCGCTGGATGGCGCTGGCTGTTCCTGCTTGAGGGGGCCCCGTCGGTGATCGTCGGCGTGATCGCCTATTTCTACCTATCGGACCGCCCGCGCACCGCGCCCTGGCTGAGCGATGACGAGAAGGACCTGCTGGAAGGCCGCATCGCCCGCGAGCGCGCCGCCGAGCCGGCCGCCGGCAAGACCGACAGCATCTGGCGCGAGCTCGCCAGCCCCACGGTCCTGGCCCTTTGCCTGGCCTATTTCTGCATCGTCACCACGGTGAACACCAACGCGGTCTGGGCGCCCCAGATCGTTGCTGCCATGATGAAGAGCACCGGGGGCTTCGCTGGCGGCTTCGTCGGCGTCGGCCTGATCACCGCCTTGCCGTCCCTGGTCGCCCTGGTGGTCCTGCCGCTGTGGACGCTGCGGTCCGACCGACGCCAGGAGCGCACTTGGCACACGGTGGCGGCGCTGGCTGCGGCCGCCTTGGGCTGGGTCCTGGTGCTGGTTTCCACCGAGCCCCTGTTCCGGCTGCCGGGCCTGATCCTGATGACCGCCGGCGCCTTCACCGCCATGGCGGTGTTCTGGACCATACCGACCATGGCCCTGTCGTCCCGGGCATCGCCCGCCGGCATCGGCCTGATCAGCTCGGCGGGGATCGCCGCCTCGATCATCACCCCGCTGGTCGTGGGGGTGTTGAAGGACCGGATGGGCAATTTCACCGGCGGGGTGACCTACGCCCTGGCCCTCCTGGTGGTCTGTATCGTCGTCGTGCTGGCCCTCAGGCCGCGCCGGCCCGTCGGCGCCGTCGCCGCGCCGGCCCCCGAGCCTCTGGCCTGACCCCATCGGCCCTTTGAACTGCGGAGTTGCGTCTTGGGTCCCGTCATCGACGTCCATACCCACATGCTGAGCCAGGCCTACCTCGACCTGCTGCGCCAACACGGGGGCCCGAAATACACCTTCCGCACCCTGCCGGGCGGCGGGGAGGTGATCGACGCGGACGGCGCGCCCTTCTTCACCCTCCTGCCCGAGATGTTCGACTTCCCCGGCCGCATCCGCGCCATGGACGAGGCCAGGGTGGACGTGGCGGTGGTCTCCCTGACCTCGCCCAACGCCTATCTTGGCGAGCCGGGGATCAGCCTGACCGCCGCCCGGCTCATGAACGACGCCTTCGCCGAGGCGCAAGCCGCCTATCCCGACCGCATCCGCTGGTATGCGTCGCTCCCGTGGCAGTTTCCCGACCTGGCCGTCGCCGAGCTGGCCCGGGCCCGCGCGGCCGGCGCCATCGGGGTGATGGTCATCGCCAACATCGACGAGGCGTCGCTGACCGATCCCTTGTTCGCCCCGGTGTGGGCGGCCATCGACGCGGCGGCCCTGCCGGTGCTGGTCCACCCCAGCGCGCCGCCGGGGGTCAAGTCCATGGACATGGCCGCCTATGGCCTGGTCCCCAGCGTCGGCTTCACCTTCGACACCACCCTGGCCATCGTCCGGATGATCGCCGACGGCTTCTTCGACCGCTACACCCGGCTGAAGATCATCGCCTCCCATGGCGGTGGAGCGTTGCCGTTCCTGGCGGGCCGGCTCGACCGCTGCGCCGAACAGATCCCCGTCATGAGCCGGAACATGGCCGCCACGCCTTCGGACTACCTGCAGCGGATATATCTCGACGCCGTGGTCTATCGGCAGAACGCCCTGGTTATGTGCCTCGACACCGTGGGGCCTGACAAGGTGCTCTACGGCTCGGACTATCCGCACAACATCGGCGACATGCGGGGATGCCTGGCACGGGTGGACGCCCTGCCGGACGAGGTGCGCCGGCGGGTCCGCGGCGCCAACGCCCAGGCCCTTTTCGGCCTCTAGGTCCGCGTTCGTCAGCCGTCCGCGGGCTCGGGGCCCAGGTTATGGCGCCTGAACGGGCCGATCGGCTCGCTGGTCTCCACGTCCAGGGACAGGGCCAAGGGCCGGCGGGACATCAGCCCGGCGAAATGGATCGTCATCAGCTCGAACATGGCCTCGAACACCGGGGTCATCAGGGCTTGCGACCGTCCCGGCGCGACCTTGATGGTGGCGTGGACGAAGCCGTTGTCGCCGCCGTCGGCCACGACATATTCGCTCAGGCGGACGGCCCGCACCCGGATGCCGGCGACGGGGAACACGCCGTCGGACTCGGCCAGCCGCGCGGCGATCTTGCGCAGCAGTCCCGGGATGTCGGCCTCGGCCTCCAGGTTGTCGGTATATTCGACGGTCACGTGCGGCATGGTCAGGTCCCACCCGCGAGCGCCGGGGCCGCGCCGCGCATCAGGTCGACCAACCGCGCCGGCTCTGCAGGCGCCTCGTCTCCGCGCCAGGCCACGTGCTGGTCGGGTCGCGAGAGCACCAGCCGATGGCGATAGGCCGGCGGTATCTCGTCGGCCTCCACGTCCAGCACCGAAAGGGGCACGCCCGCTTCGGCCGCAGCCTCGTCCAGGGCCGACACGTCCACGGACGGGTCGAAGCGCAGCAGGGTGTAGCCGGCGCCCGCCGCGTCGTAGAGGGAGCGCCCGTCCCGCAGCCAGAAGTGCGGCGTACGGCAGCCCGGCGCGGTGGAGGGCGTGTAATCAGACATGGTGTAGCCCGGGGGCGCCTCGCCGTCGTAGGCGATCAGCGGAGACCGGTCGTAGTAGTAGCCGTAGTTCAGCCCCGCGCAGGCGAACTGGCGGACCCCGAGGTCGTAGGCGGCCTGGCCGGCCTGGGCCCGCGCGGCGATCCCCCTGGGGCTATCCTCCTCGATGCCGGAGGGAAGGGCGTTGCGTTCCTTGATGGCGCCTTGCGCGTGCCGCATGGCGAAGTGGGAGACCTGGTCGGTGATCGGCAACCGCTCGAGCTCGTGGGCGTCCAGGATGCTCTCCGGCGCCCAGCCGGCCAGGCGGGCGGCCAGGAGCCACGACAGGTTGGCCGCGTCGGCGATGCCGGCGTTCATGCCGTAGCCGGCGTAGGGCACCCACAGGTGGGCCGCGTCGCCGCAGATGAACACCCGCCGGTCGCGGAGTTTGTCGGCGACCAGCCGGCGGCCGATCCAGTCCTCGTTGCTGAGGAGCTCGTATTGGAAGTCGGGCCCGACCCCGAGCATGGTGCGGATGCAGGCGTCGCGGTCCACTGCTCCGAAATCCTCCTCGCCAGGAAGGAGGTAGTTGTGGATCAGCCAAAGCTCCTTGCCGTCGATCGCCACCAGGTTGCCGGGACGCTCAGGGTTGTAAAGGTAGCTCATCCAGGCCCGCTGGCCCTTGATCAGGTCCAGGAGGGCGGGCGCGCGGATGTAGCTCGACTGCACCCGCTGGACCACCTCGTCTCCGCCCAGCTTCGCGCCGATCGCCCGCCGGACGCCTGAGCGCCCGCCGTCGCAACCGACCAGGTAGCGCGAGGCGATCTCGAAGGTCTCGTCCGTGTCGAGATCGCGGGCCGTGGCGAGGACGCCGTCCTCGTCCTGCTCGAAGCCCTCGACCTCGGTGCGGTTGAGGATGCGCACGCCCGGGCTTTTGGCCGCGTGCTCGAACAGGATCGGCTCGAGATAGATCTGGTTGATGCGGTGCGCGGGCTCGGGCGTCGGCCACCACCCGTCGGGGCCGCTGACGTCGTCATAGCGGTCGGTGCGGCAGGGGATGTGGATGCGCGAAAGCTCCCACCCCGTCGCCCGCGTGCGGAAAACCACGTCGTTGGGATAGTCGTCCGGCAGGCCCGCGGCGCGCACCGCCCGGGCCAGGCCCCAGCGCCGGAACAGCTCCATGGTCCGGGAGGCCACATGGTTGCATTTGACGCTGGGCGGCTCGCCCGCGGGCCGCATCTCGACGACCACGACATCGACGCCGCGCCAGGCAAGATCGATCGCCAGGCACAGGCCCACTGGCCCCGCGCCCACGATGGCGACAGATGCGGAAATTCTCTCACTCATGCTGTGAGGCGGACCGGCGAGGAAGGGGCGCTACCACGTCGAACACCATCTACGGACCGGTGGCGTACGTCCAGCGGGCGGGCGTTTCAACGAGCGGAAATCGAACGCCTTCGGCTTGGCTCGGGGCGGCGAGGACGAGCTTCGTTTCCGACTGGTCGAAAGGGCGTTTGCCGCCGTTATGCTGCGGTCAGGCGCACCTTAGGCGCGATTGTGGCCGGCTACGGTCGTCTCCGCCCGATTGCTCTCGCGCCCAACAGCCCACACCGCGGACCTGAATTTCCGCGTCATCCGCATGCGGCCGCAGCTATCGATTGGGCCCAGGAAGTTGACTACCAAAAATGCTTTCGCAGGTGCAGGGGGCCGAACGACCAGATGGTTTCGCGCAACTTTCTGAGCCTGCCCCAGCTCCATTCCTTGGAAAGGAAGAATGTCCAACCATTGCCAAAATAGTGCATCGCACTGTACGTCGTCAGATGTTTTGAGACAGTTGGGGTTCGGATTTAGCGGAGAGATGGCCTCATCTGGGGTTGATATTTAGGCGGCGATCTTTCGGTGTTGCAAGCGCCGATGTTGGATGGTCTGGCGTTTGATGTGGGCCCGCTGGCGC
>CANJID010000085.1 GCA_947474395.1 Caulobacterales bacterium
AACCCCGCGGGGTTGATCACCAGACCGCAGTCGTGGGCGACGGTGAACCGCTTCGGCCAGACCCGCCCGGTCTTGCGGTTGACCTCCACCTCGGCGACCACCGCCACCACAGTGCCGCCGCACTCGGCGTAGGCGATGCCCATTCCCGAGGCGACGTCGCCCTTGACCTTGCGCCGCGCGCCCGGCGGCCCGGCGGTCCAGCCCGCCTTCTCCGCCGCCGCCTTGAGCGCGTCGATTTCGCGCGGCGTCTTCAGGTGGGCAAGGCGGAAGGCCACCGGGTCGGCCTTCGCCGCCAGGGCCAGCTCGTCCATGAAGGACTCGCTGGCGAAGTGCATCTGCGGCCCCAGCGGGTCCCGGAAGTGGGAGGTCCGCAAGGGGGAGCCGTTGGCGAGGTAGGTGGGGATCACCTCCCAGCCCATTCGCTTGTGCGGGAAGACATACTTTTCGTTCGGCACGGCGAAGCCCGGCTCCGGCTTGTTGGTGAAGCCGAGGGCCTGGCCCGCCAGGGTGTCGCGCGGGTCGGTCTCCCACGTGTTCACGTCCATGCGCGAGAGGCCCTTGGAGACGAAGTCGAAGGCTTCGATCTTGCCGTCCGGCGTCAGGCTCGCCCGCACCCTGTGGATGGAGGCGGCGCCCTTGGGGTCCCAGGCGGTGCCCTCGTGGCGCATATATTGGACCCGCACCGGCTGGCCGACCGCCTCGGACAGCACCACCGCATCCATGGCGGCGTCGCCCGCGTCGTTGCGGCCGTAGGAACCCGGCCCCGCCATGCCGATCACGCGGACCTTGTCCTTCGGCCGGCCGGTGAGCTTGGCGACGCTTTCCCACAGGGAGTGGGGCTTCTGGGTCGCGGTCCAGCAGGTCACGCTACCCGGCTTCACGTCGGCCACGCCGCAGGCGCCGGCCATGCAGGCGTGGGACTGGTAGGGCCACTCGTACTCGGCCTCATAGACCTTGGCCGCCTTGGCGAGGGCTTCGAGGGCGGAGCCGACGTTGGTCACCGTCTCGGCCTTCTCCACCGGCGCCTTGCGGATATTGTCGTAGAGGTCGGTGTGGCCCGGGAAGACCGCCTTGGGCTCGGACCAGGTCACATCCAGCAGCCGGGCGGCGCGGATGGCGCCCCATTCGTCGGGGGCGACCACGCCCAGGAAGTCCATCCGGTGCACCACCTTGGCGCCCGGGATGGCGGCGATGCTGGCGGCGTCGACCTTTACCGGCACGGCGCCGGCCTTCGCCGGCCGGATCACCCGGCCGTGCAGCATGCCGGGCAGGCGGAGGTCCGCGACGTATTCGAAGGTCCCGGCCACCTTGCCCGGGATGTCCCGGCGCGGCGGCGACTGGCCGACGATCCTGTAGTCCGCCGGGTTCTTCGGCTTGGCCTTGCCCTTGGTGTCGAGGCCGAGGCCCCACCTGCCGTTCCACTCGAGCTTGGCGTTGAAATAGCCGTCGACCAACTCGCCATAGGCCACGCGCTTGGCCGGGTCGGCGGTCGCGACCACCACCCCGTCCCTTACCGTCAATGCCTCGGGCGCGACGCCCAGCTTGGCGGACGCGCGTTCGACCAGCAGGCGGCGGGCTTCGGCGGCGGCGTAGCGCAGGGCCACCCCGCCCCGCTTGACGCCCATCGAACCGGACGTCCCGCCCTGGTCGCAGGTCAGGCCGGTGTCGGCCATCACCATGGCGACGTGGTCGACGGGAACGTCCAGTTCCTCGGCGACGATCTGGGCGATGGCGACGTCCACCCCCTGGCCGACGTCGGGCTTGCCGAAGAAGGCGGTGACCTTGCCGTCGCGGGCCACGGCGACCCAGGAGTCGAGTTCGGATGGCGCCAGCGCCGGCTTGGCGCCCGCCGCCATGGCGGCCGTCGGCGCCGCCGCCATGGCGGCCTCGGCCAGCACCGGGGCGGTGACGATCAGCGCACCCATGCCCTGGAGCAGAGCGCGGCGCGATGCGGAGGTGGGAAGTTGCATGTTCATCGCGCCCTCCCTCAAGCCGTCGCCATGGCGCGGGCGGCGCGCTTGACCGCCCGGATGATGGCGAGATGGGTGCCGCAGCGGCACTTCACGCCGGCCAGCGCCTTGCGGATCTCGGCGTCGGTCGGGTTCTTGTTGGTCTTCAAAAACGCGTCGGCGGTCATGATCCAGCCGGCGGTACAGTAGCCGCACTGGGAGACCTGCTCCTCGATCCAGGCCTTCTGCAGCGGGTGCGGGTTCGCCTCCGTTCCCATGCCGGCGAGGGTGACGATCTCGCGCCCTTTGGCGGCGGAGGTGGTGACCACGCAGGAGCGCATCGGCCGGCCGTCGATCTGCACCGTGCAGGCGCCGCATTGGCCGAGGCCGCAGCCGAAGTGCGGGTTGTTGAGCCCCAGCTCGTTGCGCAGGGCGTAGAGCAGCGGCATGGCGGGGTCCGCCTCCACCTCCGCGGCCTTGCCGTTGACCTTGAGGGGTATGCGTTCGCTCATGGCGATCTTCCTCGTTGCCAGCCTGCAGCAGAATGACGCCCGATCGCCGAGGGCTCAAGGGAAGCGACGTGTACGTAGCAAGGTTAATGCGACTTAACGGGCTTTCTTGACTTTAGGCCAACCGCGCTTGGCAAAGGTCGAGGGGTGGGCGAGGCGGGCGTCGAATATCTGGAGACTGGCTGCGGCTCGGGCAGCTGAGCCGGCTTGATCGCCTGGGTGCACCTGATAATTAGTTTACCTATCGAATTTGAGCGCTGCCCCAAGGCGCCGCAGGGACAATGGAAACCTCAGGCCAGAAGGCGACAATGGCAGCCGAGACACTCGAGATTTCGACGCTCATCGATACGGCGAAGGTGAGCGGATATCAGCGGCTCATCATCGGTCTTTGCGCGGCGGTGGCGTTCCTCGACGGGTTCGACGCGCAGGCGATCGGTTATGTCGCCCCGGCCCTCATCCGCGAATGGGGCTTTGCGCGTCCTGAGCTCGGACCGGTCTTCTCCGCGGGGCTGGTGGGGCTGATGCTGGGGGCCCTGTTCATCGCCCCCTTGGCCGACCGCTTCGGCCGCCGGCCGGTGATCCTCCTCTCGACGGCCATCTTCGGCCTCTTCAGCCTGGCGACGGCCTGGACCACCAATCTGGACCAGCTGCTGGTGCTGCGCTTCCTGACGGGCCTGGGCCTCGGGGCATGCATGCCGAACGCCATCGCCCTCACCTCCGAGTACTCGCCGGCGCGCAACCGCTCGCTCCTGGTCATGCTGATGTTCGCCGGCTTCACCCTTGGCTCGCTGGCCGGGGGTCTGATCTCCGCCCAGATGGTGCCGACGATCGGCTGGCAGTCCGTGTTCATCGTTGGGGGCGTGCTGCCCCTGGCGCTGGCGCCGATCCTGTTCTTCGCCATGCCGGAGTCGCTCCGCTACCTCGTGCTCAGCAAGGCCGCCCCCGAGAAGCAGCTGAAGATCGTCCGCAGGATGAATCCGGCCGCCGACGTGGACGCCTCAACCACGCTGGTGATCGAGGAAAAGACCGCGGCGCGCATGTCCGTGCGCGCCCTGCTCACCGATGGCCGCGCCCGGCGGACGATCCTCCTGTGGATCGTCTTCTTCATGAGCCTGCTCGACGTCTACATGCTGGTGAACTGGCTGCCGACGGCCATGGACGCCGCCGGCGCGCCGGTGCGCACCGCCATCCTGATCGGGGTCATCCTACAGGTCGGGGGGCTGATCGGGCCGATCCCGCTTGGCTATCTGCTGGACCGGTTCGGCATCCGCGCCACCATGTTTCCGGCCTATCTGCTCGCGGCGGTCTCCATCGCCCTGATCGGGGTGTTCGCCAGCCAGAGCATTCCCCTCACCATGGTGGTGGTGTTCCTCGCCGGCTTCGGGGTCATCGGCGGCCAGACCGCGGCCAACGCCGTGGCGGCGACCTCCTATCCCACGGAAATCCGCTCCACCGGGGTCGGCTGGGCGCTGGGCGTGGGCCGCGTCGGCTCCATCGTCGGGCCGGCCCTGGCGGGAGTGCTGCTGTCGATGAACGTCTCCACGCGGGATATCTTCTTCCTGAGCGCCATCCCGGCCCTGATCGGGGCGATCGCGGCCTTCGGCCTCGGCTCCGATAGAGGGCGCGGCGAAGCGGACAAGGGCGCGGCGGCCGTGCTGCATTAGGGGAGCGCAAGCCCTGGACGGGGCCGCGTGACGGCTCCGCCCTTTCCACCCGTCGCGGGCAAGCAAAAGGCGGGGCCGCCCAGCGACCCCGCCTTTCACGTGTGGCTCTGAAGCCTTCCTAGAAGCGGTAGTTGGCCTGGAGGCCGATTTCCCGCGGACGGAAGGTGCTGACGTTCCGCAGCGGCGTGTAGTTGGTGAAGGTGGTGCAGGCCGTGCCGGTCGCCGCGGCGCAGCCGGTCCGCCCCCCGGTGACCGGCCCGATCGGGTCGGTCGAGTTCATCACGTTGTTGACGAAGAAGCTGAGGTCGACCTTGTTGAGGGCGAGGCCGGCCCGGAAGTTCACCACCTCCGTCTTCGACCGGACGGCCGTGTCGGGGGTGTAGCCGGTCTGACCGAACTCCTGGGCCTTGTACTGCGGCGTGTAGGTGTAGTCGCCGCGGACAAAGGCCTCGTAACGATCCATCAGCCGCCAGTTGTACTGCGCCTGAAGGTTGATGCGGTACGGCTGCTGTCCGAGGGTGGAGCCCGCGTTCGCGAAGGTCAGCCGCGGTACGCCCGGGGTGACCGGAATCGGGCCCAGCGCGCTTTCGGTGTACTTGGCGCTGACGTAGCCGGTGTTCACGCTGACGGTGAAGCCCTCGAACACCCGGAACTGCGCCTCGAGCTCGCCGCCGCGGGCGCGGGCGGCGCCGAGGTTCTGCACCCAGCTCTGCCCGCAACCCAGCCGGTTCGGTCCGACCGTGATCTGCAGGCCGGTCCAGTCGAGCTGATAGACGGCGGCGTTCACCGCCAGGCGATTGCCGAACAGGCGCATCTTGGAGCCGGCCTCGTAGCTCCAGATGGTGTCGGAGTCGAACGCGGTCGGCACGTCCGCCACCGTCAATCCAAGCTCGGCGAGGGCGGCGGCGCACTGCCCGGCGCTGAGCGGCGAGTTCACGCCCCCGGCCCGGTAGCCCTTGGACGCGGTGAAATAGACCTGGTCGTCCGGCGTGTACTGCCACTGCGCCGTGAAGCGGGGAGAAACCGGCGTTTCCTTGACGGTGGCATGGGTGACGCCGCCGGGGACGAAGGTCGGATCGTAGGAGCCGTTGATCGCGCCGAAGAAGACCTGATTGTAGGTGAAGCTGGTCGCCGCGCGGCGCACCCCTGCGGTCAGCTTCAGCTGGTCCCACAGAAGGTAGTTCACTTCGCCGAAGAGCGCGTTCTCCACGTCCTTCAGGTTCTGGTAGCGGGTCGCGTACTCGAGATTGCGCAGGCCCGGGAAGCTGGGATCGCCGGCGACGTTGTAGCGCTGCAGGGCGGTGACCCCCGCGATGACCCGGGCCGGGGTGTCGACGTCCTCGTAGTTGTTGTAGTGGCTCGTCGCCCGCGTGTTCTGGTGGAAGAACCCGAACACATAGCTGAACGGCCCCGAGCCGGGCGCCGACGAGAGGCGCACCTCGACGGTGTCGCCCCAGCGCCTGTTGTTGGGGCGGAAGTTGCCGCCGTTGAAGACGTTCCAGGTCGGCTGCTCGGGCAGGTAGAAGGGGTAGCCCAGGAAGAGCGGCGTGATCACTGAGGTGTCGAAGGTGATCGACTTCTGGTGGTCCTGGAAGTAGGCGCCGATCACCCGCAGGTTGGCAAAGCCCAGGTCGTAGTCGCCCGTCAGCGAATAGACCCTCTGCATGTTCCGGAACGGCGTATAGGCGCCCGGGCCTTCGCGCAGGCTCTGATAGTCGCTGAGGTTGTAGGCCGGGGCCGGACGCGCCGCATAGCGGTAGGTGGCCGCCGTGCAGGGCACGTTGGTCACGGCCGTCCGCGCGGTGGGCGAGGTCGGGCGCACGTTGCAGCGGTCCGACAGCCCGCCCCAGCCGAGCGCCGCGAGGCTGCGCAGCTGCGTCCCGAGGACCGGATCGTTCAGGTACTCCGAGGCCGCCTTGATCGGCATGCTGAAGCTGCTCGAGTCGTGCTGGTATTCATTGGAAGCGTAGGCCGAGCCGAGCAGCGAGAACTTCGGCGTCACCTGCCACAGGAGCTGGGCGCGGATCACGTCCTGCTTCAGCCAGTTGTTGTCCTCGGCGTAGACCGTGCCGCCGTATGGCTCGACCGCGTCGATCCAGCCCGCCTGCTTGCGGTGGAAGGCGCTGGCGCGGAAGCCCAGCTTGTCCTGGACGATGGGGCCGCCCGCGGCGACGCCTACCTCGTAGCCCAGGCCGCCGTGGTTGGTGCTCGAGAGCTGGCTCCGGGCATAGCCGGAGAACTTGGTCAGGCTCGGGGTCGGGGTGATGAAGCGCACCGTGCCGCCCATCGACGAGCCGCCGAACAGCGTGCCTTGCGGGCCGCGCAGCACTTCGACCCGCTCGAGGTCGAACAGCGGCGGGGCCGGCGAGCCGTTCAGCCCCTGGATGTTGTTGGCGTTGCGCTTGGTCAGGGAGACGTCGTCCAGGTAGACGCCGGTCACCGAGGCGCCCGCGGTCGAGGACACGCCGCGGATGGCGAACTGCCCGACCGAGCCGCCGGCGCCGTTGTTGGTGATCTGCAGCGACGGCACGATCCGCGAAAGGTCGGTCAGCTGGGTCACGCCTTGCTGGTCCAGCGAGCGCTGGGTCACGGCGGTGATGCTGAGCGGGACGCGGCTGACGGTGTCGACCTGACGGGTCGCGGTGACGACCACTTCGGACAGGAGGCTGTCGCCGGCGCCCGGCTCACGGCCGGGTTGGGCCTCGGACTGGCCGGGGGCGGCGGCGCCCTGAGCGTAGGCGGAGGAGGCGAGTAGAGCCGCGCCAAGAGCTGTGGAGAGCAGCAGGCCGCGGCGACCGGTCGATAACTGGCGCATGTTTCTTCCCCCTAGAGCTTGAACCTCGTCTAACGCGATTTCCTAATGGCTAGCATGCCTAACCATAAGGGTGCAATGCAGTCGGCTTGATTTTGCGGCTCGTTTAGATCGTGAAGCGGAGCTTGTCGCTCGACGCGAAATGCTCGTAAGGCTACCTAACGAAATGCGTGTTCACGGGAGGAGCGCCGGCGATGAAATTCCTGTCAGCAGCGGCGGCCGGCGCCTGCATATCCCTGCTTCTCCAGGCCGCTGCGCACGCTCAGCCCGCCCAGACGGGGGCCGCCCCCGCGGCCGTCCCGCAAGCGCCGGCGACCGACCTCGTCGCCACCATGATGGCGCAGGCGCGCGGCTCGGCCACTTTCCCCGGGCCGCCCGCGGGCATGCAGCCGTTGCCGGTGGACCTGTTCGCCTCGAAGAACTTCTACCAGCAGCAATCATCCTGGCTCGATCCGCGCTACTACCGCTGCAACACGCCCCGCCAGATCGCCGACATGTGGATCTCCGGTCGGATGGGCGCCGCTCCGTCGTCGTCCGCCGCCTGGGGCGACTGCAACGCGGGCCGGCGTCGCGAGGAGATCGTCAGCCCCTATCCGTACACGTCCGCCCAGGCGCATTATGCCGCCCTGATGGCCGCAACCCGCGCCCATGGGGGCCCGACCACCTACACAAAGGCGACCACGCCCGACTGGGACGGCTACTACGAGCGGGACGACCGGGCCGACCAGGGGGGGCAATGGATCTGGGGCACGGTCACCCAGGTTCCCACCGTCCTGTCGCTGCTGACGCCGGAGTACCAGCGGCGGCTGGTGCAGATGGCCTACCACGAGGCGGTCGACAACTCGCCGCAGTGGAACGCCCAGTTCTGCTACCCTGAAGGCTTCGTCCGTTTCTGGTCGCAGTATTCCCAGGGCGGCAGTTTCCAGCTGACGGTCACGCCCTGGCAGGTCCAGCTGCTGTCGGGCGTGGCCGACAACTTCCTGCGCCAGGTGCTGATCGGCAAACAGCACGTGCAGAAGGTGCCACAGTGGTATGGCGAAACCGTCGGCTTCTGGGACGGCGAGACCCTGGTTACCTGGACCGCCAACGTCCAACCGTGGACCATCTCTCACATCATGTTCGAGTTCAGCGGGCGGATGGAGACCATCGAGACCTTCAAGCCGGTGAAGGACGCGAGCGGCAAGCTGGTCGCCCTCGACCACGAAACCATCTTCTACGACCCCGAAGCCTTCGTCGCTCCGCTGCGGGCCACGTATCGCTATGCGCGCGTCGCCACGCCGGCCGATCCGGAGCGGCGCTACACCTACATCCAGTGCCTGAGCAACATCAGGAACACCAACGGGCGGGCGGGGCAGCAGAACAGCTCGGATCCGCGCTTCGTCGACTACTACGGGCGTCCGTGGGCCCAGAACTGGGAGCGGTTTTTCGAGCAGGGCTGGGACAAGCCCGCCTCGACCGACGTGCCCCAGGACGTGCTTGACCTGTTCAAATAGGGCGCGAGCGGCGACGCCAAAGCGCTTGCTTAAGCGGGGCCGGGAGCCTTATCTCTTAGGTGGCCTATCAGGTAGAGAGCCTAATAAAAAACGTCTCGTAGGGAGAATCTGAGCGATGGGATCCCGGTCGTTCGTACTCGCGCTGGCGTGCGCCGGTCTGCTCGCCAGCGCCGCCCTGGCCGCGGCGCCGCAGCCGCAGCCTCAGGGCGCGACCGGGGGGGCCGGCGCGCAGCCTCAGGACGGCGCGAACAACACCCAGTTCCGCGGCGTGCTCAGCGCCGGCATGCCGACTGCCAGCGGCCCCCCGCCGGGGATGCAGCCCCTGCCGGTGGACCTGTTCACGTCCAAGAACTTCTACAAGGAGCAGTCGCTCTGGATGGACAAGCGGTACTACCGCTGCAACGCGCCACGCCAGATCGCCGACATGTGGTCCTCCGGGCGCATCGGGACCAATCCGCCGCGCACGGCGGGCTGGGGCGACTGCAACTTCGACATGCCGCGCGAGCGGATCATCAGCCCCTACCCCTACAAGACGGCCAAGGAGCACTACGCCGCCCTGATGGCGACGGCGAAATCGCATGGCGGCCCGACGGTCTACACCAAGGCCAACACCCCCGACTGGGACGGCTACTACGCGCGCGACATGAACGCCGACAAGGGCGCCCAGTGGATCTGGGGCACGGTCACCCAGACCCCGACCATCCTGTCGCTCCTGACCCCTGAGTATCAGCGCCGCATGGTGCAGATGGCCTACCACGAGGGCGTGGACAACGCGCCCCAGTGGAACGCGTCCTTCTGCTATCCGGAAGGCTTCATCCGTTTCTGGGCGCAGGCCTCGCAGGGCGGCAACTTCCAGCTGACCATGACCCCGTATCGGGTCCAGCTGCTGTCCGGCATCGCCGCGAACTTCCTTCGCCAAGTCGAGATCGGCAAGAGCCACGTCCAGAAGGTGCCGCAGTGGTACGGCGAGACCATCGGCTTCTGGGACGGCGAGACGCTGATCACCTGGACCGCGAACATCCAGGCGTGGACCCTGTCGCACTCGATGTTCGAGTTCAGCCCGGCTCTGGAGACGATCGAAATCTTCAAGCCGGCCAGGGACGCCGGCGGCAAGTTCATCGGCCTCGACCACGAGACCATCTTCTACGACCCGCAGGCCTTCGTCGCGCCGCTGCGGGCCACCTACCGCTACGTCCGCCGCGCCACCATCGACGATCCCGACCAGCGCTATACCTACATCGAGTGTCTCAGCAACATTAAGGACACCAACGGCAAGCCTGTGCAGCTGAACAACACGGACCCGCGCTTCGTGGACTACTACGGGCGCCCGTGGGCTCAGAACTGGGAAAAGTACTTCGAGAAGGGTTGGGACAAGCCGGAGATCAGCACCGTGCCCTCCGACGTGCTCGACCTCTTCAAATAGACCAGACCCGTCGCGGCATCGCCGCGGCCAGGAAGGAGAGTCCAGTGAAAAAGCTTCAGAAGACCGCCCTCGGCCTGCTGGCGGCGGCCTCGGCGGTCCTCGCCGTCGGTCCTGCCCTGGCGCACCATTCGTTCGCCATGTACGACCAGACCAAGACGGTGACCCTGACGGGCGTGAACTATCAGTTCGTCGGGCAGGCAAACCACGCCGAGCTCCACCTCTATATCGTCGGTCCCGACGGCAAGCTGGTGAAGGACAAGGACGGCAAGAACGTCGCCTGGGGCGTGGAGATGGCCGGGGCCGCCGCCGTGGCCCAGCAGGGCATCACC
>CANJID010000086.1 GCA_947474395.1 Caulobacterales bacterium
TCCGCGTCGGCGGCTCGACCGAAGTCGAAGTGAAGGAAAAGAAGGACCGCGTCGACGACGCCCTGAACGCGACCCGCGCGGCCGTGGAAGAAGGCATTGTCCCCGGCGGCGGCGTCGCCCTCCTGAAGGCCTCCAAGGTCCTCGAATCGCTCAAGGGCGACAATGACGACCAGAACGCGGGCATCGCCATCGTGCGGCGCGCGCTGCAGGCCCCGATCCGTCAGATCGCCGAGAACGCCGGCGTTGAAGGCTCGATCGTGGTCGGCAAGGTGCTGGACAATCCGTCGCCGACCTTCGGCTTCAACGCCCAGACCGAAGAGTACGTCGACCTGGTCGCGGCCGGCGTGATCGATCCCGCCAAGGTGGTTCGCACCGCCCTGCAGGACGCGTCCTCGGTCGCGAGCCTGCTGATCACCACCGAAGCCGCCATCGTCGAGGCCCCGAAGAAGTCCTCGGGCTCCCCGCAGATGCCGGGCGGCGGCATGGGCGATATGGACTTCTAGTCCAACCTATCGCCTGCAAGCCTTTGGAAGGGCGGGGTCGCAAGACCCCGCCCTTCTTCTTTTGATCGCTTCAACCCGCATTTTTTGACGGAGTCGTCAGTAAACCGGCCTTCTTCGCCACAAAAGTGACGCACCGGTATATTTGCAGCGCCGCACCCCGTTGACACCGCAACGGTTTTCCCGTTCCTTGCGCCTCGTGAGGAGAACGCGCGCTCTAGACGCACGACTCCTCCGGCGTTTCGGGGAGGAAACGCCCAACATATTGGCGCTAAGCGCCTTGAAGCCCGTCGCGATTATCCCCCGCGGCGGGCTTTTACTTTTCATCCCTGGGAATATTTGACGCGACCGTCGAAAAATCGATGGAATCGTCCAATCGGCGCTTGCCCTGCCTAGCGCGGGGGAGACGGCATGAGCGGCAGGCCGTCGTTGGTCGTCCTGAATCCCATCTCGTAGGGGGTTGTGGGGCGCTGCTCAACGAGGTCCCGTCCATCTGCGGGCGGTACATTCACCGTAGGCCTCAATCGCGCCAGGCGAGCGAGCACGTCACGCGCCTCAAACATCCCGTCGGGTATCCGGTCCGGTCGAGCGCCCTTGCTCATGGTGATGGTCAAGGGCTGCCCTGGCTTCACGACCGGCATGGAATAGGCTCGCCCCAAGTCCGTGAGCCGCTCGCATTCCAGCCGCCTGCACCGATCACCTGCCTTGTAACCGTAGTACGCCGGACCAGCCCACGTCCCATCGGGGCTAAAGCGGAAATGGTCGTATCCCGCCGCGAGGGTCGTCTCAGCGGCCCAAGCCAACGCCGCCTGCTGGGTTACATCCCTGCCAGCTGGGGTGTCGTCGGCGGGCACGATCTGGACCTTGTCATCCGCTATCCGAGTGGTTCCGCTGGCGGGGGCGTCCTTTCGCTGCCGGGCAACCACTGGAGCTACCTCGGCTCGCCCGGCCGAAGTTGGCGGCGCAAAACTAGCAAGTTGCGGGAGCGGGGACAGATCGGCTTTTGCGAAGTCGATTACGGACTCCGCACTCGACACGACAATCGGGCCCACAGCCTGCAGCGAGACGATTCGCTCCTTCACCTCCGGAGCGCCGAAAAGCCCGTTGGTACGGGTGGAGGGCGCCGGAGTCGCCATCGCGAGCTGAAACTGCCCGGTCGCTGCCAGTTGGCTTGCCGGTATGACCGCCTGCACGGGGGTTGGGGCAGCTACGGCGGGTGGCGCGGTGGACGCGGATCGCAGCCTTACCATTCGGACATCTGCGGGTTGGGCGGCCCAGGCGGCGACGCCGGCTCCGGCGCAGAGGCCGGCGAGGGCGGCCCCCCCGACACGGCGCCGGGCCGGACTGATGTCGGCCGCCTTCAGCATGGCGATCCTCGCGTAAAGGGGATGGGCGCCGCTCGACGGCCAGTAGCAGCCGAGCGGCAGGGGGCGGACGGCGAGCTGGCCCTTGACCAGGGCCTGGGCGTAGGCGCGCCGGGCGTCCGGGAAGCGGGCGACCACGACCTCGTCGCAGGCCATCTCCTGGTCGACGCGCATGAGGCGGGCGCCGAGGTGGACCAGGGGGTTGAACCAGCACAGGCACTGGATGGCGGCGGAGAGGCCGTTGATGCGCGAGTCCTGGCGCTCGATGTGGACGCCCTCGTGGGCCAGGACGAGGGCCTGCTCCTCGCCGCTGAATTTCTCGGCGAAGTCCTTGGGAGTGACGATCCGGGGCCGGATAACCCCGACCACGGCGGGCCCGATCCCGCCGCCCTTCATCTCCGCGACGAAGCGGCGTTGCAGCGCGATCATCACCAGCCCCGCGCCGACCGCGCCCGCGAACCATAGGGCGAGGATCAGGAGGTTGAGGTCGAGGCTCGCGCCCGTCTCGATGGGAGCGGCCGTCAGGGTGCCGGCGACGGTCGCGGGAAGAGTCTCAAGGGATAAGGCGGCTACAGAGGGCGCGGCCGAAGGAAGGCCCGCCGGCAGGACCGGAGCGGCGACCAGGACCTGGCGGGCCGGGACCAGGACGGCTAGGGCGGCCAGGATCGGCAAGAGCCACAGGCTGTAGCCTAACCGCGCTCCGAAGCGCGGCCGCACGATCTTTCGCAGCAGCAGGACGAGCAGGATGGCGCCGCCCGCCGCCAGGTTCACGCGGAGCAGGGCGTGCAGGAACTCAGCGGCGAGCGTTGCGGCCATTGTCGATCTCCGCGATCAGGGCGTTGAGCTTCTCGACGTCTTCGGGCGTGAGGTTCCGATGCTCGGCGAAGTGGGCGACCAGGGGGGCGAGCTTGCCCTCGAACAGGCGGTCCAAGAGGCCCTGGCTCTCCGCCTGGACATAGGCGCTGCGGGCCAGGAGGGGCCGGTAGAGGAAGCGGCCGTCCTCGGCCTTGGCGCCTGAGATGGCCCCCTTCTTCAGGAGGCGGGTGATCAGGACCCGCACGGTGTTGCGGGCCCAGCCGTTGGCGGGCCCCACCTCGGCCACCAGGCCGTCGGGCGTCATGGGCCCGTTCCGCCACAGGGCCTCCATGATCTGGCTTTCGGCCGAGGATATGTTCATGATGTTATCCGTGTAATCTCGACTCTGAGATTACGCACATAACATGGGCTGTCAACGGGTGGGCGCTTAGCCTCCTCCGCCCCCGACGGGGCTGCCTCCCCCACAAGGGGGAGGATCACCAGATGTGAACGCGGTCCGCCGGGGCGACGTAGAGCTTGTCGCCCGGCTTGATGTCGAAGGCCTGGTACCAGGCGTCGATGTTGCGGACCACGCCGTTGACCCGGAACTCGGGCGGGGAGTGGGGGTCGGAGACCACCTGCTGGCGCAGGGCGTCGTCGCGATACTTCTGCCGCCAGACCTGGGCCCAGCCGAGGAAGACCCGCTGGTCGCCGGTCAGGCCGCCGATCACCGGGGCGGGCTTACCGTCCAGCGAGCGGTGGTAGGCGTCGAGCGCCAACAAGAGGCCTCCGAGGTCGGCGATGTTCTCGCCCATGGTCAGCTCGCCGTTGACCTTGGCCCCGGGCAGGGGCTCGAAGGCGCTGTACTGCACGCCCAGCTTCTTGGCCTCGGCCTCGAAGCGCTTGGCGTCGTCCTCGGTCCACCAATTATCTAGTTTTCCCATTGGGCTATATTTCCGGCCCTGGTCGTCGAAGCCGTGGGTCATCTCGTGGCCGATCACCCCGCCGATGCCGCCGTAGTTGATGGCCGGATCGGCAGACGGATCAAAAAAGGGCGGCTGCAGGATGGCCGCCGGGAACACCACCTCGACCATCACCGGGTTGTTGTAGGCGTTGACCGTCTGCGGGGTCATGGACCAGTCCTCGCGGTCCACCGGCTTGTTCAGCCGCCCGACCTCGTAGGCCCACTCGAAGGCGCCCGAGCGGATGACATTGCCCACCAGGTCGTCCTCGCGAAGGCGCAGGGCCGAATAGTCCCGCCACTTGGACGGATAGCCGATCTTGATGCGGTAGTTGGCGAGCTTGGCCTGGGCCTCCGCCTTGGTCTTCGGCGACATCCAGTCCAGCCGGTCGATCCGCGCCTTGAAGGCGGCGCGCAGGTCGGCGACCAGGCCCTCCATCTTGGCCTTGGCCTCCGGGGTGAAGTAGCGGGAGACATAGACCCGGCCCACCGCCTCGCCCATGCCGCCCTCCACCGTGTTGACGGCGCGCTTCCAGCGGGGGGTGAGCTCCGGGGTGCCGGCGAGGGTCTTGCTGCGGAAATCGAACCGGGCCTGGACGAAGCGGTCGGGCAGGTAGGCGGCGGCGTTGTCGACCACGGTGAAGGCCTCCCAGGCCTGCAGGGTCGAGACGGGGGTCCTGGCGAAGAGGGCCGCGATCTTGGGGATGGCGGTGCTCTCGGCGATGACGATGCGCTTGATCCCACCGAGGTCGGCGCTGCGCAGGAAAGTCGCCCACGGGAAGCCCGGTGCGTTCTTGGCCAGTTCGGCCGGGGTCATGGGGTTGTAGGTCTTGTCCGGGTCCCGCCGTTCCGCGCGGGTCCAGCTGACTTCCGCGATCTCGGTCTCGAAGGCGACCACGGCCTTGGCCGACGCCGACGGGTCGGACCAGCCGGCCATGTCGAGCAGCTTGGTGACATAGGCCACGTAGGCGGCCTTCTTGTCGGCGAACTTGGCGTCCAGGTAGTAGTCCCGGTCGGGCAGGCTGAGGCCGCCCTGGGACAGGCCCACCGCATAGTGGTCGGGGTCCTTGTCGTCGGCGCTGATGAAGACGGCGAAGATCGAATTGGGCAGGCTCTTGGGCGCGCGGCCCATGACGGCGGCGATGTCCTCGCGGGTGCGGGCGGCGCGGATGGCGTCGAGGTCGGGCTTCAGGGGGGCGGTCCCAAGGGCCTCGATCCGCTTCTCGTCCATGAAGGCGCGGTAGTAGGCGCCGATCTGGGCCTCCTCGCCCCTGGCGGCGGTGCGGTTGGCGGAGGCGGCCTCCAGCACGCCGCGCACCCGCCGCTGCGACAGGTCCGACAGGACGTCGAAATTGCCGAAGCGCGAGCGGTCGGAAGGGATCTCCAGGGTCTTCAGGTAGGAGCCGCTTGCGTATTTGAAGAAGTCGTCGCCGGGTTTGACGGCGGCGTCGCGCCCCGTCTCGTCATAGCCCCAGGTCCCGTAGTGGGGGGTGGCGAGGTCGTCGGCGGGAGCCGACGCCGTCCAGCCGGTGGTCGCGAGGCCCGCGGTCGCCAGAACGCCGGCGGCGGCGGCGCAAAGCCAGAATGTCTTCATCGGCAACGGGCTCCGGAATTCTTGAAGTTCAGGTGGTGATGCCTACGCCTCGGGGCAGGATCATGGCGTCAGGGGCGGCGGCCTGACGTTTTGGCGGATAGGCGCTGGGGGGCTCGCCGACGACCCGCATGGCGGCGGCCTCGGCGGCGGCGGGATCGCGGGCGGCGATGGCCTCTCCGAGGGCCCGGTGCAGGGCGACGTCGGCGAGCTGCTCCTCGGCGGTCTGGCGCTCCATGGCGTGGATCCAGAAGCGGGTGGCGATGTTCTGTAAGCTGATGATGTAGCGGGCCAGCGTCGGGTTGCCGGTCGCCTCGGCCACCGCCTTGTGGAAGGTGCGGTCCATGGCCAGCATGGCGCGGAAGTCGGACGCGGCGATGGCGGCCTCGGCTTCCACGAAGGCGCCCAGGATGGCGGCGATGTCCGCGGGGGCGGCGTTGCGGGCGGCCAGGGCCGCCGAGCGGGCCTCCAGCATGTGGCGCACCTCGAAGGCCTGTTCGATCTCGCGCAGGTCGAGCGGCGCCACGGTGGTGCCGATGCGCGAGCGCCGGGCGACCAGCCCTTCCAGCGCCAGGCGGCCGAGGGCGTCGCGCACTCCCGCCAGCCCCACCCCGTAGCGGGCCGCCAGCCGGCGCTCGTCGAGCGGGCTGCCCGGCGGCAGGACCCCCAGGATGATGTCCAGCAGCAGTTGTTCGTAGGTCTTGGCCTTCTGCAGCTCGGGCGCCCAATCACCCGCGCTCGCCCTGCCCATCTGCGTACTCATGGCCGTCAGCATGCCCCAGCGCAAACGCCCTGTCTAACCGAACGGAGGCGAGCAGCGGCAAATAGTCTCGTGAAATACCGCCTGACATTTCAGCATCTTAGGCGCCGTTTCTATTTGCCGTGGGCGGCGAGCTTTGGCATTGCACGCCCTCTACAGCGGCACGGGTGGTCAGTGGCTTCATTGCGGACAGTATTGGTCGGAACGGGCGCCAGCCTCATTGCGCTGGCCGCGGCCCTGCACGCGGCGCCCGCCCGCGCCGCCGATGCGGAAGCCGAAGGGGTGACCGTCACCGCCCGCGATCCGGCGGGCCTCTTGGAACGGCGCAGCAGCGACACGGTGTTCGGCCTCGGCAAGCCCCTGATCGAGACCCCGCGTTCGGCCAGCTTCGTCAGCGACCTGACCCTGGAGCGCTATGGGGTGCAGACCATCGACGACCTGATCCAGGTGTCGCCGGGCAGCTTCACCGATAGCTACTACGGGGTGGCGGGCGCCCTGAACCTGCGCGGCACCCTGGCGGAGACCTATTTCCGCGGCTTCAAGCGGGTGGAGAACCGCGGCACCTATCCCACCCCCATCGGCGCGGCCGAGCAGGTGGAGATCGTGCGGGGCCCGCCCACGCCGATCTACGGCCCGGGCAAGGTGGGGGGCTTCCTCAACATCTCCCCTAAGACCGCCAAGGTGCGCTCCGGCTACCTGACTGAGCCAACAGGCGAGGCGGAGGGAACTCTCGGCGCCTACGGCCAGAAGCGCCTGACGGGGCGCGTCGGCCTGCCCATCCGCTTCGGGACCACCGACGGCGGGCTCTACGCCTATGCGGAGGCGGAAGGTGGCGGCTCCTACTACCGGGGCATCGATCCGGCGCACCAGCTGGTCCAGCTCTCGGTGGACCTCGACATCGGCTCGGGCTGGAGCCTGGCTTTCGGCGGGCAAGGTTATCGCTCGACGGGGGCGGTGCAGACCCCGGGCTGGAACCGGATCACCCAGGCTCTGATCGATAGCGGGACCTATGTGACGGGGCGCGACACGACCCTGGTGGACGCCGACGGCAACGGGCGGCTGACGCCGAACGAGGTCGGCGCCGGCGGGCTCATCGCCGGCTATTTCGGCTTCAAGCCGGGCCTCGATCCCCGCTTCACCCTGGATACGGGCGTGGGGACGACCAAGCTCGATCGCCGCACGGTGTTCGTCAGCCCCCGCGACTTCTCCGACACCTCGACCGTCACCCTCTACGGGGACCTCGCCCGCGACCTGCTGGATGCGGGGACGGTGAAGCTGCAGCTCTTCTACGACCAGCTCTCCAACCAGCGGTTCGTCTCCTACGGCTTCCCCGCCGACTACCGCTCGGAGGTGTTCGAGGCGCGGGGCAGCTGGACCGTCGACCACGCCTTCGGCCCGGTGAAGACGCGGAATGTGCTTGGCGCGGCCTGGCGCTACGCCTCGAGCCTGCAGAAGGAGAGCTTCAACGGCGGGAACCTGTCGCTGGACCGCCGCGACCTCGCCTTCGGCGCCACGGCCACCGACATCCTCGACGACGCCTTCTCGCTCGAGTCCGGCGGCCTGACCTGGGAGACGGCGGTGCGCAGCCGTTGGCGGGACACCGGCCTGTTCGCCGTGACCGACGCCACTCTTGGCCGTTGGAACCTGGTGCTCGGGGGGCGCTACGACCGCTACCGCGTCGCCTCCCGCGACGACGGCACGGTGGTGTTCGGCGTCCCCAACAAGCTTGTCGAAGCGGGCAAGGGGAGCTGGACATACAGCGCCAGCCTGAGCTTCAAAGCGCCCTTCGGCCTGATGCCCTACGTCACCTTCGCCAAGGACGCCGCGCTGGAGCTCGGCCAGGCGGGCGGCGTGCCGCCCAACCTGGTGCAGCAGGGCGGCTGGCTGTCGAAATCGACGCTGAGCGAGGGCGGGATCAAGGCGCAAGGGCTGGACGGCTCCCTGGTCGCCTCCCTGTCGGCCTACCGCCAGACCCGCACCCAGCTCGGCCAGAACAACGTGGTGGTCGGGACCATCGGCAAAGGGGTGGAGCTGGAGCTGCGCTGGCTGGCCACGAAGAACCTCAGCTTCACCTTCGCCGGCAACCGCCAGACCACCCGCATGCGCGGCCCCGACAACAGCTTCACCGTGATCCCGCCGTCGGCCGTGGGGCTGACCGGACAACAGGGCTACGGCGGCGCCTATGCGGTCTACAGCTTCGCCCAGCTGCGCCCCGGCGACTACACCAACACCCTGATCCCCAAGTCGGTGGCCAGCCTTTTCGCCGTCTACACCACCGACAAGATGGCCTGGGGCCGGGCGGGCGCTACCCTGGGCGCGACCCGCGTCTCCTCCATGGCCAGCACATTGCCTGGGATATTCGTCCTGCCGTCCTATACCCGCGCCGACGCCTCGGCCTTCGTCGAGCACGGCGCCTGGCGACTGTCGGTCAACGTCGACAACCTGACGGACAAGGCCTTCTTCACCCCCATCGCCGACGTCTACGCCAATGTCGCGGTCCTGCCGGGCGTCGGGCGCACCTGGCGGATGTCGCTGCGGCGGCAGTTCTGATGGGAGCGGAGGGGCGGGCCTGGGCGTCTCTGGCCGCCCTCGGCGCCCTGTTCTTCCTGATCACCGCAGGGACCTTCACTTCGCTCGGCGTGGTGCTGCCGGACATGGTGGCGGCGCTGAAGTGGGACTGGGGCCGCGCCGGGCTGGGCTTTACCCTGATGGGGGTGGCCTGCGGCCTCGCCTCTTACGCCCCCGCCCTGACCATCCGCACGCTCGGGGTGCGCACCACCCTGATCCTCGGGGGGCTGATCTCGGCCGCCGGCTTTGTCTGCCTCTACGCCGCGCAAGGCGTCGGGCTCTACTGGGCCGGGACCGTGCTGGCGGGCGTCGGCTTCGCCCTGGTGGCGATCATCCCCGGCACCTTCGTCCTGGCGCGGGCCTTCTCCCATCGCTCGGCCGCCTTCGGGGCCTATTTCACCATCGGAGCGCTCGGCGGCGTGGCGGGGCCCTGGTTCTATTTCGCGGTCAAGGCTGTCGCCCACGACTGGCGCGCCTATTGGCTGGTGCTGGCGGTGGCGACGCCGCTCCTCGCCCTGATCGCCGCCCTGGTGGTCGAAGGCGGCAAGCCCGGTCCGACCGAGGCGACCACCGACGGCGGTTCGGAAGACGGCCCCGTCTTCCGCACCCGCGCCGACTGGACCGTGCGCGCGGCCCTGGCCACGCCGCAGTTCTGGATCGTCACCGCCGCCTACACCGCCTACCTCCTCTGCGAGACCACGGTGAACGGCCTCTCCGTCGCGCACCTGAGCCAGCGCGGCATCGCTCCGGCCGTGGCGGGAGGCGTCCTGAGCCTGCAGGCCCTGATCAGCGCGGGGGCGCGGGCGCTCGGCGGGGCGGCGGGAGAGCGGATCGAGCCCCGACGCCTCGTCATCTTCGCCCTGGCCGCGGTGGCCGTCGGCATCGGCGCCCTGGCCCTGGCGCGGGGCTGGCCCCTGATGCTGACCTATGCGGTGGGGGTGGGGGTCGGCTACGGGGTCTCCAACCTAGCGGCGACGGTGCTGCTGCTGAACTACTTCGGCCGGCGGCGGAACCTGGAGCTCTTCTCGATCATGTGCCTGGTCTCGACCCTGGCGGCGGCCGGCCCCTGGCTGGGCGGTCTCGCCCGCGACCGGCTGGGGGGCTTCGAGGCGGCGTTCTGGATGTTCGCCGCCATCACCGCGGCGGTGCTGGTCGCCGTCGCCCTGATGCGCCCGCCCCGATTTGCTCAGAAGGCCGCTTCGCCCCTACCCTGAGGGCAGGGGGATACCGATCATGAAGCTTCAGACATTCGCGCTCGCAGGGGCGCTCGCCGCGCTCGCACTGGCCGCCGCCGGGGCGGCCCTGACCGCTGAGGCGCCCCGCGTGGGGCCGGCCACCTACACCGCCGACTGGCCTGCCCCTTCGGGGTGATCCAGTTTCAATGTTAGTGCACGGCGGTCTCTAACGCCATGTTTGGGGTGGGCGAGCGTGCGCCCTCAACAGCTGGTGCGCTCGCCCATGGCACGATGCCGCCGCTGCGCGGGACGAAGGCTTCA
>CANJID010000087.1 GCA_947474395.1 Caulobacterales bacterium
GCTGCGGCTGGCGCAGCGCACGTGAGCCCCTATCGTCCCGAGGCAAGCTCGGGACACTTCCCCCAGAGGGGGAAGGACTGGCGCTACTGCACCGGCCGCGTCGGCTCCATGACCACCATGCGGTGCATGACGCGCAGCTTGCCCTGGTAGTCGTTGAGGGCGGAGTGCAGCGAGCAGCGGTTGTCCCAGATGCCCAGGACATCGGGCTTCCAGCGGTAGCGGATCTGGAATTCGGGCTGGGCCATGTAGTTGGTCAGGTAGTCCAGGATCGGGCGGCTCTCGGCCTCGGTCATGTCCTCGAACTGGGGCACGAAGCTGGGGTTGATGTAGAGCACCTTGCGGCCGGTCTCCGGGTGGGTGCGGATCACCGGGTGGATGGTCTGCTCCTCGCGGACCTTGCCCTTTTGGTTCGACATCACGTCGACGTCGGTGACGTAGCGCGGGTGCACCCGGTGGACGGCGTTCATGCCGCCGAGCATCCGCTTCATGCCCTCGGACAGGTAGTCGTAGGCCATGGCGGTGTTGATGAAGACGGTGTCGCCGCCGAAGTCGGGGATGGTGCGGGCGTAGAGGGCGTTGGCGGCCGAGGGCTTCTCCAGGAAGGTGAAGTCGGCATGCCAGCCGTTGCCGAAATTGACGGTCTGTTCCGGGGTCTTGCGCAGCTCGTGGACGTAAGGCGAGCCCTCGATCGGCTTCAGATAGGGATGCACCAGGGGGTCGCCGAAGCGCAGGACGAAGCGCTCCTGGGCCTGGGGCGTCAGGTGCTGGTCCTGGAAGAACAGGGCGACGTGGTCGAGATAGGCCTTGTGCACGAACTCGGCCGTCTCGTTGTCCATCTCTTGCGACAGGTCCACGCCGCGGATCTCGGCGCCGCCGGCGCCTGAGAGCGGGGTGAGTTCCGGCTTGGCGCGGGCCATGGCGTGTTCTCCGAAAATTGGTTGCTATCGCAACTATCGCTATCGGATATAGGCCGTGGGACAACGGGTCAACGGGGCAAATTGGGGAGCGGGGCATGCCGGACTTGAGCGACAGGGTGGTGCTGGTGGCCGGCGGCGGGCGCGGCATCGGCCGGGGCACGGCCGAGAAGCTGGCGGCCTGCGGGGCCGCGGTGGGGATCGCCGACATCGATCCGGCCCTGGTGGAGGAGGCCGTCGCTTCGGTGCGGCAGAAGGGCGGAACCGCCTATGCCCTGCCCGGAGACATGGGCAGCCAGGCCGAGACGATGCGAGTCGCGGGTGAACTGGCGGCGAAGGCGGGACGCATCGACGGGGTGGTCAACAGCGCCATGTGGATCCGCTACGAGCCGATCACCGAGGTCAGCGAAGAGACCATGTCCCGCATGATCGATGTGGGCTTCAAGGCGCCGGTCTGGGCGGCCCAGGCCCTGCTCAAGCACATGGACCCGGCGCGCGGGGGCGTACTGATCAACTTCTCCTCGCCCGCCGCCATGCAGGGCTATCCCAACACCGCCATCTACGCCGCGGTGAAGGGCGCCATGGTGACGCTCACGCGCTCGCTGGCGGTGGAGCTCGGGCCCAAGAAGGTGCGCGTGAACGCCGTGGTCCCCGGCCCTGTGCCGACCCCCGGCGCGCGGGCGGTGGTGGACGAGGCGGGCTACGAGCTGCGCAAGCGCAAGACCCCCCTGGGACGCCTCGGCCGCGAGGAGGACCTCGCCAACGCCATCGCCTTCCTGTTCTCCGACGACGCCGACTTCATCACCGGCACGGTGCTCAACGTCGACGGCGGCTGCTCGCTGACGGCTTCGTAGGAGAAAGCATGCCCTCCCCCATCCTCGCGCCGGTCATGGCGCTGGTCCTGTGGACCTTCGTGATGCAGGTCTGGCTCTACGCCACGCGCATCCCGGCGGTGTTGAAGGCCAAGGTCCCGCTCGATCCCGCGGCGACCTCGACCGAGTTCAACGCCTATCTGCCGCCGCAGGTGCGCTGGAAGGCGGACAACTACAACCACCTCCTGGAGCAGCCGGTCCTGTTCTACGCCACGGCCCTGGTGCTCGCCCTGGTCGGGAGCGGAGACGGGCTGAACGTGGGGCTGGCCTGGGCCTATGTCGCCCTGCGGGTGGTGCACAGCCTGGTGCAGGCGCTGGCCAATGTGATCATGGCCCGGCTGGTGGTCTTCCTGGTCTCGTCGCTGGTGCTGCTTGTGCTGGCCGTGCGGGCAGCGATGGCGGTGTTCTAGCTAAAATCTCCCGCTCACCCCGGCGGAGGCCGGGGCCCAGGCTTCTTCTGAAACCCACATGCGAGCCGCTCAAACCTGGGTCCCGGCTTCCGCCGGGATGAGCGGTTGTGGGCGGCACCTCCTCACCGCGCTTTAAAATCCTTCGCAAGCCCCCGGGGAACCGGATTGCTGCAGTGCGGCATACCCTTCAGCATGGATTGAAGGGGATGGCGCGGCATGGCTTTCAGCGGACGACCTCTGATCGGGATGGCGGCGGCGGGGGTTCTGGCCCTGGCCGGAACCTCGGCGAGCGCGGGGGAGACGAGCTTCTCCGGGCTCTGGCTGCAGCAGCACCTCGATAACCGGGCGCACGCGGCCCCGTCCCTGACGCCGGCGGCCCTGTCGGCGCAGGAGGAGGCGCGCAAGGCGACGCGGGTCATGGGCGTCCAGATGTGCCTGCCGGTGGGCATGCCGCGGATGATGATGAACGAGCTGCCGTTCGAGATCGTCGAGAGCCCTGAGCGCGTCGGCATCATCTCGGAGCAGACCGAGCTCGCCCGTACCATCTACCTGAACACCAAGACGCACCCGGTGAACGACGCCCAGCCGACCTGGAACGGCAACTCCTACGGCTGGTGGGAGACGGGCAAGGCCGGCAAGACCCTGGTGGTCGACACCGCCAACTTCAACGACCGCACCGCCCACATCCCCGGCACGCCCAAGGGCTCCACCACCACCCACCTGACGGAGAAGTACTGGCTGGAGAACGGCGGCAAGCTGCTGGTCGTGGAGATGACCTTCGACGATCCGAAGGTGCTGGCCAAGCCCTACACCATCCTCAACCACTACGACCGGCTGCCCGAGGGCTCCCAGCGCTGGGAATACGTCTGCGACACCCAGGACCCGGGCTGGAACACAGCCCTCGGCGTCGACCCCACCAAGGACAAGTGAGGAGCATCCCATGACGAAGCGCTGGATGACGGCCGCGATGGCGGGGGTGGCCCTTGTGGCCACGGCGGGGGTCGCATCGGCCCACCACGCCTTCTCAATGTACGACGCCAACAAGTACACCAAGATCACCGGGACGGTGAAAACCTACCGCTGGGCCAACCCCCACACCATGGTCGACTTCGCGGTGCTGACCGCGGACGGCAAGGAGGAGGCGTGGACCGCGGAGCTGTCGCCGATCAACATGCTGGGCCGCAAGGGCTGGGCCTCGGACTCGCTGAAGACCGGGGACAAGATCGACTTCGTGATCCATCCCAACCGGGAGAACGCCCACTACGGCCTCCTGGTCAGCGCGGCGCGGCCTGACGGGCTGGTGCTGAAAGACAAGGATTAGGGTGTCTTCGCCATTAAGGTTACGTTAGGTCGTAAGGTTATCGCCCGCTAATCTTAAACAACCTTGGTAACAATACTCGCCGCTTCATCATGAAGGCGTTAGTATCCATAAGTATTCACCGGACTGATACTTATCTCGCCTAATGATGCACCCAACAAGTCGCCGAGCAACAGGCGGCTGATGGTGGGGCGAGAAGATGATCACCAGCTTTTCAAATGCATCGAGTCTGTCCGCGATCCGGACGTTGTCGAACCTGAACGACGATATCGCCGCTACCGAGAACCGCATCTCGACCACGCGCAAGATCAACTCGGCGAAGGACAACGGCGCCGTCTGGTCCATCGCGCAGAAGATGCGCTCCAGCGTCACCGCCCTGGATTCGGTGACCTCGTCCCTGGCCCGCGGCAAGGGGATCGTCGACATGGCGACTACCGCCACCGAGACGGTCTCGGACCTGCTGGGCCAGATGAAGGCGATCGCCCTGGCGGCGACCGACTCCGGCCTGAACAACGCCGACCGCACGGCCCTGAACGATCAGTTCACCGCGCTGCGGGACCAGATCGGCTCGGTGGTCTCCGGCGCCACCGTCGGCGGCGTCAACATGATCTCGGGGGCGGGAACCTCGATCAATCCGCTGGCCAGCGAGAGCGGCTCGACCGTGGTGGTGGCGGGACAGAGCCTGGCCTACGGGGGCGCCAACGTCACCATCGCGGCCAACGCCAGCTTCAACAACGCGGCCCAGGCATCGGCCCTGGTCACCCAGCTCTCGACCTCGATCGACAACGTGACCCTCGTCGCCGCCAAGCTCGGCACCGGCTCAAACGCCCTGGACACCCAAATGACCTTCGTCTCCAAGCTGCAGGACACCCTCGAAGTCGCCACGGGCCGGCTGGTCGACGCCGACATGGGTAAGGAATCCGCCAAGCTGGCGGCGCTGAAGACCCAGCAGGAGCTGGCCGCCCAGGTCCTGTCGATGGCCAACGCCCGGCCGAGCCTGCTGCTGCAGCTGTTCAAGAACTAGCCGTCGTCCTCCCCTTCGGCCTGCACCAGCGCCATGTTGGCGCTGAGGCGGGCGAGAAGATTGACGAGGGCCTCGCGCTCGGGGCCTGAGAACCCGTCGAGGAGGCGGGCCTCCCGCTCCAGCGAGGCCAGGATCACCTTGTCGTGCAGGGCCTGGCCCAGCGGCGTGAGTTCAAGAAAGGAGCGGCGGTTATCGGCTGCGTCCTCGACGGCGGTCATGTAGCCCCGGCGGATCAGGGACTGGGCCGCTCTGGAGACCGAGGACTTGTCCACCCCCGAGAGCTGGCCGACCTGCACCGCCGTGGTCCCGGGATCGCGCGCCACCATGGCCAGGACCCGCCATTCCATCACCCCGACGCCGAAGCGGCGCGTGTAGGCGCGGCTGGCGCTGGCGGAAATCTTGTTGGCCAGGGCCACGATCAGGAAGGCCGCGTGGCGCTCGGGGTCGAGTTGCGGGGTGGACTTGGGCATGGCGAGAGGAGCTTAGCGGAAAGTTCGCCCGCGATCCCCTCTCCCCTCGCGGGAGAGGGAGGGGCCCGCGCGAAGCGTGGGAAGGAGAGGGGCCGCGCAAGTCATTCCGAAGAGCCCCCTCTCCTCGCGGGCTGCGCCCGTCGTCCTCTCCCGCGAGGGGAGAGGAGGTGGGGTCGATGAAGCGTGGGTGAACGGACGGCCCCGATCCCGTTCAGCTTGGCCGTTCTAATTTCAGCCTCAACGGATCAACACCCGAGAGAGGGGCTGACATCATGAACCGCACCACCAAGATCACCGCCGCCGCCCTGGCCCTGACGCTGGCCCTGCCCGCGAGCCAGGCCTTCGCCGCCAGCAAGACCGAGAAGGCCGTGCTGGGCGGCATCCTGGGCGCCCTGGCCGGAGCCCTGCTGACCAACGGCGACGCCAAGGCCACCGTCGGCGGCGCGGCCGTCGGCGCCCTGATCGGTTCGGCTTCCGGGAAGACCAGCAACCGCCGCGACGACCGCACTTACGCCTACGGCGGCCAGGGCTACCGGACGACCGGGAACGGCTACAACAACGGCCAGGGCCAGTACGGCCAACGGAACGGCTACGACCAGACCGGCTACTACGGCCAGGGCCAGACCCAGTACGGCCAGGGCTACGGCTATACCGACCAGCGCTACACGGGCCAGGGCTACAACCGGGTCGACTACGACCGCGGCTACGGGCGCTGAGCCTAACTCCTCTCCCCTTGCGGGAGAGGCGACGCCGAAGGAGCGTGGAGAGGGGCGGCGCGGCCCCTCTCCTGGCGGGCTACGCCCGTCCTCCTCTCCCACGAGGGGAGAGGAAATTTAGCGGATCAGCTTGCGCCGTAGCGGGAACAGCTCCCAGCCGGTGCGGCCGTGAACGAGGCCCCACAGGCCCTTCGGCGCGGCCAGCATGACCACCGTGGCCAGGAGGCCCAGCAGGATCAGGTACCAGCTGCCGTAGTTCGAGAGCAGGCTGCGTAAGGTGAAGAACAGGGCGACGCCCACGATGGGCCCCTCGATCGCGCCCAGGCCGCCGATCACCACGATGAAGATCACGAAGGCCGTCCAGTCCTGCACGCTGAAGGCGGCGTCGGGGGAGATGCGCAGCTTCTGCAGGAAGAGGATGCCCCCCGCGAGCGCGGTCCCGAAGGCGGCCAGGACCCAGACCACGAACTTAAGCCGGTAGGTGTCGACCCCCAGGCTGGAGGACGCCTCCTCGCTATCGCGGATGGCGGTGAAAGCCAGGCCGATGGGGCGGCGCAGCAGGATGTAGACCAGGACCACGGCGCCGACGGCGAGCCCTGCCGCCGAATAGTAGATCAGCCCCTCGCGGGTCGCCGCGTTAGGGGCCATGTCGCGCACCACCGTGGCGGGCAGGCTGAGGCCCGAGCCGCCGCCGAGCGGCGAGACCTGGGCGAAGCCGAGGCGGAAGACCTCCGCCACCACCCAGGTGCCGATGGCGAAATAGGGCCCGCGCAGGCGAAACACCAGGAAGCCGACGGGGATGGCGACCAGGGCCGAGGCGAGCCCCGCCAGGGGGATCGCCAGCAGCGGATTGATGTGCAGGAACAGGGCCGACGAGACCATCAGGTAGCCGCCCAGGCCCACCCAGGCCTGCTGGCCCACCGAGACGATGCCGGCGTAGCCCGCCAGGAGATTCCACATCTGCGCCAGGGTCAGGTAGCAGCAGATCTCGATGACGAGGCGCATGTTCGCCCGCCCGCCCCAGAGCGGCAGGGACAGCAGGACGGCGACGGCGGCGAGCCCCAGGCCGATGCGGATCGTGCGGGCGCGGCTCAATGGGCCACCCTCGGGAACAGGCCCTGCGGCCGCACCAGGAGCACGATCAGAAAGGCGATGTGGCCGGCCAGGATCTGCCAGCCGGGATTGATCGCTCCGCCGATGGCCTGGGCGACGCCGAGGACCACGCCCCCCGCCAGCGTGCCCCAGAGATTGCCGAGCCCGCCGATGATCACCGCCTCGAAGGCGAACAACAGACGCGAGCCGCCGCCTGCCGGATCGAAGTTGGTGCGGATGGCGAAGAGCACGCCGGCGAGCCCTACGACCCCCATGGCGATGGCCATGGCCATGGCGTTGATGTGGTTGTTGTTGGCGCCCATCAGCCCGACCGTCTCGCGGTCGTCGGAGGTGGCGCGGAACACCCGGCCAAGCTCGGTGCGGTAGAACAACAGCTGCAGGCCGCCGATCACCAGCACCGCCAGGGCGAAGACGATCAGGGGATAGACCCCGACGAAGAGGCCGCCGCCGAGGCCGATGCTGGCGGTCTCCCAAGCGCCGCCCTGCAGCTTCTGGCTGTCGGCGGAGAAGCCTTCCAGCAGCAGGTTCTGCACGATCACCGAGAGGCCGAAGGTGACCAGCAGGGGCCGCAGCATGTCATTGCCCAGAGTGCGGTTGAGCAGGCCCCGCTGCAGGGCGTAGCCGAGGCCGGCCATGGCCGGGATCACCACCGCCAGAGCCGTGATCGGCGGCAGGCCGAGCGCCTGTCCGGCGGCGAGCGCCAGGAAGGCCGCCAGGACGATGAAGTCCCCGTGCGCCAGGTTCACCAGCCGCATGATGCCGAAGGTGAGCGACAGGCCGGTGGCGAAGAGGGCGTAGAGCCCGCCCAGCAGCACGCCCTGGACCAGGGTGTTGATCGCGCCCATTCCGCTCACATCCCGAAATAGGCGGCCGAGATCGCTTCGCGCGACAGCTCGGCGGGGGAGCCGGTCAGGCTGACCTGGCCCTCGCGGAAGCAATAGACGGTCTGGGCGGCGGCGAGCGCCTGGGTGATGTCCTGCTCGACCACGATCACCGAACAGCCCTCGCCCGTGATCCGCGGCAGGGCGGCGTAGATGTCCTTGATGACCACGGGGGCGAGACCGAGGCTGAGCTCGTCGCAGAGCAGGAGCTCAGGATTGCTCATCAGCGCCCGGCCGATCGCCACCATCTGCTGCTGGCCGCCGGAGAGCGATGTGCCGGGGACCTTCCGCTTCTCCCTCAGGATCGGGAACATCTCGTAGACGCGTTCCACCGACCAGGGACCCTTGCGGCGGCTAAGCCCTCCGATCAGGAGGTTCTCCTCGACCGACAGCGAGGGGAAGAGCCTGCGCCCCTCCGGCACCATGGCGACGCCCAGCCTGACGATCTTCTCAGGGGCCAGGCCGCCGATGGCCTTGCCGCGGTAGAGCACCTGCTCCCGATCGGGGCGAAGGAGGCCGGTCAGGGCGCGCAGGAAGGTGGTCTTGCCTGCGCCGTTGGAGCCGATGATGGCCACGGTCTGGCCCTCCTCCAGGGAGAGGTCGACGCCGAACAGGGCCTGGAACTGGCCGTAGCCCGCGGTCAGCCCGCGGGTCTCAATGAGCGGCGTCATCGGCCGCCTCGATCCCCAGGTAGATCTCCCGCACGGAGGGATCGGCCATCACCGCCTTGGGCTGGCCTTCCGCGATCACCTTGCCGAAGTTCAGCACCAGCACCCGGTCCACCACCCCCATCAGGGCGTGCAGGACGTGCTCGATCCAGACGATGGTCACGCCGGAGGCGCGGACCGCCTTGATGGCGTCCACCAGCTCGTGACACTCGGCCTCGGTCAGGCCGCCCGCGATCTCGTCGAGCAGAAGAAGGCGCGGCTTGGCGGCGAGGGCCCGCGCCAGCTCCAGGCGCTTGCGTTCCAGAAGGTTCAGGGAGCCGGCCAGCGCATTGGCCTTGGGGGCCAGGCCCGTCCGGTCCAGCACCTCGGCGCAGTGGGCGGTGCGCTCGCGCGGCGACAGGTCCTGGGCGGCGAAGCTGGCGCCGACCAGCAGATTCTCGAAGACGGTCATCTGCACGAAGGGTTTGGGGATCTGGTAGGAGCGGGCGACGCCCAGCCGCGCCCGCTCGTGGGGCTTGAGGGCGGTGATGTCCGCCCCCTCGAAGGCGATCCGCCCGCCGTCCACCCGCGTCACGCCGGTGACCAGGTTGAACAGGGTGGTCTTGCCCGCCCCGTTCGGCCCCAGCACGCCCAGGGCCTCCCCCGCCGCGACCGACAGGGTCACGGCGTCGGCCACCACGAGCGAGCCGTAGCGCTTGGAGACGTCGGTAAGCTCGAGCAGGGACATGGGCCGCTTAACGGAATTTCGCCGAGCACCCACAACCCACCCGCTCACCCCGACGAAAGTCGGGGCCCAGGCTTTTTGTCGTATGGAGCGCGGACTTCAGAAAAAACCTGGGTCCCGGCTTTCGCCGGGATGAGCGGATAATTTTACGGTCCGGCATAAGCGCTACGCCAGGGCCTCCATCTTGCCGCCGGCGGGGATCATCGGGGCGGCCTTGTTGGCCACGATGACGAGTTCGTACTTGTTCGGCCCCTGCGGCGTGCGGCGCCACTGGCCGCCCACGAGGGGGGTCCTGGCCACGTTCTTCATCGGGCCGGCCGACCAGTCGATCGTGCCGACGATGGTCTCGAGCTTGGTGGCGGCGATGGCGTCGCGGATCTTGGCCTTGTCCCCGGGGCCGCCCGCGCGGCGAACCACATCGATGGCCACCTCGAACAGGGCGTGGGCGTAGCCGATCGGCTGGGTCCACTGCTTCTTGGTGGCGGCGGTATAGGCCTCGGCCATCTGGGCGGCGCTCGCCCCGGTCAGGGACGACTTGAAGGGGTGGTGCGGGCTCCACCAGACCTCGGAGGAGAGGTTGTGCGCGGCGTCGCCCAGGGCGTCGACCGAGCTCGGGAACAGGATGGCCTTGGCGATGGAGGCGATCTTGGGCTTGAAGCCCTGCTGGCGGGCCTGGGTCC
>CANJID010000088.1 GCA_947474395.1 Caulobacterales bacterium
AGAAGGGCCTGGAGGAAGAGCGCCGCCTAGCCTACGTCGGCATCACCCGGGCGCGGGAGGAGGCCCGCATCTCCTTCGCCGCCAACCGCCTGGTCTACGGTCGCTGGACCAGCCAGCTCCCCTCCCGCTTCGTCGACGAACTGCCCCTCGCCCACGTCGAGGCCGCCGCCGAGACCGGCTACTACGGCGGCGGACCGGGCATGCAGGAGACGCGCTCCCGCTGGGACGAACAACCCTCGTTCGGTACGGGCTACAACTCGCCGGGCTGGCGCCGCGCCCAGGACCGCACCGCCGGCGCCGCCCTCCCCCCCGGCGTGGTCCGGGGCGTGGGCCGTTCAGCCCCCATAGAAGGCGAAGGCCGCCTCATCGCCACCTCCGACCCAAGCGCCGCTGTCAGCGGCATCAAGACGGGGGAGCGCGTCTTCCACCAGAAATTCGGCTACGGCCGCGTCACCCTCGTTGAAGGCAACAAGCTGACCGTGAACTTCGAGCAGGCGGGCGAGAAGAAGGTGCTGGATAGTTTCGTGGAGCGGCCGGAGTAGAGCGGGAAACGAGCCGGCCCCCGGCTCACCGCGACGCCACGGGGTCGTACCAGATGGCGGAGGTGAAGGCGCGTTCCTGGATGGCGGTGGGGATGCCCGCCGGCGTGGCCACGCCCAGGCGCGCGGCGTCGTAGGTCGTCCAGCGCGGGGTCGGGATTTCCAGGGCGCGGACATAGTAGGCGGCGTGCGCGGCGGGATCGAATTTCGGGTCGGTCCAGCTGGCGGTGAGGATCGCCGCGCCGATGCTGTTGCTGTAGGTCGCCGTCGTGACATTGACGGTGTTGCCCACCGGCGGCGCCTTGCCGGAACCCGGGTCGACCTGGCGGGAGTCGGAGAGCGCCACGTCGAAAATTTCCTCGTGGCTGACGCCGCCCTTGCTCCAGACCTTGACGATCTGCGCCCGGTCGAGGTTTGCGCCTTCCGGATCCTTCAGCACCCAGACCGCGAAGATCGGGCCGCCGCCGGCCGCCGCCCCTTTCAAGGTCCCGCCCATGGGCGTGCCGGCCTTGTAGGCGGCCTCCACCCAGCCGGAGGCGCCGGCGCGGATGGCGGCCATGGCGCTTCCGAACCCGCCGAAGATGCGGACCTGCATGCGCGGTCCGGTCGTGGCGTAGGTCTCCTTGCGCTCGATCGCGTCGAACACCGCCGCGCGGGTGTTCTCCGGGGCCCACACCGCCGTCAGCCCGGACGAGCTGAACTTGCGGAAGTCGGAGCCGGGGCTGCAGAAGGTGCAGTTCAGCCTCAGCGCCGCCGTACCGTCCCGGTTGCCGGTGGTGCCGAAGTAGTTCTTCTCGATCACCGGCGACATGGCCAGGTGGCTATCGGTGCCGCCCACCACCCCGAACCGGTAGGGGTTGAAGCCATCCCCGTCCTGCATCGCCAAGCCCGTCTTCAGGGCGTCGCGCACATAGCCGCCGGCGAACTGGGTCATGGGCGCGGCGCTGCCGGGAAAGGTCTCGATCAGCTCGAAGCCGGCGAACTCGTCGTTGGGCGACAGGCTGGGGTGGGTCTCCGAGGTGCCCTTGGTCTGGGTGATCTCCACCACCGGCTCGTTGCGCGAGCGCGTCGCCACATAGGACGCCGTCATCTTCTGGCCGTAGGAGTCGGTGGCGGCGAAGGTCTGCCCGTTGCTGAGATTGGAGTTGTGGGGGATGGCCAGCACCGGGAGGCCGGACTTGCGGGTGTTCTCGAGGAAGTTCCACAGGTCCTCGGGGTGGTTGCTCTCCAGGGACGTGTAGGGAAACGGGGCGCTGTTCCCGCGGTAGATGATGTTGCGGTGGATTTCGGCGCCCGCCTGGGCCGCCGTCCACTCTTAGGCGATGAGGGCGGTGAACCTGCCCGGGTCGTTCTGGCGGTTGGCGATCTCGACGGTCTTGGTCCAGGTGTCGGCCGAGGCCTGGTCCGAAGCGGCCCGCTGGGGGGCGAAGAAGTCCTTGTTGCCGGCATGGATCGCCGCGCCCATGGCCAGGAAGGCCTGGCCCGCGACCATCGGGTTCGCATTGAGCAGCTGCTTCGTGACGGGGACGGTCGACAGGGGATTGGCGGGGTCGGCCGCGGCGTTGATCACGCCCACGTACTCGGAGTGGTCGGTCACCGCCAGGAAGTCGAACGGCCGGTCCAGCTGGTAGGCGCCCCCCGCCGGATGGGCCAGGGCCGCGCCCTTGGCGAAGTTGTAGGCGTCCTCCGGCGTGGCCGTGGTCGTGAAGATGAAGGCGTCGAACGACCAGGCCGTGTGCAGGTGCAGGTCGCCCCACAGCACCCTGGTGGGCTCGGAGGAAGCGGCCGCGCCCCCGCCTGTCGTCGGGCCCAGGCCGGTCGGCGCCGGGGCGGTTGAGGGGCTCGAGGAATCGCAGGCCGCCAGCACGGCGCAAGCCATCAGCAACGGCGCCAGGCCGCGCATGAGATTCATCGTCGTCTCCAAGTCGTGTGAGCGGGCTATGCGATCGAAGACTGGAACGGGGCCTCGCCTTCCGCGACTCAAGGTCGGTCGGCGCATCAATTACGAAGTTTGGGCCTGTTCTCGGTATCGCGCCAGCGGCAAGCCGGCTGGGTTCAGAAGGACGCGATGCGCTCGATGGTCCAGAAGGCCGCCAGCGATCCGATCGCCAGGGCGCCCGCCTGGTAGGCCAGGCGCTTGCGTGGCGCGCCGAGGCCGCGGACCAGATATCCGATCGCCAACAGGACCAGGATGAAGGCGACCTGGCCGATCTCCACCCCGAGGTTGAACCCGAACAGGGACAGCGGGATCTCGTGCCGCGGCAATCCAATCCTGGCCAGGGCGCTGGCGAAGCCCAGCCCGTGCAGCAGTCCGAAGGCGAAGGCGAGACCCGCCGGCCGCAGGCCTGCGGCCCGTCCGGGGTCGTCGACCGCGCGCACCAGTTCGACCGCGAGCAGCAGGATCGAAACCGCGATCAGCGCCTCGATCGGCGGCGGCGGGACGTGGATCACCCCGAGGGCGGCGAGCGACAGGGTGATGCTGTGCGCCAGGGTGAAGGCGGTCGCCGTCAGCAGCAGGCGGTGCAGCCGCTTCACGAACAGCACCAGGGCCAGCACGAACAGCAGATGGTCGTAGCCGGTCAGGATGTGCTCGATCCCGAGGACCACATAGGCGCCGAGCACGTCCAGCGGGCCGCTCGCCGCCGGGGCCGTGAAGACCGGATCGGCGGGACGAACCAGTTTCGTCGCCACCTCTCCGGAAGCGAACTGCACGCGAACGAGGCCGTCGACCATGGTGCGCGACAGGCCCTCGAGAACGATCGGCTTGCCCACCAGGCCCGTGGCGCAAACCAGGCCGATCCGGCTGACGGACGCCCCGCCGATGAGCCGCGCGGCGCCCCGGCTGGCCGCGCAGTCGGGCGGAAACCGCAGGGCGACCGGCAACGCCACGCCATTGGCGACCGGCGTCTTCCACGTCACGTCGTAGCGCCCTGAACCGGTTTCCAGGATGTCCGCGAAGACCGGTCGGACCTCGTGCGCAGCGGCCGGACCGCCCCAGAAGATCGCCAGGCAAAGGATTGTGCCCAGCGCTGCGCCGGCGAGGCGCCTCATGGCGCGCCCTGGGCCGTCAGGGCGCGCAGGGCGGCCTCGTCGATGCTGACGTGATAGCGGGCCCGCAGGTCGCGGTCCTGGCGCAGGCGCGCCTGTTCGACGGCTTGCTTGCGCCAGTCGTCCTCCACGCGGGGCCTGGCCTCGTCGAAGCTCAGCCGCCGCCCCGGGTTGCGGGTTCTGACGAACACCGCGTGGAAGCCATAGCCGGACTCCACCGGCCCCTGCCACGACCCCACCGGCATCCGGTCCAGCGCTCCGGCGAAGAACTCCCCGAAGTCGCGCCGGACGTCGGTGTGCGCCGCGGCGTCGTAGCACCGCGGGTAGGGCAGCTGATCCGAGCCCTTGGGAACCGAGGCTGCGTCCCCGGCGGCGGACGGCGACAGGGCCGCGACCACGGCCTTCGCCCGCTCCAGTCCCTGAGCGCCCGCGCCGAAATAGGCCTGGCAGAAGCTCGCGAGCGTCGGCGCCGTATAATGCTGGCCGCCGCGATCGAAGACGGCGTGGAGCTGAGCCTCGGTCGGGACCGCGTCGGCCGTCTCCGCGCCGAGCATGAAGTCGTATTTCTGGGCCAGGCGTCTGCGGACGATGGTGTCGTCGTGGTCGAGGCCCAGCGCCAGCCCTTCGCGATAGCGCATCTCCTCGTCCACATAGGCCTTCACCGCTGCCCGCATCTCGACCGCGCTCGGCGGCCGGCCGAACTGGCCCCGCCAGGTGTCGTGCAGCCAGTGCAGCTCGGTGGAACCCACGCGGACCTCCGACGGCGCCGCCGCCTCATGGCCGCGGGAGAGGCTGTAGCCGCCGAAGATCACGGCGCCGATGAGCGTGAACTGCACCAGGGGCTGGGCCAGTAGTCGCGCCAGGAGCTTTCGGTTCAACGCCGCCCCCTCCCCGATGGCCGGGGCGTTCCGCCATCCTGACGTCCGCTCGCATCGACCCGACAGGGTTACCAGCGAATCGGTTGCGGCAAGAGCCGCGTCCGCTCAGCGCCTCTTTAGGCTGATGATGTAGGCGGCGAGGACCGATGCCTGGTCCTCGCGGAGCTTGGGGTCGGGCATGCGGGAACCCGCCTTGAAGGGCGGGTGAACCGTCAGCATGAAGTCGTGCAGATAGCGCTCGGTCATGCCCATGCGGTTGGCCAGGGCGACGAAGCCGGGCGGGACCTGTTTCAGGGTCGAGGCGACGGCGTCGCCGGGCGCAACCTGATGGCAGTTCGAGCAGAGGTCGCGGGCGAGGGCCTTGCCCTGGGCCTCGCGCATGGACACCGACAGGCCCTCCGTCGCGGCCGCGGCCGCGACGGGCGAAAGGGCCAGGGCGATCAGGGCGGCGAAGGGCGCGAGGCGGGTCATGGCGGCGCTCCGGAACCGTCGGACCTTTGGGTCGGACGAGATCGGAGGCTAGGGCGGGACGGACCGGGCGCCTTGATCCATGTCAGGGGCGCGCGCCCCCAATTTGGTGAGGCTTAGCCCGCCTTCGGCGGCGCGGCGGCGGGCTTGGCGGCGGCGGCTTTGGCGGGGGCGGCGGGTTTAGCGGCGGCCTTGGGATCGGCGGCGGCCTTGGCGGCGGCGGCCGCGGCGGCCGGGTCGGGGGCTTGCGCAGCGGCGGCCAGGGTCTGGGCCGCGGAGTAGCGGTTGGCCAGGCTCTCGGTGAGCTTCTTGGCCTCAGGCGTCGGCATGGCCGACATCACGGCGGCCAGGGTCGCTTCCTTCATCTTGGCGGCGACCGGGATGCGCACCTTGTCGTCCAGGGTGGTCATGATGTTGGCCGCGTCGCGGGGCTTCATCTTGGAATAGACGGTGACCAGCCGGGTGATCTCGGCGGCCTCCTTCTGGTCGGCCTGGCCGATCAGGGCGGCGATGTCGGTCTTCAGCCCCTCCAGGGCCTGCAGCTTGGCGTCCAGCTTGGCCTCGGCGGCGGTGAGGAGCTGGATCTGGGTGTCCATGTCCTTCTCGCGCTGGTCGAGCTGACCGCGCCGGGTGGTCAGGCTTTGCAGCACCTGCAGTTCGGCAGGCGACAGGCCCGCCTCGCGCGCCAGCTCGGCGGCGGAGGGGGCGCAGGTGCCGGCGATAATGGGCGTGGGCTTGGAATCGCCCGGCAGGACGGCCGCCACCGGCTTGGACTGGTCCGCGCCTTCAGCGGCGGCCTTGTCAGCCTTGGCGGCTGCCTTGTCGGCCTTGGCGCCTTTGCCCTTCTGAACTTCCTCGGCCCAGGCCTTGGCGGTTTCCAAGACCTTGGGCGCGCCCTCGATGCCGGAGAAGGCCTTCAGGGCCAGGACGCCGCCGGCGGCGACCGCCACGAGGGGCAGGATGCGGGGGATACGCTTCAACGGCTGAGCCCTCCGGCGCGGGCGGGCGCCTCGAACAGTTCGTCGTCCAGGCCGCGGGGATGCAGCCGGACCGGCTCGGCGGGGCGGCGCGGCTCAGGCGCCGGGCGAGGCGCAGGACGCGGGGCGCGAGCCGCCGCGACGGCGGCCAGTTCGGTCGCCTGCACCAGCTGGGCGGCGGAGGCGGTCTCGGCCGAGGCCGTGGCCTTGCCGGCCTCCACGGTCGCCGCCTCCAGGCGGGTCGCCAGGGTGCGCGCGGTCTCGATGCGGATCAGGAGGGTGTCGTGGCTGTCGTCGGCGGCGACGCGCAGGGCCTGCAGCCCGCTCTCGGCCCGGGCGGCGGCGGCGTGCAGCTCGGTCACGGCCACGGCGAAGGCCACGTGCCCCTCGCGCAGGATCTTCAGCCGGCGCTCCAGGCGCAGGCCCACGATCAGGGCCACGCCCAGCAGCATGGCGAGGAGGATGTCGAGGCCGATGGCAATGGGGCTCATGGGATTGCCTCGTTCAGAGGGACTGGATGGCGCGGGCGGCGGCGAGCCCCAGCGGGGCCTCCACGCGCACGGCGACGGAATGGTTGCGGCGGCCCATCCGCCCCTTGGTCAGGGACACCGTGCCGGAGCGCAGCTCCACCAGGCTGTCGGGGGTGGCGTTCAGCATCAGGGTGTCGCCGACCTTCAGTTTCAGCACCCGCTGCAGGTCGATCTGCTGCTCGTCGAGGACGGCGCGAACCTCCATCTGGGTGGTCCAGAGCTCGGTGGCGAGGTGGCTTTCCCAGATGTTGTCGCGGCCGAATTTCTCGCCCATGAACTGCTGCAGCAGCATCTTGCGGATCGGCTCGAGGGTGGCGTAGGGCAAGAGCAGCTCGATGCGCCCTCCCCGGTCCTCCATGTCGATCCGCAGCTTGACCAGGATGGCGGCGTTGGCCGGCCGGGCGATGGCGGCGAAGCGCGGGTTGGTCTCCAGCCGGTCCAGGTTGAACGACACATTGGTCAGGGGGGCGAAGGCCGCCTTGGCGTCCTCCAGCACGACCTCGACCATCCGCTGCACCAGCATCCGCTCGATGGTGGTGTAGGGCCGGCCCTCGATGCGCATGGCCGCGGTGCCGCGGCGCCCGCCCAGGAGCACGTCGACGATGGAATAGATCAGGTTCGAGTCGACGGTGATCAGGCCGTAGTTGTCGAGCTCCTGCGCCCGGAACACCGCCAGGATCGCCGGCAGGGGGATGGAGTTCAGATAGTCGCCGAACCGGATCGAGGAAATGTTGTCCAGGCTCACCTCGACGTTGTCGGAGGTGAAGTTGCGAAGGCTGGTCGTCATCAGCCGCACCAGGCGGTCGAAGACGATTTCCAGCATGGGCAGGCGCTCGTAGGAGACGAGCGCGGAATTGATGATGGCGCGGATGCCGGTCCGCTCGCCGAGGTCGTCCTCGTTGAGGTCGAAGCCGAGCAGATTGTCGATCTCGTCCTGGTTCAGGATCCGCTCGGCGCCGAGCATGCCCGCGCCGCCGCTGGCGGGCTCGGCGGCCTCGGATTCGACCATCGCCTCCCAATTGGCGGCTAGGTCTTCTGGCGCTTCGGTTTCGGACAAGGTCTCTACGCCTGCACTACTGGATCAACATTTCCTGGATCAGGACGGCGTTCACCTTGGCCGGGGCGATCACGAGATTGACCCGGCGCAGGATCTCCATCCGCAGCTGGTAGCTGCCTTGGCTGCCCGAGAGGTCTTCCGGGCGCAGCTCGCGCAGGAAGGTCTGGAACATGTCGTTCAGGCGCAGGCCGTTGGGCTGCAGGGTCTCGGCCACCTCCTCGTCGGGGAGCTCGAAGGCCAGCTTCAGCTTCAGGAAGGTCGGACGACCGTCGGCGGTCTGAATGTTCACGACCAGGTCGGGCATGGTGTAGAAGACCACCCCGTCGGGACCTTCGGTGATGGGGCTCTTCTCGTCCTTGCCGCCGCCGCCGTGGCCCTCGCCTTCCTTCTTCTTCTCTTTCTTCTTGTCCTTGCCGTGCGCGTCCTTGGCGCCGTGCTCGCCGCCCTCGGCGGCCGCCGGCTTCTTGCCAAGGAACATGAAGGCCGCGCCGCCGCCGCCGCCCAGCACCACCAGGGCGCCGGCGCCGGCCATCAGCAGCATCTTCATCGGCAGCTTTTTCTTGCCGCCCTCGGCGTGCGCGCCCTCTTCTCCGCCCTCGGCGGCAGGCGTCGCGGAAGCTTCCGGGGCCTCGCCCTCGGCCGCGCCCTTGTCTTTCTTCTTCTTCTTGAACATGGCCGTGCAGCCCCGCCCCTCGCCGTCCAACCGACATAGAGCGTCAGACCTGGTTAACGATCGGTTTTGCCCGGCTGCAAAACTTGCCTGGTGGAACGGGCAGGATCGGCCGCGTTAACCTTCTTAATTACTGTTTTTATTCATTAATTATCTTGGCCCACAGGTTGCATGAAGCCGGGGCATGGACAACGCCCTTTACGTCGGTCTCTCGCGGCAGATGACACTTCGTCGCGCTCTCGAGATCGCCGGCAACAATATCGCCAACCTGGACACCGCCGGGTTCAAGGTCGAGCAGCCCCTGGTGAACACCAATCCGGCGACGCCGGCGGTGGCGGGCGCGGACCCGATCAACTTCGTCCTGGACAAGGGCGTGGCGCGCGACTTCGGCCAGGGCGGCCTGGAGGAGACGGGCAATCCGCTGGACGTGGCGATCGAGGGCGACGGCTTCTTCACCATCAAGACCGCCAACGGCGACCGCTACACCCGCGACGGCCGCTTCACCACCAACGCCCAGAACCAGATCGTCACCAAGGACGGGCAGGCCGTGCTGGACGCCAGCGGCCGCGAGATCACCCTGAACCCCACCGGCCCCGCCCCGACCATCGCCCGCGACGGCACGATCAGCCAGGGCGCGGCGCAGCTGGGCAAGCTCGGCGTAGCCCGCTTCACCGACCTGTCGGTGCTGTCGAAGGAGGGGGACAATCTGTTCTCCGCCCCCGCCGGGACCACTCCCGTCGCCGCGCCGGACGCCCTGCGCCGCCAGGGCATGCTGGAGCGCTCCAACACCCAGCCGATCCTCGAGATCACACGGCTGATCGAGATCACCCGCACCTACGAGCGCGTGGCCCAGATGATGGACCAGGCGCAGGAGCTCCAACGCAATTCGATCGACCGGCTCGGCCGGTCGGCCGCCTAGGGGTTAAGTCATGAGAGCACTTCGCATCGCTGCTACGGGCATGGCCGCCCAGCAGCTGAACGTGGAAGTCATTTCCAACAACATCGCCAACATGAACACGGTCGGCTTCAAGCGTCAGCGCGCCGAGTTCAAGGACCTGCTCTACCAGACCCTGGAAAAGCCCGGGGCCCAGTCCTCCGACTCCGGCACCGTGGTGCCGACCGGCGTCCAGCTCGGCTCCGGCGTGAAGGCGGGCTCGGTCTACCGGATCACCAGCCAGGGGGCGATGACCCGAACCGACAACAAGCTGGACGTCGCCATCAACGGCCGCGGCTTCATCTCCGTCCTGATGCCCTCGGGCGAGACCGCCTACACCCGCGCCGGCAACCTCTCGGTGAACGGCCAGGGCCAGCTGGTCACCTCCGACGGCTACGTGATCTGGTCTGACCCCCTTGAAGTGATCCATCCCTTATGTTGGTCCGAGGACCATTTGGATGGATGGAACGATGGCAAGGAAGCGCCACAAGCCGGAAGAGATCGTCGCCAAGCTACGTCAGGTTGATGTGCTGACCGGTCAGGGCAGGTCG
>CANJID010000089.1 GCA_947474395.1 Caulobacterales bacterium
GAGGGTAAGGGTTTTGATCTCATCTTCGTTCCTACGTCACTGCGATGAGACCAAAACCCTCCGTTAGCGGGAACCCTCAATCTGTCTCACTGGTGCTGACGGCGGACACTGGCAACACGATTTTGGACTTATCGGCACGGGATGGGTCATTCCACCCTAGTTTTCGACGTTTTTTCGACGGGTGCTGAGAAGGACCCTTTTAGACCACTGATTTTATTAGGGAAAGTGGCGCACTCGACAGGATTCGAACCTGTGACCTTTGCCTTCGGAGGGCAACGCTCTATCCAGCTGAGCTACGAGTGCGGAGGGCCGATTAGGCCGGCCGGAAGGGGGCGGAACCTAACCGAAGGTCCCGGCCGGCGCAAACCTACAAAAGCGTCAGCCCGCGAGGGGGTCGGCGGCGTCGGGATCGCCGTAGGTCAGGGCCAGGAAAACGTCCTCCAGGTCCGGCTCCTCGGTGGAGAGGTCCTTGATCCCGACGCCTGCGGCGCGCACCGCCGCCAGCACCTGTTCGACGCTGGCCGTGTCGGTCTTGAAGGCCACCGCCAGTTTGCCGTCGGGCCGCAGCTTGGCCTCGAAACCGGCCAGGTGCGGGGCGCTCGCCAGGGGGTCCTGCGGGGTGATGACCATGGCCCGGTGGTCCAGGCGGCCGATCAGGTCGCGGGTCGACTCGCAGGCCACCACCTTGCCCCGGTTGACGATGGCGATGCGGTCGCACAGCGCCTCGGCCTCTTCCAGATAGTGGGTGGTCAGGACGATGGTCACGCCTTGCGCGTTCAGGGCCTCCACATAGGTCCAGAGCTGGCGGCGCAGCTCCACGTCCACCCCGGCGGTGGGCTCGTCCAGGATCAGCACCGGCGGGCGGTGGACCATGGCCTTGGCCACCATCAGCCGCCGCTTCATCCCGCCGGAGAGCTGGCGCACATAGGCGCTGGCCTTGTCGGTCAGGCCCAGGGCCGCCAGGAGCTGGTCGGTGTAGCGCTCGGACGCGGGCACGCCGTAGAGCCCCGCCTGGACCTCGAGCGCCTCGCGGGGGGTGAAGAAGACGTCGGCCACGATCTCCTGCGGCACCACCCCGATCGCCGCCCGCGCCGTGCGGGGGCTCTTGTCGATGTCGTGGCCCCAGATGGAGACGTCCCCCCCGCTCTTCATGCAGAGGCCCGCCAGGATGTTGATGAAGGTCGACTTGCCCGCCCCGTTGGGGCCCAGCAGGCCGAAGATAGAGCCGCGCGGCACCACCAGGTCCACCCCGTCCAGGGCGGTCTTGGCGGGCATGGTCTTGGTGGCCGGGTAGACCTTGGTGAGGCCGTAGGCCTCGATGGCGTTGTCGGGAAGGCGCATGTAGGTCCGCACTGATGGAGGGGCGCGACACGGCCCCGAATTGACGCCCGCGGGCCCCGCTTCTAGGTAATGCTCCGCCGTCCGCATTGCCAAGCGAGTTGAGCCGATGTCCGAAGCCGCCCCCCTCGCTCCCGACGCGCCCGAGATCATCGAGGCCCACGAGCATCGCGTCTTCTGCGACGGCGGCGGCGGCGCCCTCGGCCACCCCCGGGTCTATATGGAGATGGGGGCCGCCGGTTTCGTGGAATGCCTGTACTGCGACCGCCGCTTCGTCCTGGTCCATCCCGACCACGGCGAGGACGAATTGCACGATCCGGCCGCCTACGAAGGCTCGGCGGGACACTAGCCCTGCCGAAAGGTCGAGCCCGGTGAAGTTTTGGCCGCGCGCTTCCTATCTGGTAGGACCTTCCGGTCCAAAGGGTTAGCCATGCCTGGCGTCACGCTAGATCTCGTCCGCAAGCCGGCTGCCCGGCCGTCCGACCAGCCGAATCTGGCTGGCCTGACGCGCGCGCGCCTGGCTGCGGCCCTGGTCGAAGCCGGGGCGGTCCCGGCCGACAAGGCCAAGATGCGGGCCAACCAGCTCTGGCGCTGGATCCACCATCGCGGCCTGACCGACTTCGAGGGGATGTCCGACGTCTCGAAGGAGTTGCGGACTGTGCTCCAGGACCGCTTCAGCCTCGCCCGCCCCGAGATCGTCGAGCGCCAGGTCTCCCGCGACGGCACCCGCAAGTGGCTGCTCCGCTTCGCTCCGGGCATCGAGGTCGAGACCGTCTACATTCCCGACGTGGGCCGGGCCGGCGCGCTCTGCGTCTCCAGCCAGGTCGGCTGCACCCTTAACTGCACCTTCTGCCACACCGGCACCCAGGCCCTGGTCCGCAACCTTTCGGCGGCCGAGATCGTCGCCCAGGTGCAGGTGGCCAAGGACGACCTGGAAGAGTGGGGCTTTCCCGGCGAGGACCGGCGGCTCTCCAACATCGTCTTCATGGGCATGGGCGAGCCGCTCTACAATCTCGACGCCGTGGCCGACGCCATCGACATCATCTCCGACGGCGAGGGCATTTCCATCTCCCGGCGGCGGATCACCGTCTCCACCTCCGGGGTGGTCCCCGAGCTGACGGCCCTGGGGGAGCGGACCCAGGCCATGCTGGCCATCTCGCTGCACGCCACCAACGACACCCTGCGCGACGAACTGGTGCCCCTGAACCGCAAGTACCCGATCAATGAGCTGATGGACGCCATCCGCGCCTATCCGGGCATCTCCAACGCCCGGCGGGTCACCTTCGAATACGTCATGCTCAAGGGCGTCAACGACAGCCCCGCCGAGGCCAAGGCCCTGGTCAACCTGCTCAAGGGCATCCCGGCCAAGATCAACCTGATCCCCTTCAACCCCTGGCCCGGCACGGCCTACACCTGCTCCGACTGGGCCACGATCGAACGCTTCGCCGCCGTGCTGAACCGGGCCGGCTACGCCTCGCCGATCCGCAATCCCCGCGGGCGGGACATCCTGGCCGCCTGCGGCCAGCTCAAGTCCGAGAGCGAGAAGCTCCGCGCCAGCGCCCGCCGTCAAACCGCATCCGCCGAGGCCGCCGCCGAGAACCTTTCATGAGCCCAGAAGTCCAGGCCTTCGCCTCCGGTTTCCCCGTCACCCTGCTGCACGCGGGGGTGACCCTGCTGATCCTGGTGCTGGCGGCGGCGGTCTATGCATTGCTGACCCCCTACAAGGAGGTGCAGGCGATCCGCGAAGGTAATTCGGCCGCCGCCATCTCCTACGGCGGCGTGCTGGTCGGGCTGGCGATCCCGCTCGCGGTGTGCCTCTCGGCCTCCCCCACGGTGCTGGAGATCGCCGTCTGGGGCGCGGCCACCACCGCTGTGCAGCTCCTGCTGTTCCGCGTCACCGACATGCTGCTGGCGGGCCTGCCCTCGCGCATCCAGGAGGGCGAGGTCGCCGCCGCCGCCCTGCTGACGGGCGCGCGCCTGGCCACCGCTCTGATCCTGGCCGCGGCCGTGGCCGGATAGCCCTGTGAAGCCCGGGGGCTGGCATGACTGGCATTTCCCGCGCCTGCCCGACTGGCTGATCTACGGCGCGGTGGTGCTGGCGATGCTGACGGCGGCCCTGGCCCGTCGCGAGCGGGCCGACGCCCCCGAGGCGCCCCCGCCGCCGCCCGCCGGGGAGGGCGCCCTGCTCGGCCCCGCCTCCCCCTTCGATCCCGCCATCATGGTCAAGGCGCCCGCCCTGGCCAACGCCCCGACCGTGGGCACCGCCTTCTCCGTCGGCGAGCAGGGGGTGTGGGTCTCAGCCCGCCACGTGCTGGAGGGCTGCAAGCAGGTGGCCCTGCTGGTCGGCCCCGGCAGAGGAGTGGCGGCCAAGGTCCGCATCGATCCGACCAGCGAGGTGGCGATCCTGTCCACCGTCGGCGGCTCCCCGCCCCTGCCCTTCGGCATGAACCAGCCCCTGCGGGTCGGCGAGCGCGCCTTCCATCCCGGCTTCCCGCAGGGCCGCCCCGGCGAGGCCGCGAGCCGTCTCCTGGGCCGCGAGACCATGCTGACGGGGGGCCGCGATTCCCGCGCCGCGGGGGGCATGCCTGTGGTGGCCTGGGCCGAGTCCGGCCGCACCGACAATATGCGCGGGGGCCTCTCGGGCCTCTCCGGCGCCCCGGCGCTGGATTCCGCCGGACGGGTTGTGGGGGTCACTGTGGCCGAGGCCCCGCGAAGGGGCCGCATCTACACCATTCCGCCTGAGGTCCTGCGCGCCGCCCTCGACAAGGCCGGCATCAAGCCAGCCCCGCCTACCCCTGGCGAAGCGATCACCGTGGAGAACTACGGCCGCGTGGCCGACTCCCTGCGCCGCGAGCTTCGCGTGGCGCAGGTGATGTGCATGCAGAGCTGAACTGCTCCCCTCTGGGGGAGCTGTCGCCCCGAACGGGGCGACTGAGGGGGCTGCAGGGCTGAAGATTTCCGTCCGCGCCCTTCAGCCCCCTTCGTCCCGAGGCAAGCTCGGGACACTTCCCCCAAAGGGGGCAGAGTTGGGTGGTCAGTCGGCCTCAAGCTCGCCGGTGGCGCGCTGCAGGTAATTCTGCTCGCCCAGCGAACGGACCAGCGACAGCTCGGTCTCGAGGAAGTCGATGTGCTCCTCGGTGTCGGACAGGATCTCGGTCAGGATCTCGCGGCTGACATAGTCCTCGGTCTGCTCGCAGGCGCGGATGGCCTCGATCAGGGCGGCCCGGCCGCTGGTCTCCAGCCCCAGGTCGGAACCGAGCGCCTCAGGCACCGTCTCGCCGATCTTCAGCTTGTGCAGGTCCTGCAGGTTGGGCAGGCCGTCGAGGAAGAGGATGCGCTTGATGAGCTTGTCGGCGTGCTTCATCTCGCCGATCGACTCTTCGTAGGTGACCTTCCCCAGCGTGCGGAAGCCCCAGTTGTCGTACATCCTGGCGTGCAGGTAGTACTGGTTCACCGAGGTGAGCTCGTTGGTGAGGATCCCGTTCAACAGGCGGATGATCCCCGGGTCGCCCTTCATGGCTCAGACTCCGATTTCAAAGATTTGGGCGACCCTGAGCCATCCCGCGGGGGGCTTCAACCGCAATCTGCGGCCGGGGCGGGCGGTTGTGGCGGGCGGCCTATTCGGCCGCGAAGCGCAGGTTTTCGTGCGCCTGGTCGATCATGTCGCGCATGTCGCACACGCACTTGGCGCACTGCGGCTGGCACTGGTGCAGGCGGAAGATTTCGACGGGCCGTTCTGCGCCGGCCGCTATGGCCGCACGCACTTCGCGTTCCCGGATGCCGTTGCAATTGCACACGTACATTGGACTGCCGCGCCGCTCCGTCGTTGACGAGATCTATTTAACCAGTTGCGAACGACGTTGCAACTCATTCGCAATGAACATTCTGTCACAGCCACGCTTTCGAGGCCGTTAGGAAGGGTGGTTAATCGCCGGCGAAACGGTCCATGGCGTCACGGGCGGCCTTGCGGTGGTCGTCCTTGATGATCCGCCCGACGATGGCGAGGGCCGCCGCGATCACCGCCGCGTCGTCGGTGAAGCCCAGCCCCGCGAACCAGTCGGGCAGGAAGTCGATCGGGGTCACGAAATAGGCCAGGGCCGCCAGGATCACCCCCTTGGCCGGCAGGGGCGTGGCCTTGTCCCAGGCGGCGTACCACAGGGCCACCGCATCGCCCGCGAAGGGGATCTGGGTCGCCACGCGGCGCAGCTTGGGCCAGAAGCCGACGCGCACCACGCGGCTGTTCACCCGCACCACCGCCGGGACGAGGGCGCGCGAGGGATCGATCGCGTCCTTGGGATCGAAAGCCTTGGCCTTCACGCGCCCGCCCCTTCCCGTCAGATCGCGGGACGGACGATCTTCGTCCCGAGGTTGTCCAGCACCCCGCGGGCGTCGAACGCGCGGCGGTCGCCCTCGGGCTTGGGCCCGCGGCCCATGACGATCTCGGCCGTGGCCTCGTAGCGGGTCACGGTATGGACGTCGAAGAAGGGATCGGGACCCCAGGGGCCCCAGCTATTCCAGCCGCGCGCGCCGTAGTAGCGCCAGGACGGGCCCCAGAAGCCGCCGAAGCGGCCGTAATACCCGCCGTAGCCGTACCCGCCGATCGGGGGATCGACGTAGGTGCGGGTGTCACGGTTGGTGTAGCGGTCGGCCAGGGCGAACCAGTCGTAGCCCTGCGCCATGGTCAGCTCTGCCGAGCGGTAGAGGAGATAGTTCTCCACCGTCTCGCGGCCGGTCAGGCTGTTGCCCGAGAAGGTCACGCGCCAGCGGTTGGCCTCGACCCGAACCTCGCGGTAGCCCCCCGAGGTCTGGCTGCCGGGGACGAAGGGCTGGTACGGGGTCGCGGTCTCGCAGGCGGACAGGGTCAACGCCGCGGCCATCGCGATAATCAGGCGCTTCATGGAGCGCTCCTTTCACTAAGTCTCTGCGGAGATAACACTCCGCTTCGTCCCCCACGCTTGAACGTACAATGAACCAAGCCGTTGCGCGCGCTCAATTGAGGACGCGCGCAAGGCCGGCGGAGCTTCTGCGAAACCCGCTAGTGCAGGTCGCCCATCCCGCTAGTGCAGGTCGCCCATGAAGCGGACGGGGCGCACCCGCGCCGGGACCAGGAGCCCGGCGTTGGAGATGAACACGGAGTGGATCACCGCCTCGATCTCCCGCCGCCAGAACTCCAGGAACCGCTGCACGCGCGGATAGTCCGGCGCGACGTCCAGGGTCTGCCACAGGAAGGACTGCAGCAGCTTGGGGTGGTCGGGCATGTAGTAGAGCACCTCTGCGGTGGTCAGCAGCTTGCCGTTCAGCTGGTCCTCGAAGTCGCGGCATCCCATGACTAGGCCTCCTTCGACAAAGCGACGGGGCCAGCATGCGAGCTTTGCCGTTAATGGAGGTTAACCGGGGCGTTCACCCGGCGTTGTGGGCCGAGGGCGCCTGGATCGACGGCGCCCGCGGGAGCCAATGCTGCTCTTCGCTCGTTCCGCAGGCATGCCGTCCACCGTGATCAGGGGCATCGACTACCAGCCGGAGGCGGCCCGCCTCCTGGTCCGCTTCGTCTCCGGGGCGACCTACGCCTATGAGCGCGTCCCCGAGACGATCTACAGCGAGTTCCGCCGCTCCGGCTCCAAGGGCCGCTTCTTCAGCGCCAAGGTGCGTGACCGCTACGCCTACCGGCGGCTAGACTGACGGCTCCTTATCTGGAGCTTCCATGTCCGATGTGACCCTCGCCCTCGCCAAGGCCGTGATCGCCGGAGCCTTCGCCAAGGGCGCCGAGATGGGCCTGAAGCCGCTGACCGCCGTGGTGGTGGACGCCGGCGGCGCGCTCGTGGCCCTGGAGCGCCAGGACGGCTCGCCGCCCCTGGTCTCGAAGATCATCCAGGGCAAGGTCGGGGCGGCGATCGGCTTCAACACCAACAGCCGGAACCTCGCGGGCCTGGCGACCGACCGGCCAGCCTTCGTCACCTCGGTGGTGGGGCTGACCCAGGGCATGTTCGTGCCGGTCCCGGGCGGGGTCCTGATCAAGGGCGGGGACGGGCGCACCCTGGGCGCGGTGGGAGTCGGCGGCGACACCTCCGACAACGACGAGGCCTGCGCCAAGGCCGGGATCGCGGCCGCAGGGCTGATAGCGGCCGACTGACAACGAAGCTTTCGCCGGGGGGCGACGCCGAATGGATCTCAGGAAGAACAAGATGGCCGTGCTCGGCGTTGTCGGCGCGGCGGCGATCGTGGGGGTCGGCGTCTACACCTCGGATGCGATGAAATCCTCGGCCTGCGGCTTCTCAAGCGAGGCCGAGCGCGGGCGGGTGCGGGCCGACAGCTGCAAGAGCTGCCACGAGATCTCGAGCAGCACGGGCGAGCTGTTCGCCGCCGGGCCGAACCTCCTGGCCGTCTACGGCTCGACCATCGGCACCCGCCATCTGCCGGGCGGTCGCCGGAACGCCGCGCTCGAGGCGGCCCGCGACGCCGGCCTGACCTGGACCGACGCCAATCTCGAAGAGTACCTGAAGGGGCCCAAGGCCTTCCTGACCCGCGTCACCGGCAAGACCTTCCCGCCCGTGAACTACATGCCCTACGACATCGCCGACCCGGGGCCGCGCCGGGACGTCATCGCCTACCTGAAGTTCATCAGGACGCGGCCGGATTGCACCTGAGGCGCGCCTGGACAAGCGGAGACGTTGGTATCAGCCTCAGGTTGTGAAGGCGGAGGATCGCCTGATGTTCAAGACGAGTCCCGCGGCGACCTTCGTCTGCCTGATCTCCCTTTGGGCGCTGACGATGCTGGTGCTCACCGCCTCCGCCTTCCCCGGGTGCAGCGGTCCCGCCAGCGCGCAGCCCTGCAACTTCATTGCACTCGCCAAGCAGGGCGCGAGGCAGGTCCGTCGCCATTCCCCCTACCTGGGCTTTCAGGTGCTGGACCGAGGTTCATCGGTCTACGTGCATCAGCCCATACCGGACGGGTACATGGACGGCCCGCCGGGGGTTCTGATCGACAAGAAGAGCTGCCGAATCTGCGAGGTGGATTATTACGGCAGCATCCCGGCGGGCGACGACAGCCGCTTCATCCGTCGGGGAAAGGTCTTGCTCTCCGTACCGCCGGAGCGGCCGCGTCCGGTCTCCTGACCCGAAGCCCTACTCCGGGAACTCGACCTTGCGGTTGCGGCGGGCGGCGACGCGCAGGCGGAGGGCCTGGAGCTTGATGAAGCCGGCCGCGTCGCGGTGGTCGTAGGCGACCTTGCCTTCCTCGAAGGTGACCAGCTCCTGGTCGTAGAGCGAATAGGGGCTCTGGCGGCCGATGATGGTGACATTGCCCTTGTAGAGCTTCACCCGCACCCGGCCGGTGACCAGCTCCTGGCTCTTGTCGATCATCACCTGGAGCATCTCGCGCTCCGGCGAGAACCAGAAGCCGTTGTAGATCAGCTCCGCATAGCGGGGCATCAGGTCGTCCTTCAGGTGCCCGGCGCCGCGATCCAGGGTGATGGACTCCATCCCCCGGTGCGCGTGCAGCAGGATGGTCCCGCCGGGGGTCTCGTAGACGCCCCGGGACTTCATGCCGACGAAGCGGTTCTCCACGAGATCGAGGCGCCCCACGCCGTTGTCATGGCCCAGCTCGTTCAGTTTGGTCAGCAGGGTCGCGGGCGACATGCGCACCCCGTCGACCGCCACCGGATCGCCGCGCTCGAAGTCGAGGTCGAAGAGTTGCGCCTTATCCGGCGCGTCCTCGGGGGCGATGGTGCGCTGGTACACGAACTCCGGCGCCTCGACGCTCGGGTCCTCCAGCACCTTGCCCTCGGAGGAGGAGTGCAGAAGGTTGGCGTCCACGCTGAAGGGGGCGTCGCCGCGCTTGTCCTTGGCGATGGGGATCTGGTTCTGCTCGGCGAAGGCGATCAGCTGTTCGCGGGAGGCGAAGTCCCACTCCCGCCAGGGGGCGATCACGCGGATGTCGGGGTCGAGCCCGTAGTAGCCCAGCTCAAAGCGGACCTGGTCGTTGCCCTTGCCGGTGGCGCCGTGACAGACGGCGTCGGCGCCGACCTTGTGGGCGATGGCGATCTGGGTCTTGGCGATCAGCGGGCGGGCGATGGAGGTGCCAAGGAGGTACTGGCCCTCGTAGACCGTGTTGGCCCGGAACATCGGGAAGACGTAGTCGCGGACGAACTCCTCGCGCAGGTCCTCGATGAAGATGTTCTCGGGCTTGATGCCGAGCAGCAGCGCCTTCTTGCGCGCCGGCTCCAGCTCCTCGCCCTGGC
>CANJID010000090.1 GCA_947474395.1 Caulobacterales bacterium
AGCGAGATGAACCACCTCAAGACCTATGTGCTGCTGGCGGCCCTGACGGCCCTGTTCGTCGGCGTCGGCTATATGATCGGCGGGCCCTCCGGCATGGTCATCGCCTTCGTCCTGGCGGCGGGAATGAACCTCGTCTCCTACTGGAACGCCGACAGGATCGTGCTCTCGATGTACGGGGCGCAGGTCGTCGACGGGACCCACCCCGATGCGATGGTGCGGACCTTCGTGGCCGACGTGACGGCCCTCGCCGACGAGGCCGGCCTGCCCCGGCCCAAGGTCGCCCTGATGCAGAGCGACCAGCCCAACGCCTTCGCCACCGGGCGCGACCCCGACCACGCCACGGTCTGCGCGACCACCGGCCTGCTCGGCCTCCTGGAGCGCGACGAGATCCGCGGGGTGATGGCGCACGAGCTGGCCCACGTGAAGAACCGCGACACCCTGACCATGACCGTGACGGCGACCATCGCCGGGGCGATCTCGGCGCTGGCGAACTTCGCCATGTTCTTCGGCGGGGGGAACGACCGGGACCGCCCCGTGGGCATGATCGGGTCCATCGCCCTGATGATCCTGGCGCCCATGGCCGCGGCCCTGGTGCAGATGGCGATCAGCCGCTCCCGCGAATACGAGGCCGACCGCGTCGGCGCCGAGATCGCTGGCGACCCGGCGGCGCTCGCCCGCGCCCTGGAGAAGATCGAAGCCTATGCGAGAGGCGGCGCGGCCAACTACGGGGCCGAGCGCAATCCGGCCACGGCGCACCTCTTCATCATCAATCCGCTGAGCGGGCGCGGCGCCGACAACCTCTTCTCCACCCACCCGGCCACCGCCAACCGGGTCGAGGCCCTGCTGGGCATGGGTGGGCAGGCGCGGGCGCGGTCTGTTGAGGCTGCCCCTCGTAGGGGCACGGCGGTGCCGGTGACGGGCGAGCGGGGCCCTTGGGGCTAGCGCCTAATCCGTCGAAGTGGGCCATGGAGGCACCGCCTTGTGCTCTCCCGGTTTCAGACCGCCGAGATGTCGCCTGATCTTGGCGTAGTTCGGATCACCGGGTCGGTATGTAAGCAAGGCGTCGCCGCGGACCCCTCCGGGCGCCAAAGCCATGAGCTGTAGGGTGATGGTCCCGTCCCGCGCCATCGTCGCCGAGCCTATGCTCGCGGCGGGCCCAGCCGCAGGGGCGGGCGTCGTGCACCCCGTCAGCACAGGGGCAATGACCGCGACCCCGGCGAGCAGGCACTTCCATTTCCGGATCAAGGCGCGCCTCCGCTAAGGTTCGATCCCAGCACGGTAGCCCGACCGGATGCGACTGGCACGGATGTTCCGGCACAGGCCAACAGGGCCGCAGCCCTAATGATTTCCGCTCATCCCGGCGGAAGCCGGGACCCAGGCTTTTTCTGAAACGCGCTGTCCTGCAACTCAAACCTGGGTCCCGGCTTCCGCCGGGATGAGCGGGTCTTGATGAGTTAGCTGGCGTCCGACGGGTCGCGCATCCGCGCGATCAGGGCCCCGACCACGTTCACATAGTCGTCGGTCCAGGGAGTTACGCCCTTCGGGTCCGCGATGCGCCAGCGGGGGTCGCGGCGCAGGCTTTCCAGCGCGGCCGGGTCGCGGGCCAGGGCCAGGACAGTGGAGCGGGTGGCGGCGGGGGGCGCGAGCGGCGGGGCGGGCTGGTAGGCCTGGACCAGGGCGACGGCGCCCGCCGCCCGGGCCGCGGCGGCAGCAGGCTCGACGAGACGCAGGTTGCGGTTGGTGAGATGCATCAGGAGCACCCCGCCCGGCGCCAGCTTGGCGAGGTCGGCGCGGATGGCCTCCACCGTCATCAGGTGGGTCGGGACGCTGTCGGAGGAGAAGGCGTCGATCAGGAGGAGGTCGAAGCCCCCCGCCGGCTCGGCCGCCAGGGTGCGGCGGGCGTCGCCGGTCACGTAGCTGATGTCGCCGTGGGCGCAGTCGTGGACGTAGGAGAAGGCGCCGGAGTCGCGGGCGATGGCCACGACCGCCGGGTCTATCTCGAAGAAGCGAAGGGTGTCGCCGGCCCGGGTGTAGGACGCCACCGCGCCCGCCCCGAGGCCGACCGCGCCGATGCGCAAGGGAGCCGCGCCCGCCGCCGTCCTGGCGGCGAACACCTGACCGATGGGGGCGGCCGGGGCGTAATAGGTCATGGGGGTGCAGCGGCCGGCGCCCAACCCCTGCGCCCCGTGCAGGGTGGTGCCGTTGAAGAGCAGGCGCACACGGCCCAGGCCGTCCTGCTCCACCTCGGCCACGCGGTGCACGCCGAAGAAGCTGCGGCGGACCTCCAGGGTGTCGAGCTTTCCGCCGATGGCCTGGCCGGAGAGGATCACCGCGGCGATCAGGACGGTGAAGAGCGGGGCGCGGTCCTTCAGGCGATAGGCGGCCAGGCCCGTTATGCAGACGAGGCCCAGAGCGGTGGTGGCGGCCATGGGATTGATCCCGCCGATCAGGCCCGCGACCAGGGCCGCAACAAGGCCGCAGACCAGGACGACGATCTCGGGGCGGTCGAAGCTCCTGCCGCCCCAGGGGCGGGCGAGGCTGCAGGCCAGGAAGGCCAGGGGATATTCCCACACCTGGCTGAAGATCACCGGCGCCAGGAAGGCGTTGAACGAACCGCCGATCACGCCGCCCAGCGACATCCAAAGATAGAACTCGGTCAGGCGCGCGGGCTCGGGTTTGCGGGCGGCGAGCGCCTGGGCGCAGACCAGCGCCGTCAGGAAGAAGGCCGACAGGTGGACGGCCAGTTGCACCAGCCAGCCGCCGGTCCGCATGGGCAGGAGAATCACGCAGGCGACCAGGGCCACGGCCTGCAGCAGGCGGGCGGTCGCCGGACCGATGGACGGCCTGGCCTGGAAGGCGACCACGAAGGTCAGGAGGTAGAGGGCCAGCGGGACCACCCACAGGAACGGCGCCGAAGCCACGTCGGTGGAGAGATGGCTGGTCACCCCCAGCATCAGGCTGGACGGGGCGGCGGCCAGGAACACCCAGCGGCCCCGATCCGCCCATACACTTTCTACCCGCTCATCCCGGCGAAAGCCGGGACCCAGGTTTTTTATGACATCCGCTCGCCCACCAAAAAAAACGCCTGGGTCCCGGCTTTCGCCGGGATGAGCGGATTTTTGGGATCGGGGCAGGAGTAAAGACAGCCCAACCGCCAACACCGCGAACAGCCCATAGCCCACGGTCCAGGCGGTGCGCTGGGCCGAGAGGGCCAGCATGGGCTCGACCACCAGGGGATAGGCGATCAGGGCGATCAGGCTGCCGAGGTTGCTGGCGGCGTAGAGGACATAGGGGCTGCCCCCGTCCGGATCGCCTTCGCGAAGCCGGGCGTACCAGGCCTGCACAAGGGGGGCGGTGGCGGACAGGGCCACGAAGGGCGCGCCGATGGAGAGGGCCAGGACCGCCAGGAGCCAGGGGATGGGGGCGCCCGCCGGGGGCTCGCCCGCCATGCGGCTGAGATGGAGCGGCAAGGCAAGGGCGGCGACGGCCAGAACGGCCAGATGGATCGCCGCCTGCACCCGCGCCGAGCGCAGGCGCTGCAGCAGGTGGGCGTAGCCGTAGCCGATCAGCAGGGCGGCCTGGAAGAAGGCCAGGCTGGTGTTCCAGACGGCCGGGCTGCCGCCCAGCGCCGGCAGGATCAGGCGGCCCATCAGGGGCTCGACCAGGAAGACCAGGGCCGCGCTCATGAACACCGCCCCGGCGAACAGGGCGGGCGCGGCGGCGATGCTTCGCGGCAGCGGCAGAACGGCTTGCGACATGGGCCCCCCGGACGAAGGGCGGATCATGGACCGCGAAGCTTATTTTCCGACTAACCCCGCGCCTTACGGGACCTTGGGCTTGCCGCCGTCCATCTCCACCAGCCCCATGGGATTGCCGGCGGGGTCCTTGAACAGGCCGAGCACTACGACGCCCGGCACTTCGAAGCGCGGCGCATGAACGGCCCCGCCATTCGCCTCGATGCTGGCGAGGGTCGCCGTCACATCCTCGACGCCGAGGTAGATCAGCGCGGGCATGCTCTGCGCCGAGCCGTCCATCGGGTCCTGACGCAGGGTTCCCGGAAGGGGCGACCGCACGGGGAACGGCTGGATGGAGCGGGTCTGCGGGAACGGTCCCGGGGTGATCCGCCAGCCGAACACCGTTTCGTAGAAGGCCGCCTGCTTGTCGAGGTCGATGCAGGGGAGGTCGAAAAAGACGATCGGCGCGCTCATATCCTTCTCCCGAAAACCGGTCCGGTCGGTCCTATGACGTTTCAGGGCGCGGTTCTTGACGTTTCTTGCCCCTCCCGCGCGCCGGATCTTCGCTTCACGGCGAAGCAGATTTCCGAATGGTTCGCGCTCCTGTCGCCGCCGAGGTGGACCTGGCGAAAGATCTGCAGGGGCGGCGCATCCCGGAAGATGTACCGATCGGACGCGCGTATCCCGTCGGCGAGATTGCGATAGGCCTGACCGGCGGTCGAATAGGCTCCGACGTGCTCGATCACGCCGTGCATCCCCCCGGCGAACCGGAAGCAGCGGACCCTGTCCGTGCTCTCGATCGGCCGCTCCACCGGAATACAGAGGTCGGCGCGCTGCATGGCCGGCGGCGTCATGCCGGGATCGTCCGGAAAGAAGCCCATGCGCACAGGGCTTTTCAGAACGCCGTTGCGCCCGGCCCGGTCGATCAGCTCGCGCCAAAGCGCCTCCCGGGTTTCCGCGTCGAGGTCGGCATAGGCGCCGAGGCGTCGAATGGAGATCAGGTAGGTTCGCGGCAGCGCCTCGAACCTCACGTCCGACAGCACGCAGTCCTCGCCCCGGAAGGTTCGGTTGCGTTCCAGCCGTTCCTTCTGCGCCACCTTGGCGGCCTGCCGATACGCCCTGGGCGCGCGGCCGAACCGCCGCAGGAAGGCCCGGGAAAAAGTCTCGTGGGTGTTGAAGCCGACCGCCATGGCGATCTCGAGGACGCTGTCATCGGTGATGGCCAGCTTGAGGGCCGCGCGCTCCAGCCTGAGCCGCTCCACGTGCTTGCGGGGCGTCTCTCCGACCGCCGCCGAGAACGAGCGATGAAAGGCGAAGGTCGACTGTCCGAAGTCACGCGCCAGGGATTCCAGGCTGGCGTCCTGATCGAGATTGCTCTCGACCCCGAGCAACAGCGGGATCATCCGCTCGATGGCGGTCTTCGGCGGTCTGTCGCCCGACATGCCTGATCCTGGCCACGCCCCGGCGAAATGTCTCGACGTTTATTGGACTGCTACGGCGTGTAGCCCCGCTCGCCGTGGTAGGTGGAGTCGAGGCCGTCCTCGATCTCCTCGTCCTTGGCCCGCAGGCCCGCGACCTTCTTCGTGATGAAGATGATGGCCAGCGTCGCCACCGCCGACCAGGCGACCGTGGCCAGGACGCCGATCAGCTGGATCAGGGCCTGGCCCCCCATGCCGCCGGTCACGCCATAGCCCGCGCCGCCCAGGGCCGTGGTCGCCAGCACCGAGACCAGCAGGGTGCCGATGATGCCGCCGACGCCATGCACGGCGAAGACGTCCAGGCTGTCGTCGATCTTCAGCCGGTGCTTCACGAAGTCTACGCAGAAGAAGCAGACCACGCCGGAAGTCGCGCCCAGCACCACCGCCCCGACCGGTCCGACGAAGCCGGAGGCGGGGGTGACGGTGGCCAGGCCCGCCACCACGCCGGTGACCATGCCGATCATGCTCGGCCGCCCGAACCGCTTCCATTCCAGGCCGGCCCAGACCAGGCCGGCGACGGAGGCCGAGACGTGGGTGACGGTCAGGGCCATGGCGGCGCTGCCGTCGGCGGCGAGCGCGCTGCCGGCGTTGAAGCCGTACCAGCCGACCCACAGCATCCCCGCCCCCATCATGGTCAGGCCGGGGTTGTGCGGCGGGCGCAGGTCCTTCGGGAACCCATCGCGATGGCCGAGGGCCTTGGCGATCAGGAGGGCAGAGGTCCCCGCCGTGGCGTGCACGACGAGACCGCCGGCGAAGTCCATGACGCCGCGCTGGGCCAGCCAGCCGCCGCCCCAGACCCAGTGGCAGACCGGGCAATAGACCAGGAGCAGCCACAGGGCGCTGAACAGCAGGACGGCGCCGAAACGGATGCGTTCGACGTAGGCGCCGACGATCAGGGCCGGGGTGATGACCGCGAAGGTCATCTGGAACATGAAGAACAGGGCTTCCGGGATATGGCCCGTGACGGTCGTGCGGTCCACGCCGTTCAGGAAGGCCTTGGAGAGGTCGCCGATCACCGGGCCCGTGCCGCTGAAGGCCAGGCTGTAGCCGACCAGCAGCCACAGGACCGAGCCCATGCAGGCGATGGCCACGCAGTGCATCATCACCGACAGCACGTTCTTGGCCCGCACCAGCCCGGCGTAGAACAGGGCCAGGCCCGGCAGGGTCATGAATAGCACCAGGGCCGTGGCGGTCAGCATCCAGGCGGTGTGGCCGGAGTCCGGAACCGTCGGCGGCGCCGCGGGAACAGCCTGGGCAAGGGCCGCGGCGGGCGCGGCCAGGGCGGCTATCAAGCCAAGCTTGATGGCGCCCGCGAGCGTGGGTCGAAGCATGGTCCTTGGGCCTCCCGGTACGAGGCGGCCCCGTGACGTCTTTTTGGTCACGTCGGTCCCGACTCGCGCCTCAAACTAATCAGGCCCGAGAGCGATAGGCAACGGATCGGTGTGCATCGCATGGGCGCCGGGCGCCCGACTTTCAGGCGTTGCGCGCAAGGTTCACCGGGCGCTTTACAACCCGCGCCCGCCGGTAGCACGCTCCCCCGCGACGAAGCGTAAGGGGTGGACTTCATGAGCATGCGTCTGGCGCTCGGCGCCGTGCTTCCGCTGGTCCTGCTGAGCTCGGCCTCAGCGGCTCCCCGCCGGGGCCCGCCCACGGTCCAGCCGCTCGACTGCGCCGGCCTGACCACCCCGGGCCTGTTCGCGCAGACCGTCGTGACCTCGGCCGCCACGGTCGCGCCCGCGAACGGGGCGCCGGGCTACTGTGAGGTCAAGGCGACCGTCTCTCCGGTTAAGGCCTCGATGATCGGGGTGGTGTTGCGCCTGCCCCAGGGCTGGAACGGCAAGATCCTCGGCCTCGGCGGCGGCGGATGGGCGGGCAACGTCACCCTGGCGGCGGCGAGCCCCGGCCTGATCAAGGGCTATGCGGTCCTCCAGACCGACGGCGGCCACCCGGGCGCGACGGCGTTCGATTCCGCCTGGGCCAAGGACGCCCCGGAGGCCGTGACCGACTTCGCCTACAGGGCCGTCCACCAGATGACCGTCACCGGCAAGACGGTGGTCGCCAAATACTACGGCAAGCCCCAGACCGAGGCCTATTTCCAGGGCTGCTCCACCGGCGGCCGGATGGCCCTGATGGAGGTCCAGCGTTATCCGACGGACTACAATGGCGTCATCGCCGGGGCGCCGGTCTACAACCTGACCACCCAGATGAATTCGGTGGTCCGCAACAACATCTTCGCCGCGCCGGACGCTCAGCTCACCAACGCCCAGCTCACCGTCGTCAACCAGGCCTCCTTACGCGCCTGCGACGCCGACGACGGCATCCGCGACGGGGTGATCAGCGACCCGCGCACCTGCAGGTGGGACCCGATCGCCATCCAGTGCCCTACGGGTTCGAAGGGCGATCAGTGCCTGACCCCGGCCCAGGTGGCGGCGGTGCGCAAGGCCTACACCCCGGCCGCCACTAAGCGCGGCGCGGTGGCCGCCTATCCCCTGACCCGCGGCGGCGAGACGGGATGGTCCCGGTTCATCGCGACGGGTGCGGGCACGGACATGACCACGACGCGCCAGGGCGTTCCGGGCATGCGCGCCTTCATCTTCCGGGACGCCGATTTCGACCTGTCGACCTTCGACGCGGAGAAGCACCAGTCCATGGTCCGGTCCACGCCGTTCGCGAAGATGTACGAGGCCGACAATCCGGACATCAGCCCCTTCATCAGGGGCGGCGGGAAGCTGGTCCTGTGGCACGGCTGGAACGACCCCGGCCCCAGCCCCTACGCGACGGCCGACTATTTCGAGCGGGTGCAGAAGACGACGGGCCCCAAGCTCGGCAAGCAGAGCCTGGCCTCCAGCGCGCGCTTCTTCCTGGCGCCGGGGGTCGAGCACTGCGGCGGCGGCCCGGGCCCCGACCAGTTCGACCTCCTGGGCACGTTGGAGAGCTGGGTGGAGGCGGACAAGGCCCCGGACTCCCTGGTGGCGACCAAGCGTGGATCGCCCATCTCCCGGCCGCTTTGCCCCTATCCGCAGGCGGCGAAGTTCAAGGGCGAAGGCGATCCGAACGACGCGAAGAATTTCACCTGCGGGTAGCGCAGGATTAAAGAGAGCAACCGGTTCCGGCCCGCAAAGGGCCTAGGGAGGAAAACCAGAATGAAAGCCTATCTGTCCGCCGCGGCCCTCGCCGCCGTCATCGGCCTGACCGCGAGCGCCGCCAGCGCCCAAGGCCCCGTCGCTGCAACGGAGGTCGGTATCCAGTACCTGGCCCTCGACAACATCGCGGCGACGGGGGGCGCCAAGCTCACCGTCTCGAGCCCCGCCTTCAAGGACATGGCCGACATTCCCTTCGAGAACACCCAGTACCGGGGCAACGTCTTCCCGGGCCTGACCTGGAGCCGGGGCCCGGCGGCGACCAAGTCCTACGCCGTGATCATGCAGGACACCGACGCCGTGGTGCAGGGCTCGGCCATCCTGCACTGGACCATGTACAACATCCCCGCGACCGCGACCTCGCTGGCGCCGGCGATGAGCGCGCCCCCCGCCGGCGCTTCCTACGGCCCGAACATCCGCGGCGTGGCCCAGGCCTATATGGGCCCGCGCACCCCCGCAGGGCCCAAGCACCGTTACCACCTGCAGGTCTTCGCCCTGGACACCGTCATCCCGGCCAACCCCGCCCTGACCTACGCCGAGCTGTCGGCCGCCATGAAGGGGCACGTCCTCGCCAGCGGCCAGACCATCGGCCTAGGGTTGGTCGATCCCAACGCGCCGCCGCCGGCGCCGCGTCCGGCCGGCGGCGCCCCGGGCGGACCGCCGCCCGCGCGCTAGATTGCAGAGACGGGACCGCAGAGAGCCCCCTCCCCGACGGGAGGG
>CANJID010000091.1 GCA_947474395.1 Caulobacterales bacterium
ACCGTGCCTTCCATGATCTTCAGCAGCGCCTGCTGCACGCCTTCGCCCGACACGTCGCGCGTGATCGACGGGTTGTCGGACTTGCGGCTGATCTTGTCGACTTCGTCGATGTAGACGATGCCGCGCTGCGCCCGCTCGACGTTGTAGTCGGCGGCCTGCAGCAGCTTGAGGATGATGTTCTCGACGTCTTCGCCCACGTAACCGGCTTCGGTCAGGGTGGTGGCGTCCGCCATGGTGAAGGGCACGTCGATGATGCGTGCGAGCGTCTGGGCCAGAAGCGTCTTGCCCGAGCCCGTCGGACCCACCAGAAGGATGTTCGACTTCGCCAGTTCGACGTCGTTGTTCTTCTGGGCGTGATTGAGCCGCTTGTAGTGATTGTGCACCGCGACCGACAGAACCTTCTTCGCGTGGTCCTGGCCGATCACGTAGTCGTCGAGGACCTCGCGGATTTCGCGCGGCGTCGGCACGCCGTCCTTCGACTTGACGAAGGCGATCTTGTGCTCTTCGCGAATGATGTCCATGCACAGCTCGACGCATTCATCGCAGATGAACACGGTCGGTCCGGCGATGAGCTTGCGCACCTCGTGCTGGCTCTTCCCGCAGAAGGAGCAGTACAGAGTGCTCTTGGTGTCGCCGCTGGCGGCCTTGGTCATAGTCGCTTCTCACTCTACGGCGGTGACTTTCGAACCTCGAAAGCTCGCCTGCAGCCGTCGGCGGTTGTCCCCCGCGCGAATGGCCCGTCCCGGGTCAGACGCATAGGATATGCACCGCGAGGCTTACGGAAGTCTGACGATCTCCGAAACGCCATTCGATCATACCCCTACGGGCGCGATCAAGTGGTAGCTCAATTGGTTCGGCGCCGCTCTTGCTGAGAGAGGCGTCGTACCGGATCAAGGATATGGTTGCTCCCATTACGGAACACCAGGGCATACGAAGCACGGGGCTCGACCGTCCCAGTCCGATCGTCGCGTTCGATTTCGACGGGACGATGACCGTGCGCGATACCTTCCTCACCTTCCTGCGCTGGCGGGAGGGCGGTTTCGGCTATTGCATGGGCATGCTGCGGCTCTGGCCGGCGGCGCTTGTCTATCTTTTCAACCGCGACGCCGAGCGCCTCAAGGTCCGCTGCGTCCGCGTTTTCCTCAAGGGCCTCCCGCGCGAGGTGCTGGAAGAGGAAGCCAAGGAATTCGCCACCGTGGCCGCGCCCATGCTGCTGCGCCCCGACGCCCTGAAGGTCTGGCGGCGCTATCGCCAGGAGGGCAGGCGCCTCGTCATCGTCACCGCCTCGCCTGAAATCATCATCGCCCCCTTCGCCCGCGGGCTGGGGGCGGACCTGCTGCTCGGCACGCGCCTGGAATTCGACGCCGACAGCCGGGTCTCCGGCGGCTTCATCGGCGCCAACTGCCGCGGCCAGGAAAAGGTGAACCGCCTGCGCGAGGTGTTCGGCCAGGATATGCGGCTATCGGCCGCCTACGGCGACACCGCCGGCGACAGGGAGATGCTGGCCCTGGCGGAAGACAGCTACATGCGCCTGTTCACGGGTCGCCCCGGCGGACGCATGCGCGGCTAACAACCTCCCTACCGCGTCCCGCCCTGCAGGATGTCGCCCAGGGCGGCGAGCAGCCGGTCGACCTGTTCGTCCAGGCCCACGGTGATTCTCAGATAGTCGGCGATGCGGGGGCCGGAGAAACGGCGCACCAGCACGGCCCGCTCGCGCAGGCCCGCGGCCAGGTCCGCCCCGCTGTGGCGCGGATGGCGGGCGAAGACGAAGTTCGCCGCCGAGGGCAGGACCTCGAAGCCCAGCCCCTTCAACCCTGAGTCCAGCCGCCCGCGGCTGGCCATGACCGCCGTGCGGCTTGCCTGGAAATAGGCCTCGTCCTCGACAGACGCGATCGCCCCCGCCTGGGCCGGCCGGCCAAGGGGGTAGGAGTTGAAGCTGTCCTTCACCCGGTCCAGGGCCTCGATCAGCCCCGCGTCGCCGATGGCGTAGCCGACCCGCAAGCCCGCCAGGGCCCGCGACTTCGACATGGTCTGCACCACCAGGAGGTTCGGGTGCGACCCGATCAGGGGGATCGCCGTCTCCCCGCCGAAGTCCACATAGGCCTCATCGACCACCACCGGCTGGTCCGGATGCCGCTCCAAGAGGGCGGCGATCTCGCCCCTGGAGAGGGGCACGCCAGTGGGGGCGTTGGGATTGGCCAGGATGATCGCCCCCGCCGGCCGGTCGTAGTCGGCGATGCGGATGCGCATGTCCGCGTCCAGCGGGACCGTCTCGTGGGCGATCCCGAACAGGCGGCAATAGACCGGATAGAAGCTGTAGGTGATGTCCGGGAACAGCAGGGGCAGGTCCTGCTTCAGCAGGGCCGCGAAGGCGTGGGCCAGGACCTCGTCCGAGCCGTTGCCGACGAACACCTGGTCCGGGCGCACCCCGTGATAGGCGGCCAGGGTCTCGCGCAGGGCCGTCGCCAGGGGATCGGGGTAGAGCCGAAGACTGTCGGCCGCCTCGGCCCGGATCGCTTCCAGGGCTCGCGGCGAGGGCCCCAGGGGGCTCTCGTTGGTGTTCAGCTTGATCAGGCCCGCGATGCGGGGCTGCTCGCCCGGCACGTAAGGAGAGAGGTCGCGGACAAGCGCGCTCCAGAAGCGGCTCATCCGCGGCAGCTCCTAGGCGGGGGTGGCTTCCACGGCGTCGCGGGTTTCATAGACGTGGTCGACCAGGCCGAAAGCCTTGGCCTCTTCCGCCGAGAGGAAGTTGTCGCGGTCCAGCGCCTTCTCGATCTCCTCGACCGGCTTGCCGGTGTGCTTGGCGTAGAGCTGGTTCAGTCGCTTCTTGGTCTTGATGATGTCCTCGGCGTGGCGCTCGATGTCGGAGGCCTGGCCGCGGAAGCCGCCGGAGGGCTGGTGCACCATGATGCGGGCGTTCGGCAGGGCGATGCGGTGCCCGGGGGCGCCGGCGGCCAGCAGGAACGAGCCCATCGAGGCCGCCATGCCGACGCAGAGCGTCGAGATCGGGCTCTTGATGTATTGCATGGTGTCGTAGATCGCGAGGCCCGACGTCACCACGCCCCCGGGGGAGTTGATGTAGATCGAGATGTCCTTCTTCGGGTTCTCCGACTCCAGGAACAGGAGCTGGGCGATGACCAGAGAGGCCATGCCGTCCTCCACCGGGCCGGTGATGAAGATGATCCGCTCCTTCAGGAGCCGCGAGAAGATGTCGAAGGCGCGCTCGCCCCGGCTGGTCTGCTCGACCACCATCGGCACGAGGTTCATGTAGGTGTGCACAGGATCGTCGCGCATCGGGCGGGCCTTTTCATAAGGAATGCATAGGCGCGCGGAATCACTCCGCCGCGCCGCTCATGTCCGTATATCGCCTTGGCCCCGCCAGCTTGCAAGGCGGGCCGCCGGCTTGACGTAGCAGGCTGGCCCCCTCGCCTACTTCGCCTTCTTGGGCGCGGCCTTCTTGGCGGCCGGCTTGGCAGCCGGAGCTTCCTCGGCGGCGGGCTCGGCGGCCGCCTTCTTGGCCTTGGGGGCGGCTTCGGCCTTGGCCTTGGGGGCCTTCTTGGGTTTCGCCTTGCCTTCGCCCTCTTCGTAGCCTTCCGGCATCTCGTCCTCGGCGAAGAGCTCGTCCTTGGACACGGCGTTGTCGGCGACCTTGGCCTTGGCGATGATCAGGTCGACCACCTTCTCTTCATAGAGGGGCGCGCGGACCTGGGCGATGGCGCCGGGGTTCTGGCGGAAAAATTCGAAGATCTCCCGCTCCTGGCCCGGATAGCGGCTGGCTTCCTGGCCGAGGGCCCGGTTCATCTCGTCGTCGGTGACCTGGACGTCGTGGCGGCGGCCGATCTCGGCCAGCACCAGGCCCAGGCGCACCCGGCGCTCGGCGATGCGGCGGTACTCGGCGCGCAGCTGGTCGTCGGTCTTGGCGAGGTCCTCCTCGGAGAGCTCCCCGCGGCCACGCTCGGCCTCGACCTGGCTCCAGATCGCGCTGAACTCGGCCTCCACCATCCGCGGCGGCAGGTCGAAGCTGTGCTTGGCGTCCAGCACGTCCAGCAGGGCGCGCTTCAGCTTGAAGCGCGAGGCCGACTGGTTCTGGCTGTCGAGCTGCGACTTCAAGGCGTCGCGCAGGGTCGACAGGCCAGGCATGCCGATGCGCTTGGCGAATTCCTCGTCCGGCTTGGCGTCCTGCGGGGCGCGGACTTCCTTGACGGTGGTCTCGAACTCGGCGGGCTTGCCCTGCAGGGTCGCCACCGGATAGTCGGCCGGGAAGGACACCTTGACCGTGACCACGTCGCCGGCCTTGGCGCCGATCAGCTGCTCCTCGAAGCCGGGGATGAAGCGGTTGGAGCCGATGATGATCTCGGCGTCCTCGCCCGCGCCGCCCTCGAAGGCCTCGCCGTCGATACGGCCCACGAAATCGGCCATCACCATGTCGCCGTCGGCCGCCTTGGCCGACTTGCCGGTCTTGGCTTCATAGACGCGGTTGCCCTGGGCCAGCTCGGCCAGGGCCTCGTCGATGTCGGCTTCGCTCGGCTCGTAGACCGGGCGGGTCAGGGACAGGGTGGTGGGATCAACCGGCTCGAAGTCCGGCATCACTTCCACGGCCACTTCGAAGGTCAGGTCCGCGCCGCCGGCGATCACCTGGTCCATGTCGGACTCGAGCTTCACGTCCGGCGTGGTGGCCGGGCGCAGCTGGGCGTCGCTCAGGGCCTGCTGCTGGCCCTCGTTGACCGACTGCTCGACGATCTCGCCCATGATCGCCTTGCCGTACATGCGACGGACGTGGGCGGTGGGCACCTTGCCGGGGCGGAAGCCCTTCAGCTGCATCTGGGGGGCGATCTCGGCGAGACGCGCCTCGAGCTTGTCGCTGAGGGTCTTCGCAGGAACGGTGATGCCGTAGACGCGGCTGAGGCCTTCGCCCGACTTTTCGACAATCTGGATCGACATTGTTCTTCTTCCGCAACGGGCAGGGCGGCCGGCGACGCATGCGCCGACGACGGAGGGCGGGGTCTTACGTCATCGCGCCCGCGCGGGTCAAAGGAAAGCGGGTCGGAAAGAGGGTGCTGGTGCGGCTGAAGGGACTCGAACCCCCACGGGTTACCCCGACGGTACCTAAAACCGTTGCGTCTACCATTCCGCCACAGCCGCGTGGCCAGCATCCTCCTTATGGTGGAACCGCCTCCTTTTCCGCAAGCGCCTCGCAGGCACGAAAACCGGCCCATCCGTCCCGGAGCGGGACAGTTTCGGCAAGCTTGGCAGGGGGACACGCGGGGGTTGAATTAAGGACGGAAGCCCGCCTCGGGGGTAAATTAAAGATTAACAACGGAGCAAGGATAAATGGTTTGGGGGCTTTTATCGGTGAAAAACCTTCGATTATCCAATGACTTCCGGCGCTGTCGCCCCTCTCCATTGCGACAGTCTTTGGACAACTCGTCGCAGAGTGGAAATTAACTCTTCCTTTAAACGCCAAATCCAAAGGGCCTGTGTAACCTCATGGACATCGGAAAAACGTGACCCCGGAGTTCGATTTTGTTTCGACTGATCGCTCTTCTTTGCGCCGGCGCCTTTGTCTACAACATGGGGCATAGCTCGGCCGCGTCGCCGACCGATGCGTCAGGTCTGCAGCCAGTCGCCGAAGCGCAAGCGTCTTCCCAACCTCGGCAGGCTCAGCAGCCTCTCCAACAGCCCTTGTGGGCGAGCGTTGCCCAGAACGGCAGCGTCTGGCTCGCCCGCCAGGTCCACGAACAGACCGCCTGGGCGGAAGACCCTTCGAAGGCGACCGCCACCGCCGTCACTACCGATCGCACCGAACAGCCCGCCAGGCTTCCGGCCGCCGCCGCCCCGGTCCCGGCCGCCGGCGCCGACACCATCGGCCAGCTCCTCCAGACCGCCCAGGCCGGCGCCGCCCTGGCCAACAGCGTCCAGGTGGGCGACCAAGCGTCTCCGCGCCGCCTGAAGATCGTGTTCGAGCCCGACATCCGCGCAGCCGCCGCCAGCTACACTCGGTAGCCTAACCGCCCGCGCGGGCGAGCAGGTCCTTCAGCACCGCCGGGGCCAGGTCCGGCAGGTCCTCGGCGATCAGGCCGGGCCCGAAGTTCAGCGCCGCCTGGCTATGGATCCATACCGCCGCCGCCGCCGCCTCGAAGGTCTCCATCCCCTGGGCCAAGAGGCCGCCGATGAACCCGGAAAGCACGTCTCCGGAGCCCGCCGTCGCCAGCCACGGGGTGGTGCGGGTGTTGACGCAGACCCGCCCGTCCGGCGCGGCCACCACCGTGTCAGGACCCTTCAGCAGCACCACAGCCCCCGCCCGCTCGGCCGCCTTGCGCGCGGCGGTGACCCGTTCGGGGCTGGAGGCCAGGAGGCCGGGGAACACCCGCTCGAACTCACCCACGTGGGGGGTCAGGACGTCGTCGCGGTCCAGGGCCGAGAACAGCACGGCCGGATCGTCGCGGAACACGGTCAGGGCGTCGGCGTCGATCACCAGGGCCGCGCCGGTGCGGGCGAGCGCCATCAGGTTCAGATAGGTATCGTGGTTGATCCCCGCGGCCGGGCCGATCACCGCCGCGTCGGCGTTGGCGGCGGCCTCCTCCAGCTCGATGTCGCTGTCGAAGGGCTGCAACATCACCGCTTCCAGATGGCCGGCGTTGACCGCCAGGGCGTCGCTGCCGCTCAGCAGGGTGACGAGCCCCGCGCCTATGCGAAGCCCCGCCCGCGCCGACAGGCGGGCCGCGCCCCCGCTCCACATATTGCCCGCGACCACCGCGAGGCGCCCCCGCGCGTGCTTGTGGATGTCCGGCCGGGGCCACGGAAACCGGTCGAGCCACAGGGCCGGGTCGTTCTCGAACAGGCGCGTCCCCTGCCCCGCCCCTATCAGCCCGATGTCCGCCACCACGATCTCTCCGCAAAGTCGGCGGCCGGGCTCCAGGACATGGGCCGGCTTCTTGGTCTGGAAGGTTATGGTCAGGATACAGCGCGGCGCATAGGCCGATGCGCGGCCGGTGTCGCCGGCGAGCCCCGAGGGCAGGTCGATCGCCACCAGCGGCGCGCCCGTCGCCTCCGCCCGCGCCAGCACCGCCTGGATCTCCGGCTTCAGGGCCCGCGCCAGGCCCGTGCCGAACAGGGCGTCCACCACCAGGGCGGCGTTCTCGACCGGCGCGGAGGCGAGGGAAACCGTCCGCCCCGCCCAGCTCTCGGCCGCCGTCTTCGCCGCCCCGCGCAGGCGCGCGGCGTCCACGGCGGCGGCGACCGTCACCGGCCAGCCCGCCTCCGCCAGGGCGCGGGCGACCACATAGCCGTCGCCGCCGTTGTTGCCGGGGCCGGCGAGCACCAGGGTTTCGCGGGGAGACCAGCGCGCACGGATCGCATCCGCCGCCGCCTCTCCGGCCCGCTTCATCAGGGCGAATTCCGGGGTTCCGGCCGCCATGGCCGCGGCCTCCGCCGCCCGCATTCCGGCGACTGACAGGATCGCGGTCCTTTGCTCGCCAAGGCTTTGGGCGCCCGCCGAGGGGCGGCCGTCCTTCACCGCTCCGCCCGTTGTCAGGTCCCTCGCCATGGCTTGAAATCGTAAGGCCTGGCCGGCCGACCTCAAGGGGCGGCAGGCGGGTGATTATTTTCTAGGCGCCTGGCGCCTGCAGATTGGGCGCTCGCGTCGAGGGCGAACGACGGCGTGACTTCGGGCTAGGCGCCGGGCTTGAGCCTGCCCGGTTAAAATGCTCCCACTGCCCCGCGCCGACTTGCGGCCACGCCGCCCATTCCGTCCAGGTCACCGATGAAGAAGATTGAAGCCATCATCAAGCCGTTCAAGCTGGACGAAGTGAAGGAGGCGTTGCAGGAATTAGGCGTGCAGGGGATGACCGTGCTCGAAGCCAAGGGGTACGGGCGTCAGAAGGGCCACACCGAGCTTTATCGGGGCGCGGAATATGTGGTCGACTTCCTGCCCAAGATTAAGATCGAGGTGGTGGTGGCCGACGGCCAGCTCGCCGCCGCGATCGAAGCCATCACCACCGCCGCCCGCACGGGCCGGATCGGTGACGGCAAGATTTTCGTGTCCGAGCTTGTGGACGTGGTGCGCATCCGCACCGGCGAAAGCGGGGCCCAGGCGATCTGACGCCCATGTGCTCGGACTGCAGTTTTGGAGCGACGCGCTTCCGGACCCGTGGGGGGTCGAACGGCGTCGATCGGCGAGGCTCCCTGCCCCCGGTCTGGAAGAAGACAATCTTTAGGGGAACAGCATGAAGCCCAGTGATATCCAGCAGATGATCAAGGACAAGGACGTCAAGTACGTCGATGTCCGCTTCACCGACATGCGTGGGAAGATGCAGCATGTCACCTTCGACCTCGCCCTGGTCGATGAGGACTTCCTGACCGACGGCACCATGTTCGACGGTTCTTCGATCGCCGGCTGGAAGGCGATCAACGAGTCCGACATGAAGCTGCGCCCCGACCTGTCGACGGCGATCATCGACCCGTTCTACCAGCAGACGACCCTGGCGATCTTCTGCGACGTGGTGAACCCGGACACGGGCACGCCCTACAACCGCGACCCTCGCTCCATCGCCAAGGCGGCGATGACCTACACCAAGTCGCTGGGCATCGGCGACACGGTCTATTTCGGCCCGGAAGCCGAGTTCTTCATCTTCGACGACGTCCGCTGGGGCACCGACCCGACCAACACCTTCTACAGCTTCGACTCCGAAGAGCTGCCGAAGAACAGCGCCAAGGAATATCCGGAAGGCAACATGGGCCACCGCCCGGGCCCCAAGGGCGGCTATTTCCCGGTCAACCCTGTGGACAGCGCCCAGGACCTGCGCGGCGAGATGCTGTCGGTGATGGGCGAGCTCGGCATGAAGCCGGAAAAGCACCACCACGAAGTGGCGCCCGCCCAGCATGAGCTCGGCCTGATGTTCGACACCATGGTGGTGATGGCCGACCGTCTGCAGCTCTACAAGTACGTCGTCCACAACGTGGCCCACGCCTACGGCAAGACCGCCACCTTCATGGCCAAGCCGATGTTCGGCGACAACGGCTCGGGCATGCACGTCCACCAGTCGATCTGG
>CANJID010000092.1 GCA_947474395.1 Caulobacterales bacterium
GACCACGCAGGGCAGGCCGAAGCGGGCGCAGACGGTGGCGGTCGCCACCCCGTGCTGGCCGGCGCCGGTCTCGGCGATGATCCGGGTCTTGCCCATGCGCTGGGCCAGGAGGATCTGGCCCATGCAGTTGTTGATCTTGTGCGCGCCGGTGTGATTCAGCTCCTCGCGCTTGAAATAGATTTTCGCCCCGCCGAAGTGGTCGGTCAGGCGCTCGGCGAAATAGAGCGGCGAGGGGCGGCCCACATAGTGGGTGAGGTAGCCGCCGAGCTCGGCGTGGAAGGCCGGATCGGCGCGCGCCTCGGCGTAGGCCCGCTCCAGGTCCAGCACCAAGGGCATCAGGGTCTCGGCCACGTACCGGCCGCCGTACTCGCCGAATCGCCCCGCGGCGTCCGGATAGGCGGCGTAGTCGTTCGGCTGGGCGGCTTGGGACACGGGTGCGGGACTCTGGTCAGCTCAGACGGGGTCAGTGCGGCGGACGGCGTCGAGGAAGGCCGAGATCAGGGCGAGGTCCTTACACCCCACCTCACGCTCGACGCCAGAAGAAACGTCCACCAGGGCCGCGCCCGACTGGCGCACCGCCTCCTCCACATTGCCCGCATCCAGGCCGCCGGCCAGGAACCAGGGCTTCTTGAACACCCGGTCCTTCAGGAGCTTCCAATCGAAGGGTTTGCCGTGGCCGCCGGGCCGGTCAGCCCCCTTGGGCGGCGTGGCGTCGAACATCAGGAAGTCGGCGGACTCGTAATCGTCGGCGACCTCCAGGTCCTCCGCTGAGCCGACCGAGATCGCCTTGATGACGGGGGTGTCCTTCGCCGCCCGCCGCAGCCGGCTCACCTGGTCGGGGGTTTCCGAGCCATGCAGCTGGATCAGGTCGGGAGACACCCGCTCCACCAGATCGGCGAGGTAGGCCTCAGTGGGATCGACCACCAGGGCCACGGTCCGGGCCCGGCCGCGGGCCAGTTCGAACAGGGGCCGGGCGCTCTCGGGCGTCAGGCAGCGGGGGCTCCTGGGGAAGAAGACGAACCCCAGGTAAGTCGCCCCGCCCTGGAGCGCCGCTTCCACCGCATCGAGCGTGGTCAGGCCGCAGATCTTCGCTTCGGTCATGGTAGGAGCCATGTGGCGCCGCGGCGCTTGACCTGCAAGCGCCAGGAACATGCCGCTAAGCTATGGGTTACCCAATCCGCAGTACCTATCTGTGGAGGGACGAGGGAGATGCATCTGGCCATGGGCGACGCGCGCGATCTGGTGACGAGAGCCGGCACGGAGCTCCGCGAGCGGGGCCGGGACGCCTATGGCAACCTTCGGACGGCGGCGGACCGCGCCTCCAACACCGAACTTTGGGAAAAGCTGGCCGACGCCGCCCGCGACGCGGCCCGCTCGGGCCGGAGCGCCTCGGGCATGCGGCTGGCCGCCGCCGTGGGCCTGGGCTTCCTGGCCGGGGTGGTGCTGCTGTCGAGCAAGAAGGTCGCCATGCAGGCGTCCAGCGCCATCGCCGGCGACTGGTTCGCCCAGCTGAAGCATGAGCACCGCCAGATCGACTCCCTGTTCGAGACCGTCTGCGAGACCAAGGACGACGAGGGCGGCAAGCGCGAGGCCCTGCTCGGCAAGGTCTCCTACGCCCTCAACCGCCACGCCCTGCAGGAAGAGAACGTCATCTATCCGGCCCTGCGCGACACCGACCAGGGGGCCTCCTCCAAGGCCCTGGCGGGCGAGCACTTCGACATGAAGACCTATCTGCACGAGCTGCACGAGCTGCCCGCCGAGGACCCGCGCTGGCTCTCCAAGATGAAGGCCTTCCGCAAGCTGGTCCGCCAGCACGTCCGCGACGAGGAGGAGCACATCTACCCCGCCTTCCAGTCGCGCCTCTCGGCCGAACAGAACGCCAAGCTCACCAAGGCCATGAACCGCGAAGGCGTGAAGCTGGCTTAGGCCAGCCTACGCTCACGCTACGGCGGTCAGATATTCCTCAACGAGCGTGGTGAAATCGCCAAAGGTGAGTTCATCCGGTTCTAGGCCTCTCGCGCGGCAGATCGCTGACAGTTCTCGCTCGAAGGTCACGAATTCAGCGGCGATGGCCCGCCCACCAGGGACTGTACGCGCTCGACTTTGGTCGCGAAGCCAAGTGGCAACTTCCTCAATGCACCGGTTCGGCTGCCCATCGTGTGAATGAATGTCTTGGCCCGCGATGTCAGAGACAAATCGCTGAAAACGGTAGCGTTCGCGGTCCAGAATTATGCAGCGCTTCTTCTTTTGAGGTTCTTCTCCATAGCGACGGGCGCCGAGGAAGAGGCCGAGTTCCAGCGGCATATTGAATCTCGGGAGCGGTGGGTCGCCATCCGGCTCAGTCCGGGAGATGTCGTGGATGCCGTATCTACATTCTTCGATGATATCGGTGATCAGCCCCATGCGATTTCGGGCGCCATCGTCCGTTTCGAGAGCGCAACGCGGCCGAAATCCTGACCGGATTACAGCGAAGACGATCGCATGGAACATAGGCCGGTAGGCATCGTCGAAGGGGCAGTTGATAAAAACGTCGCGCGATCGTGTGCGCACGACCATCAGCGCTTCTTATCCGACCCAGCTACCTTGGTGATGGTTTCGCGAATCTGCTTCGACGTGAAGTGAGTGGGCTTCACCGCGGACCGCAAAACGGAAACGCCATCGCTTGTCCGTCCCACAACCGTGTACCGGCCGGAGTTTGATTCGCGGGCGATTTTCGTCATTTTCGTCACTGAACACCTCTCGCGAACTAAGGTCGTTCAGCCCAGGCGTCTATGCAAGAGGCTGGGCGCGCAGATTGTGACGCTTACTCCTCCGCCGCGCCCACATATTCCATCGCCTGGCTGGCCTTGGAAGCGGCCGCCAAGGCCGCCAGCCCCTCCGGGCTCCGGACCGCGCAATAGTCGGAGCGGAAGAAGGCGGGCTCGTCGATCTTGCGTTCGCGGTAGCCCTTGGCCTTCCAGGTCGCCTCGCCCTCTTCCTCGCAGTCGGCGTTCAGAACATCGAAGGATTCGGGCCGCCGGGCGTCGCGGGCGCCCAGCAGCAGGTAATGGCTGCCGCCCCTGAAACCGATCTGCAGGGTGAAGGTCTTGCCGCCCTGCAGGACCTCGAAGAAGGCGGGCTCCGCGGAGGCGTCCTTGAGGGCCTCCCGTGTCGGCGCCTCGGCCGCGGTCAGGCCGTGCTCCAGCATGCCGAACTCGGCGATGCGGACCCAACTATAGCATTCCTCCGTCGCGTTCTGCGGGTCGCAGTCCAGCGCCCGCAGTCGCCAGTCGCCGGGCTGCATCCCCCGCGCCATCCGCGTGCTCAGCCCCGCGGGCAGGGGATAGGCCTCGGCGCTCGCCCAGATCGGCAGGTCGGAGCGCACGGGCGCGGCGAGAGCGGCCGTCGCCGCCACGGCGGCGGCGCAGGCCAGGACCAGGGTGCGGATCAACTCGGCCTTCCTTCCTGCGCCAGGCGGCGCTTCTCCTCGGCCTCCGGGACCGCCAGGACCGAGGCCCTGACCGGCTCGCCCGTGGCCTCGGCCACCAGCTCGGCGGTGCGGGTCTCGATCGCCGCCTCCAGCCTCGCCATGAACTCGGGCTTGTCGAGGCCCACAGGGATGGGGTCAAGGAACTCGATCACCGCCGTGCCGGGGTGTTTCTCGAACTTCGCCTGCGGCCAGAACAGGCCGAGGTTGGTGGCGACCGGCACCACCGGCATCTCGAAGTCGGAGGCCATGTGGAACACCCCTGAGCGATAGCGGAAGCGCTGGCCGACGGGCGCCAGGTGCCCCTCGGGGTAGATCAGGATGCGGCGGCCTTCCCTGTGCGCCTCGGCGGAGGCGGTCGAGAGGGCCTTGCGGGCTTCGGGACCGCCACAGTTGTCCACCACCACGGCTCCCAGCTTCTTCAGCACCCCCTTCATCAGGGGAAAGCGCTCCAGGTGGTCGCCGGTGACGAAGGCGAGGTCCTCGAACTGGGAATAGGCGCAGAACCCGTCCCCCCAGGACTGGTGCTTGGCGGCGACGATGAAGGCGCCCTCGGGCACGCGGTCGCGGCCCCGCACCTCCAGCTTGATCCCCGCGAACACGCGCAGGGCCCAGACCATCCGGCGAGCGTAGCGGCCGACCACCCGCCGGACGGGGGCGCCCCCAGGCCGGAGCACGGCGATCGCCGCCGACAGCATGTGGACGATGGACAGGATCCAGTAGGCGCACCCGAAGGCGAGGCTCCTGCCTGCGTCGCCCCCGCCTCGGCTCGTCGCGCTTTCCATGGGGCCGATGCTAGGGTTCACTGCGGCTGCGTCCAGGGGGGATGACGATGGCGAAGATCATCGACGTGGGCGAGACCATCGAGAAGGGCCCCTTCGGCGCCTTCCAGAAATCCGTGATCGCCTGGCTGTGCCTCTTGATGGTGGTCGAGGGCTTCGACATGCAGGTCATGGCCTACGCCGCCCCGGCCGTGCTGAAGGAATGGAACGTCTCCAGAGCCGCCTTCGGCCCCGTCCTGAGCGCCAGCCTGTTCGGCTACATGGTGGGAGCCTTCGTCCTTGCGGCGGCGGCCGACCGGCTGGGCCGCAAGACCGTGATCCTGATCGGCCTCGCCATCTTCGGCGCCTTCACCCTCGCCGGGCCCCTGGCGACCTCCATCGAGGGGTTGATGGCCTTGCGCTTCCTGGCCGGTGTCGGCCTGGGGGCCGCGGTCCCCACCGGGGTCGCCCTCAGCGTCGAATACACCCCCTTGCGGTCGAGGGGCGTCGCCGTCGGCCTGATGTACACCACCTACAACATCGGGGCGGCGGGCGGCGGCTTCCTGGCCGGCTGGCTGATCCCCCTGTTCGGCTGGCGCTCCACCTTCATCCTCGGCGGGGTCGCGCCGCTTCTCATCGGCCTCCTGCTGATCTTCGGCCTGACCGAATCCGTGCGCTTCCTGGCCCTGCGCGGGGGCCGCCAGTCGACCGTGGTCGCCATCCTGCGGAAGCTCACCGGCGATGCGAGCCTGGACGAGAGCACCGAGGTCCTGGTCCACGAGGAGGTGCGCCACGCCGCCTCGCCGACGCGCCTGTTCAAGGACGGGCGGGCGGGCATGACCGTCTTCCTGTGGCTGGCCATCGTCTCCAGCTTCATGGGCCACCACTTCCTGACCAACTGGCTGCCGACCCTGATGTCCGACGCCGGCTATCCGGTGGGTCATGCGGTCGTCATCGGCGCCCTCTTCTCCCTGGGCGGCGCGGTGGGCAGCATCGTCATCGGCCGGGCCATGGACCGGCGCGGCTTTCCCATCGTCGCCCTGACCTTCCTGGTCTCCTGCCCCTTCGTGGCCCTGATCGGGGTGGCCGTCGCCATCGAGCCCCTGGTCGCCGCCGTGGTGTTCCTGGCGGGCTTCCTCGTTCTGGGGGGCCAGCTCGGGCTGAACGCCTCCTCGGCCATGATCTACCCGACCCTGCTGCGGTCCACGGGCGCGGGCTGGGCCCTCGGCATAGGGCGGATCGGCTCGATCATGGGGCCGATCATCGGCGGGGTCCTGATCACCTCGGGCATCTCCCGCCCGGCCCTGTTCCTGGTGGCGGCCGTGCCCATGGCCGTCTGCGCCCTCTGCATCGTCCTTCTCAGGCAGGCGCGCTCAAAGGTCCCGGACGCCCCGGCCCTGGCCGCCGACACGGCCCGATGAGCGCCCCGCTCCGGCTCAGCCTGGCGCTCTCCGACAACGCCCGCACCCGCCCGCTCCTCGACGGACGGGTCACGCCCGAGGGGATTCGCTTCGACGGCCAAGCCCTGCACCCTTCCGAGATGTTCTGGCGCCAGCTCAGCTTCGAGGAGTTCGACGTCTCGGAGCTGTCGATCTCCTCCTTCCTGATCGGCCTGTCTCGGGGCCGAACGACCTGGCTCGCCCTGCCGGTCTTCACCACCCGCAAGGTGTTCCACACCACCGTCCAGGTGCGCGTCGATTCCGGGATCGAGGTCCCCGCCGACCTCGCCGGCAAGCGGGTGGGGGTGCCGGAGTACCAGCAGACCTGGGCCGTCTGGTCACGGGGCGTCCTGGCCGAGGAATTCGGGGTCGATCCCCGGACGATCGAATGGTTCATGGAGCGCGGCCCGGACCGCAGCCACGGCGCCGCCACCGGCTTTACGCCCCCGCCCGGGGTGACCGTGCGCCAGATCGCCCCCGAGACCGACATCGGCCGCATGCTGCTGGCCGGCGAGCTCGACGCCACCCTGCTCTACCTGAACCAGCCCAACGCGGTGGATCGCTCGACCATCGACCTCGACGCCTCGCCGGACATCCGGACCCTGTTTCCCGATCCGGAGGCCGAGGCGCGACGCTATCGAGCGAAGACCGGCATCCACCCGATCAACCACCTGGCCGTGGTGCGCCGCTCCTTGGTGGAGGAACAGCCCTGGATCGCCCGGGCGGTTTACGACGCCTTCGTGGAGGCCAAGGCCCTGGCCGACGGGGCGGACGGCCCCGATCCCTACGGCGTCTCGGCCAATCTCAAGACGATTCAGACCATCGCCCGATATGTCCACGACCAGGGGCTCGCGGACCGGCGTCTGGGGGTGGAGGAGATTTTCGCGCCTGAAACCCTGGCGACCTGATTCCATCCGTCATCCTCGGAACAAGTCCGATGGTGACGGTGGTGGGATTACTTCGCCTTCAGCAGGTCGCGGATTTCGGTCAGCAGGGTTTCCTGCGGGGTCGGGGCGGCGGGCTCGGCCGGGTGTTCGGCCTCGCTGCGGCGCATGGCGTTGATGGCCTTGACCATCAGGAACACGGCGGCGGCCACGATCAGGAACTGGATCACGGTGTTGAAGAAGGCGCCGTAGGCGATCGCCACCTCGGCGGTCTTGGCCGCCGCGTCCGCCGGCTTCAGCACGATCTTCAGCTCGGAGAAGTCCACCTGGCCCAGGATCAGGCCGACCGGCGGCATCACCACCTGCTCGACCAGGCTGGTGACGATCTTGCCGAAGGACGCGCCGATGATTACCCCGACGGCGAGGTCGACGACGTTGCCGCGGGCGATGAACTGGCGAAATTCGCTGAAGATGCTCATGGACCTGGCCCTAGGCGCTGTCGCCGTCGAGATTCAGCCGGGCCCGCAGCTCCTTGCCGCTCTTGAAGAACGGCACGGCCTTGGCCCGGACGTCGACGGACTCGCCGGTCCTTGGGTTGCGGCCTGCTCGCGCCGGGCGGGCGCGCACGGAGAAGGCGCCGAAGCCCCTCAGCTCCACCCGGCCCCCGGTCACCAGGGCCGCGGTCATGCGGTCCAGGATAACGCCCACCACCCGCTCGATATCTTTCTGAGTCAGGTGAGGGTTTTCGATCGCCAATTTGGCGATCAGTTCGGACTTGATCATTCAATCCCCCAAGGATCGGGGGCGACCATGGAAGATTGCCCGTTCTCCTTCAAGGGGTTCGGCGCAAGCTGGGCCGTTTGACGCATGGAAAACCCGCGCGAGTCGCCTCGCGCGGGCTCCAATCCCAAGCGGCGTAAGGAAACGCCGCCCGATATTCAGCCTGTTTAGGGGCCTATTCCTTGGTCTGGGCCTTCTCGCGCAGGGCCGCGCCCAGGATGTCCCCGAGGGAGGCGCCGGAGTCGGACGAGCCGTAGGTGTCGATGGCTTCCTTCTCTTCGGCCATCTGCAGGGCCTTGACCGACAGGGAGACGCGACGCGCCGCCTTGTCGACATTGGCCACCAGGGCGTCGAGACGGTCGCCCACCCCGAACCGCTCCGGATTCTGCTCCTGACGGTCGCGGCTGAGGTCCGACTTGCGGATGAAGGCGGTCATCGGCGCGGTTTCGTCGCCGAACTTGACCTCGATCCCGCCCGAAGTGACCTCGGTCACCGTGACGGTGACGGTCTGGCCCTTGCGGTAGGTGTCGGTGGCCGTCGGGTCGCCGGCGAGCTGCTTGATGCCCAGCGAGATGCGCTCCTTCTCGACGTCGACGTCCAGCACCTTGGCCTTGACCATCTCGCCGCGACGGAAGCCGGCGGCGGCTTCCTCGCCCGGCTTGTTCCAGTCGATGTCGGACAGGTGCACCATCCCGTCGATGTCGTTGTCGAGACCGATGAACAGACCGAAATCGGTGGTGTTCTTGACCTCGCCTTCGACGGTCGAGCCGATGGGATGCTTGGACACGAAGTCCTCCCAGGGGTTCGGCATGGCCTGCTTGAGGCCCAGCGACACGCGGCGCTTGGACGGATCGACGTCCAGCACCACCACGTCAACTTCCTGGCTGGTGGAGACGATCTTACCCGGGTGCACGTTCTTCTTGGTCCAGGACATTTCCGACACGTGGACCAGGCCCTCGACCCCGGCTTCCAGCTCCACGAAGGCGCCGTAGTCGGTGATGTTGGTGATGCGGCCGGTGAAGCGGGCGCCCGGCGGGTACTTGGCTTCCACACCGTCCCAGGGGTCGGTCTGCAGCTGCTTCATGCCCAGCGAGATGCGCTGGGTGTCCGGGTTGATCTTGATGATCTGCACATTGACGGTGTCGCCGACCGCCAGGACCTGGCTCGGATGCGACACGCGCTTCCAGCTCATGTCAGTGACGTGCAGCAGGCCGTCGATGCCGCCCAGGTCCACGAACGCGCCGTAGTC
>CANJID010000093.1 GCA_947474395.1 Caulobacterales bacterium
ATGGCCAAGCCGTCCGGCGAGATCATCGAGACGCCGATCATCTCGAACTTCAAGGAAGGCCTGACCGTGCTGGAGTACTTCAACTCCACCCACGGCGCCCGTAAGGGTCTGGCCGACACCGCGCTCAAGACCGCGAACAGCGGGTATCTCACCCGTCGTCTCGTCGACGTGGCGCAGGACTGCATCATCGTCGAGGAAGACTGCGGCACCACGCGGGGCATCACCCTGCGCGCCGTGGTCGAAGGCGGCGACGTGCTGGTCTCGCTCGGCCAGCGCGTCCTGGGCCGCACCGCGGCCGAGGACATCCGCGATCCGAACTCCAACGAGGTGATCGTCCCCGCGGACTCCTACCTCGACGAGATCCAGGTCGAGATCATCGAGACCGCCGGCGTCCAGTCGGTGAAGGTGCGCTCGGTGCTGATCTGCGAAGCCCCCGTGGGCATCTGCGGCGCCTGCTACGGCCGCGACCTGGCCCGGGGCACTCCGGTCAACATCGGCGAGGCTGTCGGCGTCATCGCCGCCCAGTCCATCGGCGAGCCGGGCACCCAGCTGACCATGCGGACCTTCCACATCGGCGGCACCGCCCAGGTGGCCGAGCAGTCGTTCTACGAGGCCGGCAACGAGGGCGTGGTCAAGCTGAGCGGCGGCACGACCGTGCGGGCCACCGACGGCGACATGATCGTCATGAACCGCAACATGCAGGTCGTGATCCAGGTCGACGGCAAGGATCGCGAATCCTACAAACTGCCCTACGGCGCCCGGATGAAGGTGGCCGAAGGCAAGACGGTCAAGCGCGGCCAGCGCCTGGCCACGTGGGACCCCTACACCACCCCGATCATCACCGAGGTGGGCGGCAAGGTGAAGCTGGAGGACCTGGTCGAAGGCTTCTCGGTCCGCGAGGAAACCGACGAAGCCACCGGCATCGCCAACCGCGTTGTCGCCGACTGGCGCGCCTCGCCGCGCGGCTCGGACCTGCGTCCGGCCATGGCGGTGCTCGACGAGAACGGCGCCTACAAGAAGCTGGCGAACGGCGGCGACGCCCGATACCTGCTCCCCGTCGGCGCCATCCTCTCGATGGGTGAAGGCGACGAGGCCAAGCCCGGCGACGTGCTGGCGCGCCTGCCGACCGAAAGCGCCAAGACCCGCGACATCACCGGCGGTCTGCCGCGGGTGGCCGAGCTGTTCGAGGCCCGCCGGCCGAAGGACTGCGCGATCATCGCGGAAATGTCCGGCCGGGTCGAATTCGGCAAGGATTACAAGAACAAGCGCCGCATCAAGATCACCCCAGAGGGCGATGGCGACGCGGTCGAGTTCCTGATCCCGAAGGGCAAGCACATCGCGGTGCACGACGGCGACTTCATCTCGAAGGGCGAGTACATCATCGACGGCAACCCCGATCCGCACGACATCCTGCGGGTCCAGGGGATCGAGGCGCTGGCCGACTACCTGGTCAATGAGATCCAGGAGGTCTACCGGCTGCAGGGCGTGCCGATCAACGACAAGCACATCGAAGTGATCGTCCGCCAGATGCTGCAGAAGGCCGAGATCCTCGAGCCCGGCGATACCGGCCTGCTCAAGGCCGACCATCTCGACAAGACCGAGGTCGATGAGGAGAACGCCAAGGCGGAAGCCCGCGGCGGTCGCCCGGCGGTCACGGCTCCTGTGCTGCTCGGCATCACCAAGGCGTCCCTGCAGACCCGCTCGTTCATCTCGGCGGCGTCGTTCCAGGAGACGACCCGCGTGCTGACCGACGCCTCGGTGCACGGCAAGACCGACACCCTGGAAGGGCTGAAGGAAAACGTCATCGTCGGCCGGCTGATCCCGGCGGGCACGGGCGCGTACCTCCGCAACATGCAGCGCATCGCCGCCCAGCGCGACGAGGCCCTGACCCAGCAGCGCGAAGCGGAGATCGAGGCCTTCCCGGCCGAGCTCGAAGCCCCGCTCGAAGGCGCCGACGCCCCGGTCTGACGACCGGACGCCAAAGACTGAAACAGCGGCCCGGGGAGCGATCCCCGGGCCGTTTTTCTTGGGCCCGCCCCGTGCGCGCCGCATTGAGGCAGGTATGCTGCAGGGATGATCGCTGCGGGCGGAGTGAGACGGTTACTGGTCGGGCTGGGCGTGGCCCTGCTCCCGTTCGGCCCGGCGGTCGCCCAACCCCCGGCCGTCCCCGCTCCTGAAGCCGTCGCCGCCGACGACCAGAGCGTGGTGGTGGAAGAGCTGGAGGTGCTGGGCCGACCGCCGGGCCCGGCCATGTGGCGCGCGGTCAGGGGCGGCTCGGAGGTGGTGATCCTGGGGGAGGTCAGGCCGCTTCCGCATAGCCTGGTCTGGGATACGCGCCGGGTGGAGCGCGCGCTGGAGGGGGCGAAGTTTCTGTTGCTCTCGCCCCAGCCCCACATCGGGGCGGTCGACGCCGTAGCCCTGAAGCTTGGCCTCGGCGGAACGGTGAAGAGCGGAACCGATCTCGACGCCAGCCTGCCGCCGGACCTCCGGGCTCACTTCGATCGGGCGCGGGAACGGGCGCTGCAGAAGCCGAAGCGCTATGCCGGCCTGAAACCCGCCGTGGCCGGGTTCATGCTGATCGGCGACTACCGCGAGGCCGCGGGCCTTTCGGGCGCCAAGCCGGGCTCGACCCTCGAAAAGCTGGCCCGGAAAAAGGGGGTGAAGGTCCGCACGATCAGCGACTTCCGCCTTGGTCCCCTGGCCAAGTCCGCAGCCAATCTGTCGGACGCGGAGAACCGGGCCTGCCTCGGCGAGGCGCTGGTTCAGAACGATCACGAAGCGGACCACGCCATAGAGGTGGCGAAGGCCTGGGCCGTCGGGGACCTACGCACCGTCAGAGCCCAATATTCGACCGAGGTAATCGAGCGCTGCCTGCTGCGTATCCCCAGCGCGGCCACGCTGAGGGAGCAGGGCGTCGCCGACACCGTCCGCACGCTCAACGATGCGCTTTCGAAGCCCGGCAAGACGGTGGCGGTGGTGGACCTCGGCTTCCTGCTGCGCCGCAATGGGGTGCTGGACCGTCTCCAGGCGGGCGGGGCGACCATCTCTGTGCCCTTGGAGTAGGTCAGGGTGCGGCGAGCGGCCCCTCGTCGTAGAGCGGGCCGTCCGGCGGCTTCACGTAGCAGGGCAGGGGTCCCAGCTTGATCCCGGCGGGCCGGGCCACCTTGTTGCGGTTCGGGCCGAACGGGATCGAACAGCGCCAGCCCACGGAGGCGTTGACCACGGATGAGCCGCCGGCGTTCTGCGGCCGGTTGTCCGGCACGCCTGCGTTCTTCACCGCCTGGCGGGCGGCCATCACCGAGTCGTAGTAGGCGCGCTTGTCGGCCGGGATGATGTCGATCGGGGCGAGGTTCTTGGCCTCCTCCACGGTTCGGGCGGCGCGCGCCCATTGCTCGCGGTTGGCCCGCCGCTCCTTGTCGGCGTCGAGCTGGTTGCGGCAGGGGATGCGCTCGGCCTGGGTCAGCAGGATCAGGTCCTCGCGCTCGCAGCTCGGCAGGCCGGCGGCTGCCGCCTGGGCCTGGCTGGGCGTCGCCGACGCGTCTCGCTGGGGAGCCGGGGCGGCGGCGACGGGCGCGGGGGTGGGCGCGGGTCGCATCGTCGGGCGGCGGGCCGACAGGGGCTGGGCGACCGGCGGGGTGAAGGTCCTGGAGGCGGTCAGGGCGGGCAGGAGCTGGATGTCCACCGCCGAGCCGGGATCGGTGTAGGGCTGCTCCAGGGTGGGCAGCAGCATCCCCAGCCGGGCGATGATCGCCACGTGCAAGGCGGCCGCCGCCCCTAGGGCGAGGGCGGCCCGGCGGCGACGGATGGCTGGTCGAACAGGCAAGGCCGCCGGGACCCTTCGCGCGATTCTGCGGGAGTATTGGTCAGCCATGATGGCTGGAACGTGGCCCGGGACAACGGCTTCCCTTGACCGTCAGGCCCCGCGCGCGTATGAGCCGCCCCTGTCGACAATCGGACATTTAGTCTTCGTCCCTGTCGGCAACCTGATTGGGGCTTGTCGCCCGCCGGAACGCCCGTAGCGCGCGTCCCGGCCCGTTTTGTTTCCGTCAGGTCGGAATTCCAACCCCGGGCGGGGAGCTTCCTCCCCGTTCAAAAGAAGGTTCGAGGTCGTCCGGCCGAAAGGCGCAGGCCTCCATTGCACAACGAAGGTTCCATGCCGACGATCAACCAACTGATCCGCAAGCCGCGCCAGCCCAAGGTCATGCGCAACAAGGTGCCCGCCCTGAAGGGCAGCCCTCAGCGCCGCGGCGTCTGCACGCGCGTCTATACGACCACGCCGAAGAAGCCGAACTCCGCCCTCCGGAAGGTCGCCAAGGTGCGCCTGACCTCCGGCATCGAGGCGGTGTGCTACATCCCCGGCGAAGGCCACAATCTGCAGGAACACTCCGTGGTGCTGATCCGCGGCGGCCGGGTGAAGGACCTTCCCGGCGTCCGCTACCACATCCTGCGCGGCGTCCTCGACACCCAGGGCGTGAAGAATCGCAAGCAGCGCCGTTCGCACTACGGCGCCAAGCGTCCGAAGTAAGGAAACAGATCCATGTCCCGTCGTCGCCGCGCAGAGAAGCGCGAAGTCCTGCCCGATCCCAAGTTCGCGGACCTGGTCGTCACCAAGTTCATGAATTACGTCATGTACGAGGGCAAGAAGGCCGTGGCCGAGAACATCGTCTACGGCGCCTTTGACCTGATCGAGACCCGCCGCCGCGACATGGACCCGCTGACGGTGTTCCATACCGCCCTGGACAACGTGGCCCCGGCCATCGAAGTGCGCTCCCGCCGGGTCGGCGGCGCCACCTACCAGGTTCCCGTGGAAGTTCGTCCCGAGCGCCGTCGCGCCCTGGCCATCCGCTGGCTGATCAACGCCGCGCGCAATCGCGGCGAGAACACCATGACGGAAAAGCTGGCCGGCGAGCTGCTCGACGCCTCCAACAACCGCGGCACCGCGGTCAAGAAGCGCGAAGACACCCACAAGATGGCGGAGGCCAACCGGGCCTTCTCGCACTATCGCTGGTAAGGCCCCACATACGTCATGACGCCGCGGGCGGTTTGCGTTAAACCGCCCGCGCTCCATATCCGCCCTTCCGCGCCAGCCGTTGGCGCCCACGTCCGACCTTAGAGCCCGTTCCTATGCCCCGCATGCACCCGATCGGCGACTACCGAAACTTCGGCATCATGGCGCACATCGACGCCGGCAAGACCACGACCACGGAGCGGATCCTCTACTACACCGGCAAGAGCCATAAGATCGGCGAAGTCCACGACGGCGCCGCGACCATGGACTGGATGGAGCAGGAGCAGGAGCGGGGGATCACCATCACCTCCGCCGCGACCACGGCCATCTGGAACGACCACCGGCTGAACATCATCGACACCCCGGGCCACGTGGACTTCACCATCGAGGTCGAGCGCTCGCTTCGCGTGCTCGACGGCGCGGTGGCGGTCCTCGACGGCAACCAGGGCGTGGAGCCCCAGACCGAAACCGTCTGGCGTCAGGCCGACCGCTACAACGTCCCGCGCATCGTGTTCGTCAACAAGATGGACAAGACCGGCGCCGACTTCGAGATGTGCCTGCGCACCATCCGCGAGCGCCTCGGCGTCAAGGCCGTGCCGATCCAGCTTCCGATCGGTTCGGAAGCGGCCCTCAAGGGCATCGTCGACCTCGTCCGCATGAAGGCGGTGGTTTGGGAGTCCGAGGGTCTCGGCGCCAACTACCACGACGAGGACATCCCGGCCGACATGGTCGAGATGTGCAACGAAGCGCGCCACTACATGATCGAGAACTCGGTCGAGCTCGATGACGAGGCCATGGAGGCCTACCTGAACGGCGAAGAGCCGTCGATCGAGGTCATCAAGAAGTGCATCCGCAAGGCGGTGCTCACGGGCGCCTTCTATCCGATCCTCGCGGGCTCGGCCTTCAAGAACAAGGGCGTGCAGCCCCTGCTCGACGCCGTGGTCGACTACCTTCCCTCGCCGATCGACATCCCGCCGACCAAGGGCATCGACTACAAGACCGAGGAAGAGGTCGAGCGGCGCGCCTCCGACGAGGAGCCCCTGTCGGTCCTGGCCTTCAAGATCATGGACGACCCCTTCGTGGGCTCCCTGACCTTCTGCCGGATTTATTCGGGCAAGCTTGAGACCGGCATGGGCCTCTTGAACTCGACGCGCGACAAGCGCGAGCGGGTCGGCCGCATGCTGCTCATGCACGCCAACAACCGGGAAGACATCAAGGAAGCCTTCGCCGGCGACATCGTCGCCCTGGCGGGCCTGAAGGACACCCGCACCGGGGACACCCTGTGCGATCCGTCCCGCAGCCCGGTCATCCTCGAGAAGATGAACTTCCCCGAGCCGGTGATCGAGATCTCGATCGAGCCCAAGTCCAAGGCCGACCAGGAAAAGCTGGGCGTCGCCCTGGCCAAGATGGTCGCCGAAGACCCGTCCTTCACGGTCCACACCGACCAGGAGTCGGGCCAGACCATCATGAAGGGCATGGGCGAGCTTCACCTCGACATCAAGGTCGACATCCTGCGCCGGACCTACAAGGTGGACGCCAACATCGGCGCCCCCCAGGTGGCCTATCGCGAGACCCTCGGCCGCAAGACCGACATCGACTACACCCACAAGAAGCAGACCGGCGGCACGGGCCAGTTCGCCCGCGTCAAGATCACCTTCGAGCCGACCGCCCAGGGTACGGGCTTCGTGTTCGAAAGCTCGATCGTCGGCGGCGCGGTCCCCAAGGAGTTCATCCCCGGGGTCCAGAAGGGCATCGAGTCGGCCAAGGACAACGGCCTCCTGGCCGGGTTCCCGGTGATCGACTTCAAGGCGACCCTGTACGACGGCGGCTTCCACGACGTGGACTCCAGCGTCCTGGCCTTCGAAATCGCGTCGCGCGCGGCCTTCCGCGAACTGCGCGAAAAGGCTTCCCCGCGCCTGCTCGAGCCCATCATGAAGGTCGAGGTCCTCACCCCGGACGAGTACATGGGCGACGTCATCGGCGACCTGAACAGCCGCCGGGGCCAGATTCAGGGCACCGAATCCCGCGGCAACGCCCAGGTCGTCACGGCCATGGTTCCGCTGGCCAACATGTTCAGCTACGTGAGCCAGCTGCGTTCGTTCAGCCAGGGCCGCGCCCAGTTCACCATGCAATACGATCACTACGAGCAGGTGCCGCAAGCGGTGGCCGACGAAGTGATCAAGAAGTACGCCTAAACCCCAATCACCCACTTACCCTGAGGCCGCCAGTCGGCCGGAGCTTGAGAAATGGCCAAGGAAAAGTTCGAGCGGAACAAGCCGCACTGCAACATCGGCACGATTGGTCACGTTGACCATGGCAAGACGACGCTGACGGCGGCGATCACCATGGTTCTGGCCAAGGCGGGCGGAGCCAAGGCGATGTCCTATGCGGACATCGACGCGGCGCCTGAGGAGAAGGCGCGGGGGATCACGATCAACACCGCGCACGTGGAGTATGAGACGGCCAACCGTCACTACGCCCACGTGGATTGCCCGGGTCACGCCGACTATGTGAAGAACATGATAACCGGCGCCGCCCAGATGGA
>CANJID010000094.1 GCA_947474395.1 Caulobacterales bacterium
ACCAAGAAGATGGCCGAGGACCTGACCGAGTACATGCACGAGCAGGGCGTCCGCGTCCGCTACATGCACTCCGACGTGGACACGGTGGAGCGGATCGAGATCATCCGCGACCTGCGCCTGGGCGCCTTCGACGTGCTGGTGGGGATCAACCTGCTGCGCGAGGGCCTGGACATCCCCGAGTGCGCCCTGGTGGCCATCCTCGACGCCGACAAGGAGGGCTTCCTCCGCTCCGAGACCAGTCTTATTCAAACAATTGGTCGCGCTGCCAGAAACGTCGACGGCAAGGTGATCCTCTACGCCGACCGCGTCACCGGCTCGATGGAGCGGGCCATGGCCGAGACCAGCCGCCGGCGGGAGAAGCAGCGCCTGTTCAACGAGGCCAACGGCATCACCCCCGAAAGCGTGAAGCGCAACATCGCCGACATCATGAACTCCCCCTTCGAGAAGGGGGACCGGGTCACCGTGGACCTGGGCGTGGCCGAAGCCGCCAAGCCGTTCCTGGGCTCCAACTTCCAGGCCACCCTGCGGGACCTGGAAACCAAGATGCGCGAAGCCGCCGCCAACCTGGAGTTCGAGACCGCCGCCCGCCTCCGCGACGAGATCAAGCGCCTGAAGATGCTCGACCTGGAATTCGCCAACGACGTCATGACGGGGGCTGGCGAGACGGTGGACCGAGAGGCCCCCAAGCGCGAGCGCAAGGCGGCGCGGGCGGAGGCGGCGGAGCGGTTCAGGAAGGGGAGGCTGTAGGTGTGAAAGAGAGCTTCAACTGACCGAGGCCAAGGCTTGGTTAGCCATTCCAAGCCCTTACTCCGTCGTCGCGGACGTCGTGTCGGTGCGCTTGTTGTAGTGGAGCTCGACCTTGGAAATTTCGCACAGATTGAGGTTGGTCCAGACCGCGTCGTCGCCGTCGTCGTAGACGACCTTCAGGTCGAAGCGGCAGGCCTTTTCGGCGCGGGCGAAGTGGATCTTCACCGCGTCGCCGTCCTCCAGCGTGTCCTTGCCGAGGACGTCGTCCTCCCAGTCGTCGGCCTTGGTCGCCGACACGAAGACCTTCTCGATGGTGTAGCCGGTCTCGTTGTCGAGGGTGAAATCCTGGTCCGCGGCGGAGGCGGACGAGACGGCGAACAGGGCGGCGGCCGCCCCGACTAAAAGCAGCTTCAGCATCGGTCGGTCCCCACAGTGAAGCTTGACGGTATGCCGATTTGGACGCGGCGCCGCAAGAATGCGGACCGCGGCCACACTCGACCTGCGCGGCGCAAGGCGTATTCTGCCGCCGTTACGGTTGCACCGGGGGAGGCGCGCCATGAAGATTGTCCTGTTCGCCGCGGCCATGACGCTCGCTCTCGCCACCAGCGCCTCGGCCCAGACGGCGGCGCCCAGCCCGCGCGCGACGGCCCTGGCGCGGCAGATTTTCGAGGCCCAGGGCGGGGCCAAGACCGTCCAGAGCGCGGTCGACTCCGTGCAGAATTCCGTCATGGCCCAGCAGCTCAAGACCCTGCCGCCGGAGCGCCAGGCACGGGCGTTGGAGCTGCAGAAGGCCGCCCGCGAGGCGATGGCGGACTTCGTCCCGAAGCTGGTCGAGTTCGAGGTCGGGTTCTTCGCCGCCAACTACAGCGAGGCTCAGCTGGCGGATATCCTCGCCTTCTACCAGACGCCGACGGGCCGGGACCTGATCGCCAAGGCCCCGCTGCTGGCCCAGCAACTCGGGCCGTTCATGGCGGCCCAGATGCCGCTGATCAGGACGAACGTGGTCGACCGCTACTGCGCCGAGACCGCCTGCACGGCGGACCTGAAGACGGCGATGCTGTCCAACCCCAACGCCGCGACGCGCTGAGGCCTCGAGCGATATCTCGATCGGCGGCCGCCTGATCCGGGGATGCGGGAAGGTTGGTTGGCCGGCGAGGAATCGAACCTCAGTCTCACCCTAATCCGGGGTGCGCTCTGCCATTGAGCTACGGGCCGTCAGAACCTGAGGCCTGCTCTGCAAGCGGCGGGCCAGGCGTGGGCGTTCCGGTTTGAGACGGGAAGTCCCTCTCCCCGGTGGGGAGAGGTCGAGAGCGCGGGAGCGCTCCGGGTGAGGGGGCCAAGGGTAAAGCCGCACCACGCCGGTCCCCCTCACCGGCAGCGCTGCGCGCTGTCCCCTCTCCCCACCGGGGAGAGGGATTACTCGATGTAGCCGGCCACGGTGTCGAAGGTCTGGAACACGGGATGGCCGTCCACGGGGTGGCCCGCGCCGGCGACCAGGCGCACGAAGTTGGCGGCGTGGACCTCGCGGGCCTCCGGGCTGTCGTAGAACTCCACGGCCCAGAACAGGTCCGCCTCGTCCCGGTCCTTGTTCAGGGTGTAGACGCGGGTGCCCGGCTCGTCGGCCTTCACCGTCTCGGCATAGTCGGTGAATGCCTTGACGAAGGCGTCCCCCTGGCCCGCCAGGGCCTTGATCCTCACCACGCAGCAGATCATGCGGAGGCCGCCTTCTTCAGCTCCATGTTCTCCTTGTAGAGCGTCATGATCGACTGGAACGGGCCCTCCAGATAGGCCTTCAGCACCGGCTTGCCCGCGGCGTCAGCGCCGGCGATGCGGGAGACGATGGCGTCGGAGTCGGCGATGTAGTCGCCGCCGATCCTGGCGGCCGGGAAGGTGATCTTCTCCAGCTTGCCGTCCAGCTCGGCGCGGATGGCCGCCTCGCGCTCGTCGCCGGGGGCGAAGTCGCGCACCTCCACCTTGTCCTGCAGGCCGGCTTCCAGGAGGGCGATCCGCACCTTCATGCAGAAGGGGCACTTCTCCTTCAGGTAGACCACGGAGCGATCGGAATTGTCGGGCATGGCTGGGCGCACTCTTTGGTTTCGGATGGACGCCGATATGGGCGCAAGGCCGCGGCCGGGGCAAGGGCTCGCCCCTGCCCACGCGCTTGACGGGAAACCAGGGGACCCGTCGTTCAGCCCGGAAACTCGTGAATAATATTAAGTGTTTGCAAAAATTCCCGTTTGGGCTCTGGTATGCGGATTCAGCTTTCGAACGCGGAAATCCCTGTAGAATTTGAATCTTTTCCTTCGCGGAACTTTAGACGGTTTCAGGGGCTATGCTTCATGCCGAACGGATAATCGGCGCGTTCGGAGAGAATTTCCTGTGGCCGTTATACTGATCGTCGAGGATGATCTCTTCATCAGCCAGCTGGCGGAAATGACCATCCAGGACTGGGGTCATGAGACCCTGCTCGCCAACGACGTGGGCGAGGCCATGACCATCCTGCGCGGGCCCGGCCACATCGACGCCCTGTTTACCGACATCTATCTGAAGGCCGACGTGCTGGGGGGCTGCGAGGTCGCCGACGAGGCGCTGAAGCTGCGCCCGGACCTGCGCGTGCTCTACACCACCGGCAATATGGTGACCGAGAAGGTCCGGGCGATGTTCGCCAAGGGCGCGCACTGCCTGGCCAAGCCCTACACTGACGAACAGCTCCACGACTGCGTCGACGACATGCTCGCCGCCTGACCTCTGGTCGCGGACGCTCAAGGATACCGTATTGCCCGACTCCCAAGCCGACGCTGCGGTCTCCGACATCCCCGCCGGGGACATCGTCGAGACCGTCCCCAGCGCCCTGATCATCCTCGACAGCCAACTGGTCATCCGGTCGGCCAACCGCGCCTTCTACCAGACCTTCCGCACCAGCCCCGCCGACACCGAAGGCTGCCATATCTTCAGGCTCGGCAATGGGCAGTGGGACATCCCCGCCTTCCGCAATCTGCTGGAGAGCGTCATTCCCCACCGGGCTTCGGTGGAGGGGTTCGAGGTCGAGCACGACTTCCCGACCATCGGCCGGCGGACCATGCTGGTGAACGCCCGCAAGATCTACCGGCCCGGCGCCCAGGACGGCTCCATCCTGCTGGCCATCGAGGACGTCAGCGAGGAGCGCGCCGCCCGGGCCGAGAGCCGACGCGCCTGGCAGCTGACCCAGAGCATCGTCGACACCATCCGCGACCCCCTGGTCGTCCTCGAGGAGGACATGACCATCGTCACGGCCAGCAAGTCCTTCCTGACCATGTTCGGGACCACCCAGGCCGAGGCCCGGGGCGTGCGCCTGTCCGACCTCGGCGAGCACCAGTGGGACGTGCCGGCCCTGCGCCACCTGATGGAAAAGGTGCTGCCCGACAACAAGCCGATCGACGGCTTCGAGATCGAGGACGACTTCCCAGGGCTCGGCCGGCGGGTGTTCAGCCTCAACGCCCGCAAGATCGTCCAGCCGGGCAATCACGTGACCCGCATGCTGCTGGTGTTCGAGGACATCACCGACCGCAAGCAGCGCGAGCGCGACACCGCCAGCCTGACCAACGAGATCTCCCACCGGATCAAGAACAACCTGCAGATCATCGTCGGCCTGATCGCCTTCGAGGTCCGCACCACCGCCCGGCCCTGCGTGCAGGGCTACAAGGCCATGCAGACCCGGATCGGCGCCATCGCCCGGCTCTACGACCTGATCTCCCACTCCAGCCGCGGCCGGATCGTCGGGGTCGACGTCTATCTGCGGGACATCGGCAAGGCCCTGTCGGCGAGCCTGCTGGGCGAGGACTCGGGGATCCGGATCGAGGTCCAGGCGGAGGCCATCGACATGGAGCCGGACCGCGCGGTGCCCTTCGGCCTGCTGGTCAACGAGCTGGCCACCAACGCCATCAAGCACGCCTTCCCCACGGGGACCGGGCGGGTGCTGCTGGGGCTGTCCCGGGTGGACGACCAGATCGAGCTGACGGTGTCCGACGACGGCGTGGGCATGGCTGAAAAGCCCGCGGCCAAGACCCCCGAGACCCGCGGCGCGGACTATGTGGCGATCTTCGTACGCCAGCTCGGCGGCCAGATCGTCCCAGCGGAGCCGACCGGGACCGGGACCGTGGTTCGCGTACAGTTCCCCTACCTGATGGTCCCGCCCAAGGGCGTGGACCGGGTGGCGGCCTAGCGCCTTGTCCCCCTCTCCCCACCGGGGAGAGGGAAATTACTTCCCGTCCTGCTGGAAGCGGAAATAGACCAGGGCGGCGGCGTCCATGAGCGTGTCGTCCGGCGTGGCGCCGCAGACTTCGCGCACCCCATCGACCACCCCGTCGCTGCCGACCTGGCGGCCGACCATGTGATTGCCCTCGTTGAGCAGGTTCACCGCGCTCCAGTAGCCCAGCAGCCAGGCGCCGCCCTCGGCAGTGGACGCCGGGCTGGCCAGCCACTGGGTGCAGGTCTGGCGGCCCATGCCGAAGGCGATCACGCCCTGGCCACCTCCCGCGGGCGCGGCCGGCGCCGCGGCCAGGACGGCGGCGAGCGCAAGGCTCAGATGGATCATGTCGCCGTTCCCCCGTCCCGTGACGGATCGCTCCTACCACACCTCTCCCCGGTGGGGAGAGGGGCAGGTCTCAGATGGCGCCCCGCCCGAAACGGTCCTAGGCTCGCGGGGCAGAGACAGGGGAGGGGCCGCCATGGGCCGTGGATCGCCATGCGTTCTCGCGCTGGTTTGCGCTTCGGTCGTGGGAGCTTCGGCCCCGCCTGCTACCGCGGCGGAAGGACTTGGGGCGCCCGCCATCCCGGCCCGCAAGGCCGGCTGGTGGGAGATCACCATGACCACCGGCGCCAAGCCCCAGGTCATCAGGATGTGCACCGACGCCGCGACAGAGAAGGCGAATTCGGCCGTGGGGACGGACCTGTCCGCCCTCGGCAAGTGCTCCCAGTCCACGATCAGCCGCACGCCAGCGGGCTGGAGCTTCGCCTCGACCTGCAAGGTCGGCAGCTTCACGACCTCCAGCACGGGGACCGCCACCGGCGACTTCTCCACCCGCTACCGCGTGGAGAGCGTGACGAAGATGACCCCGGCCCCGACCCCCGCCCTGGCCCAGACCCACATGGTGATCGAGGCCAAATGGGCCGGGCCCTGCCCCGCCGACCGCAAGCCCGGCGACATGGTCATGGGCAACGGCATGGTCATGCGGATGAAGAAGTAGCCGTGGGGGCCTGCCGCTCCGGTCTCCTCGCGGCTTGCCTGGCCCTGCTCGCCGCGCCCGCCCTCGCCGCCGAGGCGCCCACGCCGTACAAGCCCGGCGGCTGGGAGGCGACCGGCTCGACCAACATGCCGGGACTGGCGACGCTCGCAAACCAGGGCCTCCCCAGACCCGCCACCCAGCTCTGCGTGGACGCGGCCACCTCGACCGGCCTGCGCGGGGCGCTCGTCAATCTCCTGGGGGCCATCGACCCGGCCGACCTGCCCAAGGGGACGGTGACCACGACCGCCACCGGCTTCACCCTGACCTCGGTCGACACCCTGCCCAGGGAGACCTCCACCTTCACCGCCGAGGTGAGCGGCGACGCCGAACATCACCACTACCGCGTGACCTTGCAGACCCGGCCGGCCTCGGTCCTGGACGGGGAGATCGTCATCGATTCCCGCTGGCTCGGCGCCTGTCCGGCGGGGCTGAGACCGGGGCAGATGCTGGCCGCCGGGCAGGTCCGCAGCCTGAGCGAGTTCGCCGCGCCCGTCCCCGGTTCGCAGGGTCAGTGACGCCCCTGCTTGCAAAGCCCGCGGTTCCGCGCTTTGGCGAGCGGGAAGGACCACTTCGGGAAAGGCGCTGCGATCATGGGCAAGCTTGAGGGCCGAAGGGCCCTGGTGGGCGGGGCTTCCTCCGGCATGGGAGCGGCGATCGCCAGGGCCCTGGCTGCGGAGGGGGCCAAGGTGGTCCTGGCCGCGCGACGCGCCGACAAGCTGGCCGGGGTGGCGGGCGAGATCGCGGCGGCCGGGGGTGTGGCCATCCCCATCGCCGTGGACCTGACCGACGAGGCGGCGGTCGAGGCCCTGTTCGCCCGGGTCGTCAGCGAACTCGGCGGGCTGGATTTGCTGATCAACAGCCAGGGCGTCGCCCACAACACCCCGATCGAAAAGCTCAGCGCCGAGGAATGGCATAGCGTTATGGACGCCAACCTGACCTCGGTGTTCCTGTGCGGCCGCGAGGCCCTGAAGCTGATGAAGCCGCAGGGACGCGGGCGCATCATCTCCATCGGCTCGATCTCGGCCAAGTCGCCCCGGCCCAACGCCTTCGCCTATGTGGCGTCGAAGTACGGGCTCGACGGCCTGACCCGGGCCATGGCCCTGGACGGCCGCGACAGCGGCGTGGCGGTCAGCGTCCTGCACCCCGGCTTCACCGCCACCGGCTTCGGTCCCGAGGTGAAGGGCGGGCCGAGCCGCAACGCCATGGACCCCGCCGAGATCGCCCGCACCATCGTGCTGATGGCGAGCATCCCCGACGAGATGAACATCCTCGAAGCCGTCGCCCTGCCGCTCGGCATGCCCTTCCTCGGGCGGGGTTAGGCAATCACACACCTCTCCCCGGTGGGGAGAGGGAGGGGCCCGCGCTGCGGAGCGGCGCGGGAGGGTGAGGGGGGCCGGCGTGGTGCGGCTTCATCTAGCCCCCTCACCCGGCAGGCTGACGCCTGCTCGACCTCTCCCCGCCGGGGAGAGGG
>CANJID010000095.1 GCA_947474395.1 Caulobacterales bacterium
GCAGCCGCGCCAGCAGGGTTTCGAACTCGAGCGCGTGGTGGAAGGCCTCGAAGAAGACGATCCGGTCGAACACCTGGCCGTCGAACCCCTCGCCAAATCCGGCCCGCTCGGTCGCGACCTCCAGCCCCATGGCCTTGGCCTGCTGGCGGATCGACTCCAGCGCGGTGACGTCGATGTCGACCGCGTGCGCCTTCACCCCCAGCCGCGCCAGGGTCAGCATCAGTTGGCCCGACCCCGGCCCATACTCCAGCACCGACTGAGCCGCGCCGGGCGTCAGCTCCAGGCGCCGGATCATATGGCCCCAGCAATGCAGGAACTCGGCCGCGAGGTTGGGGTCCTGGAAACCCCAGGGCGACGGACCCCGGAACAGGTCCTTGGCCAGAGGCTCGGTATTGGCCTCGTCGCGAGCGGCGTCATAGCCGTCCGAGCGGCCGCGCAGGTCGTAATAGAGGCCGACCGCCGCCTCGCGGTACTCCGGCGAGAAGGGGGCCATCCCGGCCAGGGATTGGGCGACTGGGTCGTCCATGACGAGATCGGACAGCATGCGGTACTGGGCGGCGTCGGGACGCTCGCCGATCTCGTCCATCAGTTTGAGCAGTTCGGCGCGGGAGATCGTTTCGCTCATCGGAAGGCCAGGACCTCTTTGCGGTAGGTTTCGACGACGAGGCTGAACGGCCGGCCGTCGGGTGTTGAGAGCACAGCGTGGTGATGTAGCAGATCGGGGCCGAGGTGGAGGCGCTTGCGGCCAGGCCACTGGCCAACTGGCCCTGCCTAGCCTTAACGGCCCTGGGAGAGCGGCTCCCGGAGAAGGCCAGGACGGCGTAGGTCTGGGGCGGCAGCTGCACCAGCCTCACCCTCGCGTCCTTGGGCTTGGGCAGGCTCTCCAGCGTGTACTTGGCGGGCATGAAGAACTGGACGCGCCAGCCGCCCTCCGAGGGCTGCTGAGCCACGGGCGCGGTCATCGCGATCTGCTCGCCCTTGGGGGCCTGGGCGACCGGCGCGGTCATGGCGATCTGGGTCGATGTGGCGTTGCCGCCGAAGATGTAGCCGGCGACCAGGCGGAACCCCTCGTTGCGCGCGCGCTCCTCGCCACCGGCCACGAGGGCCTCGGCGGCGATCCGACCGTCGTAGCGCCTGACCTCGATGCCGCCGACACGGTCGACCACGGTGTAGCGCGGCTGTTCGGTGGCCGAGCGTATGCCGACGGTCTGAAGCACCGCCGCCGCCAGCGTCGCGATGACGTGTGGTGCGTCCATGGTCTCTCCTCGCCCGTTAAAAACTGCAGCCCATGACCTGGGAAGCTCAAGCGTGGCTGTCAATCGCCATATGCGTTATAATATAACGCCACCTCTGCGATGCAGCGCCGGAGTTCCAACCCATGGGCCGACCGTTCAAGTTCCCCGTCGTCGAGCGGCAGGAGATCGTCGACCTGATCTGCGAGCGGCTGGCGTCGGGCGTGCCCCTGGCTGAGATATGCCGCCAGCCGGGCTTGCCTAGCCACGATAGCGTGTGGCGGTGGGGCCAGCAGTCCGAGGACATTGCACGAAGTATCGCGCGTGCGAGGGAGCTCGGTGAGGAGGCGATTGCGGCGGAGGCCCTGCGGATCGCCGACGGGGCCGTCCCCGACGCGAACGGCGAGTGCGACCCGACCAGGGACAAGCTGCGCGTCGATACGCGGCTGAAGCTCCTGGCCAAGTGGAACCCGGGCCGGTGGGGCGACCGCGTGCAGCTCCGTCACGCCAACGCCGACGGCGACAAGATCGACACCACGCCCCTGGTCAATGAGCTGCTGGGGCTACTCGGGCCTGGCGCGGGCGGTCCGTTAAGCGCCTGACGTAAGGGGCGGGGAGGCTCTGTGGGGCGATCCGACCGCTAGCTCGACATACGCGTCAAGCTAACGGTACGGACAGCCTTTAGTGGTGGGGTAGATCGCGCAAAGATTGGTGAGGTCGTTCTGAGCTGAGCCATACCCCTGATTAGCCGCCTCGCGGTACCACGAGACAGCAGCAGCGTAGTCCCTCGTCACGCCATTGCCGTAGGCGTACATCCTACCGAGGTTGTACTGCGCGACGGCAAGCCCCCGATCAGCCGCCTTGCGGAACCAGCTGACAGCGGCAGCGTAGTCCTTCGGCACGCCCACGCCTACGTAGTAAATCACACCGAGGTTGGACTGCGCACTGGCATAACCCTGATCAGCCGCCTTGCGGTACCACGAGACCGCAGCAGCGTTGTCCTTCGGCACTCCTCTGCCCTGGGCGTACATTTCCCCGAGCGCGTTCTGAGCTTCAGCCTCCCCCTGGTTAGCTCGTGGCCAATATATGCGGTAACTGGCATTGTCTTGATAAAGCCCGTCAGCCGTGGCTGCAGCCACCGGCGGCGGAGCCAGCGGCGTTGCTGCCAATTCCAGTGACGGAGGCTTCTGCGGTGTGGGTTCAGAGCGAGGCTGACCGTTAACGCCATTCAGAATTAGTACATGCCTGCTGTTGTCGACCGACCAGGACCCGATCCGCGACAAGAAGCTTTGCCCTAGGAGCAGGCTGCCTTTTGTGTCGGCGACTGAGGCGAGGACGTTTTGAAGTGTGATGCCGCCAACGGTCAGGGTTCGAAGGCGGAAGGTCGGTGACTTCACCTTCGATCCATCGGCCAAGATGTAGGTTTGCTGACCAATGAAGTCGTCGGGGCGGATCGTGCCCGTTCGGATGAGCGTCGATACGACGTCTGACGGGACGCTGATATCTGACGCACCGCTATCGAGCGTGAACTTAAGAGTGAGGACGCCGTTGATGAGGACTGGCACGACGAACGTCCCGCCCTCTTTCTCAAGTTGCGCCTCACCAGCCTTTAGTTCGACTAGGGGCGGCCTGGGGCGCGGCGCTGCCGAGGCCTTAGCTGGCGCCGTGGCGGCCCCCGCGTGACCGCACGCCATGGCCGCCGCCAGTGAAGCGAACAGGAGTGCTTTCATGAGGCGAGCACGTGACATGTGACCCACTCTTGCAGGCCCGCCTGTCCGTTGTCGAGGCGGGGGGCGGGGGGCAGGCGTCAGGTCTGACCATTAGCCGCGATCACCCGGCGCGCCCGGTCGGCGTCGTGATCGCCAACCATCAGGCGGGCGGGGATGGCGCCCGGCCAGGGCGCGCCCGCGTCGAACACCAAGCTTTCGATCCCGGCGTCGTCCAGGGCGGCCTGCAGGAACGACAGGCGGACCGGGTCCGTGGTCTTGAGGAGCTCGATCACGCTTCGATGTCCACGCCCCTCGTCTCCTTGAGGAACAGGGCGCCGACCACCAGGGTCATCACCGCTATGGCCACCGGGTACCAGAGCCCGAAGTAGATGTTGCCCGAGGCGGCCACCATGGCGAAGGCGGTGGTGGGCAGGAAGCCGCCGAACCAGCCGTTGCCCACGTGATAGGGCAGGGACATGGAGGTGTAGCGGATGCGCGCCGGGAACATCTCCACCAAAGCCGCCGCGATCGGCCCGTAGACCATGGTGACGTAGATCATCAGGAGGGCGAGGATCGCCACGGTCAGGGGCTTGTTCATCGCCGCCGGGTCCGCCTTGGCCGGATAGCCCGCCGCCTTCAGCGCCGCCGCCGCTTCAGCCGTCCAGGCGGTCTTTTTGGCCGCGAACTCCGCCGCAGGCAGGGTCGTCCCTGCGAAGCTGGGGACTTCCACAGCGCCGATCCTCAGGACCGCGACCGAGCCCGTGGGCCCCGCCTTGTTGTCATAGGAGACGCCCGCCCCGGCCAGATAGGCCTTGGCCACGTCGCAGGAGGAGGTGAAGACCTTTTTCCCGACGGGATCGAACTGCACCGAGCAGTCGGCCGGATCGGCGGTCAGGGTCACGGGCGCGCTCGCCACGGCCGCCGCGAGCGCGGGGTTGGCGGCGGCGGTCAGGGCCTTGAACAGGGGGAAGTAGGTCAGGGCCGCCAGGAGGCACCCCGTCAGGATGATCTTCTTGCGCCCGATCCGGTCCGACAGGGCGCCGAACACCACGTAGAACGGCGTGCCGATCACCAGGGCGACGCCGACCAGGATGTTGGTCAGGGCCCCGTCCACCTTCAGCATCTTCTCCAGGAAGAACAGGGCGTAGAACTGCCCCGTGTACCAGACCACCGCCTGGCCGGCGGTCAAGCCGAAGAGGGCCAGGATCACCAGCTTCAGGTTGGGCCAGCGGCCGAAGGATTCGGCCAGCGGCTGTTTCGAGGTCCGCGCCTCGGCCGCCATCTTGGCGAACACCGGGCTCTCATGCAGCTTCATCCGGATCCACATGGAGACGGCCAGCAGCACGATCGACACTAGGAAGGGGATGCGCCAGCTCCAGGCGCCGAAGGCGTCCTCGCCGGTTCCGGTGCGCACGATCAGGATCACCACCAGGCTGAGGAAGAGGCCCAGGGTCCCCGTGGTCTGGATGAAGCTGGTGTAGAGGCCGCGCTTACCCTGCGGCGCGTGCTCGGCCACATAGGTCGCCGCCCCGCCGTATTCGCCGCCGAGCGCCAGGCCCTGCACCAGGCGCATGACGATCAACAGCACGGGCGCGGCGACGCCGATCTGCTTGTAGCTGGGCAAAAGCCCGACCACGAAGGTCGAGAGGCCCATCAGAAGCATGGTGACCAGGAAGGTGTTCTTGCGCCCCCACTGGTCGCCGATCCGCCCGAACACCAGGGCCCCGACCGGGCGCACCGCGAAGCCCGCGGCGAAGGCCAACAGCGCGAAGATGTAGCCGGTGGTCTCGTTGACGCCCGAGAAGAATTGCTTGGTGATGAAGCTCGCCAGCGAGCCGTAGAGGTAGAAGTCGTACCACTCGAACAGGGTCCCGGCCGACGCCGCCCCGATCACCAGCCGCACGTCGGCCTTCAGTTCGCCGCTCTTTTCCTGCGCCATGTCGTTCCCCACCCGATCCGCCACCCTAACCCGTTATCTCAGCAGGCTCCCGCCAACAATTTGAGGGTGAGATCGAACTTCAAGCGCGAGGCGTCGTCCAACGCCGCGCCGTTCCCAGATCGCATAGAGGTGCCTGCGGGTACAACGCCTTCGCTCAAGGCGTGTCGTTTGATCGCTTCGGTTGGCGTGGCATGATAGGTTTGAGGTTGAAATGTTCAATTGGGGTGGGTGCGATGCCAAGCACAACACAAATTCTTACTTGGGCAATCATTGGAATAGTAGTCTGGCTAGTCCTGAATTTACGCCAGCGGCGCGAAGCTGGCGACAATAGGAAGCGAGACGAGCAGTATGATGCTAAGAGATATACCGAGGAAAATGTAAGAAAGGCTCAGATTGACTTTGAAGACAGATTAGAAAAAAACCCTGACTTGCCCGACGCAATCAGAGGTCGGAACGCTTACATATATCGCAACTTGATGAGTTCATGGTTCTCAAGCCTGATTGCCAAACAGAGATATACTGAGGCCATGGCGAAGGAATTGCGGGCAGATTGGCTGAGTTATATGTCCCTTTTGGAGGGTAGCTGCACATCATCCTTTCTTTCCGCTGAGGCAAACAGTGAAGCTGGCCGCGAAAAGTATGGCAAACAATATGATGACGAGCGCCGGGAGCTTGAGGCTATTGAAAATGCCTTTGCCGCTCAGATAGGCCAGGAAGCAGTAGCCACACTCGCTGAAGTTAGACTTAGGCGTTATGATGCATTTGATCGGGGCGGAAGAAACTTAGCCCCTCCGGGCTTCCACTATTTCCCCACCTCCTTCACGCCCTACGTTGATGGCTTAGTTCCCGACAAGAAAAGCAGTTCTCCAGTATGAACCGCTACGGATATTCATCTAGGAACTTCCCGGTCAACCCATTCATTGAACTCTATTAGTGACATGAAAGCGCGTTTGACCTCGATTTTATATCGACGGTCGGCACGCTTTCTACAGAAGTCCACAACCTCGCTGGCTGTGTTGTATGCCGCCATAGGCTCACCGTGAGGCTTATTGGCCAAGTTGACCCTATAGACCTTGAACCTCGCGGTGGGTTCGCCCTCAATCCGAATTTCGCTCAACCTGACCTCCAGCCTAAGCCGGCATTCCCCAGATAGACGGCCCATCCGCCCGTCTGGAGGTCCAACCTGCCATAGCTGCTCGCATTGTCTGTGGATCGGCGTGCAACAGGGACCCCCTTAGCGGGGTGATCGGCGTCGAAGAGGGACCCCTCATTCCGATGGTTTAAGCGCGATAGTCTGGGTTTTCCTCCAGACGATCGGGATCGGGGATGTTGGTGGTGGAGACGGTCGTACGGA
>CANJID010000096.1 GCA_947474395.1 Caulobacterales bacterium
ACACTCAGGGCAACGGGCAGGTGCCGAACATGGTGCCGTCCTACTTCTACAGCGACCTGTCGGTGAACTATAAGTTCGGCAAGGATCGGCGCTACGAGGGCTTCCTGACCATCAACAACCTCTTCGACAAGGACCCGCCGCAGATCGGCAGCCTGGTGTTCTACGGCGTCTTTCCGGCCAACCCCGGTCTCTACGACACCATCGGCCGCAACTTCTCCGGCGGCTTCCGCTTCCGGTTCTAAGCACGCCACAAGACCGATCGGCTCCACCGCCCCGCGCCCCCCGGCGCGGGGCGGTTTTGTGTTTGCCACGTGACCACGGCGATCACCCCCGGGCCGGCGCGGGCGCGGCTGGCGTCGAGGGAGCGGATGCGCCCTTTGCCTATGGCGAGCCTCCCCACACGAATTGAACGGCCTTCAGCCTCGCCAGCTTCTTGAAATCCTCCCGCCAAGCCTTCGCGGACTTGCGCCTAAGGTGAAATCCAAAAAGGCATTAAGCCTGACCTAAGCGTTGTTGACTTCGGACACAGGGGTAGCCTAATGGCCGTCACTGTGGAGGGGGGGGCAGGTCCCACCGGTTCGACGTGGCGCGTTCCGTCTGGCGTTCCACCTAGCGGAATGGGCGCTCCGGTTCCTTGCTTCCTACTCCGATCAGAGCATCCTAATCGCGTAACAAGAGGGGTCTCTGGCCTTGATTGCGGTGAACGGCGGAGGCGATCTCGACACAGTTTGCCTAAGTTTTAGTTAGGCAACAAGAACCGCAATGTCGGTTGAAGCAAGTGAGGTCGGTCCCTCGTCTAGGCGCGATGTGGGGTACACACTAGTTCTAAAACTGCGCTCGTAAAAAGCTGGACCCCGGGGGGAATCATGTCAAATCGTTCCATCAAGTCGCTCGCCTTGTGCTCGACGGCGCTTCTCGCCGTCGCCTACGCGCCTGCCGCGCTCGCCCAACAGGCGGCTGCCGCGGAAGAGGTGGTCGTCACCGGCTCGCGCGTCATCACCAACGGCTTCGCACAGCCGACCCCGGTGACCGTGGTCACCCAGGAACAGATGCAGATGACAGCGCCCAGCAGCCTGTCGGACGCCATCAACCAGCTGCCTCAGTTCAAGTCGTCCTTCGTGGCCCAGTCGACGGGCTTCGGCGCCGGCGCCGGCGCGGGTGGGAGCTTCCTGAACCTGCGCGGCCTGGGCATCACCCGCAACCTGACCCTGATCGACGGCCAGCGCATCGTGAACACCGGCTTCAACGGCAGCTCGGCGGGCGCAGTCGACACCAACATGTTGCCGCAGCAGTTGGTGAAGCGGGTGGACGTGGTGACCGGCGGCGCCTCGGCCGCCTACGGCTCGGACGCCCTCTCCGGCGTCGTCAACTTCGTCCTCGACAGCAAGTTCACCGGCATCAAGGGCGAAGTACGCGGGGCCATCACCACCCGCGGCGACAACGGGCAGAAAGCGATCTCCTTGGCGGTGGGCCGGGGCTTCGCCGGCGGCCGCGGCCACGTGGTGGCCTCGGCCGAATACGTCTCCATGGACGGCCTCGACTTCTCCAACCGCGAGTGGGCCCGCTCCGACAACACGACGATGGCCAACGTCAACTGCCCGCTGCCGCAGACCTCGACCGCCTGCCCGACGCGCATCATCACCGGGCCGACCATGCCGTCCAACATGTCTTCCGGCGGCCTGATCACCGGCGGCGCCACCGCGCTCCGCGGCCGCTACTTCACCGGCTCGAACACCACCGCGCCCTTCCCCTACGGGACCAACCTGACCTACCCGGCCGGCAGCCCGACCCCCACCCAGACCGTCATGGTCGGCGGCGGCCTGCCCCAGGACCGGAACCTGGGCCGCCTGTTGAACAACGTGCCGGGCTCCAAGCGCGGCAACGCCTTCCTGCGCGCGGGCTATGACCTGACCCCCGACTGGAACGTCTGGGCAAGCGCCATGTACGGGACCAACAAGGCGGACTACCCCGGAATCGTGGAAAGCCCGCCGTCCTACGGCAACTTCCTGATCTTCGAGGACAACGTCTACGCCGACGCGGCCCTGCGCGCGGCGATGGCCGGCGCCGGCGTCACCCGCCAGAACCTGGTCAACCCGGCGACCGGCCAGCTGACCGGGCCCGCGACCGCCTTCCTCACCGTCGCCCGCCTCAGCCCCGACTGGCAGATGTCGACGAACCACAACAGAACCTCGATGCTGCGGTTCGCGACCGGCATCGACGGCACGTTCAACTTGGCGGGCTCCGACTGGAAGGCTTCGGCCTACTACACCCGCGGCATTTCCCACCGGAAGACCGGGGCGACGGACCTGTTCCGCCTAGAGAACCTGTTCCAGTCGGTCGATGCGGTGGCCAGCCCCGGCGGCGCCGGCCTGCCGGCGGCCGGCACGCCGATCTGCCGCAGCACCATCACCAGCCCGACCAACGCCTGCGTGCCGGTCAACGTCATGGGCGAGCGGGCGCTGACCGACGCCCAGGTCTACTGGCTGGAGAGCGGTTCCGCCGACGGCGGCTCGTTCCTGACCCAGTCCACGAAGCAGGACGTCGTCGAGCTCAACCTCCGCGGCGAGCCCTTCAAGACCTGGGCCGGCCCGGTCTCGGTGGGCTTCGGCGGCGCGTACCGCCGGGAATGGACCCGAGGCGTCGCCGACAAGATCTCCGAATCCTATATCGGCGCGACCCCGGGCGCGCTCGGCTACGTCGCCGGCGTCACCCCGATCCTGACCTACAACGTGCCGCTCTCAGGCGCGATCACCCGGGGCACCCGCGCGGGCTGGTCGGCGGCCAACCAGGGCGGCTTCGGCCCGGTGTCGCTGGACGTGAAGGAAGTCTACGGCGAAGCCCTGGTGCCGTTGCTGGCGAACAGTCCGTTCGCCACCAGCCTGGACCTGAACGGCGCGGTCCGCTACGCCGACTACAAGTTCGGCGGCGGACAGCTGAACTGGAAGGTCGGCATCGTCTACCGGTACAAGGATCTGCGCATCCGGGCGACCGAGTCGAAAGACATCCGCGCGCCGAACCTGGGCAACCTGTTCGCCGGCGGGGCGGTCAGCAACGGCGCGGTCACCGACCCCTTCCGCCGCGGAACCACCGGCAACAGCGAAAGCAACCCCAACGCGGTGACCCTAACCCAGGGCAACCCGGCCCTCGGGCCCGAGACGGGCGACACCTTCACCATCGGCACGGTCTACCAGCCGACCTGGAACAAGTGGGTCGAAGGGTTCAGCTTCTCGTTCGACTACTACAACATCATCGTCCGGCAGGCGATCGGCACCGTCGGCGCGGTGAACGCCTGCTTCCAAGGCGAGACCTATTACTGCCAGTTCATCGTCCGGAACAGCGACCCGTCGAGCTTCGGCGCCGGCAACACCATCGGGCCGATCATTCAGGTCTTCAGCCGCCCGGTGAACACCGGCGGGACCAAGAACAACGGCCTCGACATCGAAGCGAGCTATCGCCTGCCCCTGAGCAAGATCTGGGACGGCCGGGGCGATGTCCTGACCTTCCGCGTGCTGATGAACGCGATGCGGAAGAACTGCGGCATCCCGACCGGGGCGGCGACCAGCATCGGCTGCACCGTCGGCAACAACAGCGGCAGCTTTGTCGGCGGGGGGGGCGGCAACTCCGACTGGCAGGGCACCGCGAACCTCAACTACACGAACGGCGGCCTGACCATCAACTGGCAGACCCGCTTCATCAACAAGGGCCGCCTGAACGCCAACGTCGATTTCGACGGCACTCCCTACCCGGCCAACATCCTGATCAACCCCAACACCACGGGGAACGGGCAGGTGCCGAACACCGTGCCCTCCTACTTCTACAGCGACCTGTCGGTGAACTATAAGTTCGGCCCCGATCGGCGCTACGAGGGCTTCCTGACCATCAACAACCTCCTCGACAAGGACCCGCCGCAGAACGGCACCCTGGCGTTCTTCGGCGTCTATCCGGCCAACGGCAGTCTCTACGACACCATCGGCCGCAACTTCACCGGCGGCTTCCGCTTCCGGTTCTAAGCACTCCACAAGACCGATCGGCTCAACCGCCCCGCGCCCCCCGGCGCGGGGCGGTTTTGTTGTTATGGCGGCGCCGGCCACGAAGCCGTGGGCCTGGTCGGCGACCGCGTCGTGCCGGTCATTGACGTAGGGCGCCGTGCCGATGGTCTTCAGCGGCCCATCGATCCGGTCGGCGGGCGGCCGACGATCTTCATCTGATCGATGGGATTGGTGGTGGCGGGGGTGTCGAACCTCCTGGCTCAGGCCCCCTCCCCTTGGCGAGCACGGCGGCGAGGGTCCGCTCGGCCAGCTTCACCTTGAACGCATTCTCAGCTGTGGGTTTGGCGCCGACCGGCAGCCGTTCCGTCGTCGGGCGGGCGCCGTGGGGCAGCTCGGCCTCGGCGGCCTCGATGCGCCACGGCTTGTGCGCCACGCCCCCCAGCGCAACCCGGCCCGAGCCGTTCTTCTGGATCACCGCCCCACCGGGACGAGGGCAAAGGCGTAGGACGCCCGGTCGCGGACCTTTCGGGTAGATGTGCCGGCCGCCCAGAGGCTTGGGCAGGGTCGCCGCCGTGATCACGTGGCAAACACAAAACCGCCCCGCGCCGGGGGGCGCGGGGCGGTTGAGCCGATCGGTCTTGTGGAGTGCTTTAGAAGCGCAACCGGACCCCGGTGGTTACGGGCGGCCAATACCTGCAACGCACCGTCGCGTTGCAGGTATTGGGCAGGTCACTATCGCGTTGCGACCGTGGAGGCCGACCGGCTGACCTTGATAAAGGATTGAATCCTCGCCGGATGGACCGGCAAGACCGGAGGCTGGTTCACCACCATCTTGACCCAGAGCGTGTTCCCGTCCTTGAAATAAGACGTCTCCTTCGCCTTGCGCAATGCATCCAGGCTGCCCTGTTCCGTTCCGGAGGCTGCCTTGGTGAAACCCGGCAGCTTGAATATGACCCAAGAGCCCAGGTCCATTTCACTCATGCCGAGATCCAGTTCCGGCCGTTCGGTCTTGACTTCGATCTCGGCGCCGGAACGCACCGTGCTCTGGCTGCCCGTGACGTGAAATTGCTTGCCGTCCCGGATAAGCGAGATGGGCTTTGGCGGAGCGACAGGGGCGGCAGGGGCGGCCGCCCGAGTAGCGGCAGGGGCGGCCCGACCACCGCCCCCCAGGAGCCCACTGAGCCTGGCCTGGCGAGAGGTCCGTGTGCCGGTGTAGCCGATCGTTCCTGAGGTATCCGCAAAATACAGGAGCCCGACGTCACCCGTGCACACGGCGGCGTTCCAGGTGGGCTCAATCTTGCAGGTCTTGTCGGTGGCGACGCTGTCGTTCTCGCCGTCGTTGATCAAGATCTGGGAGTTGCGAATGCCGGTCACCGAACCGTCCAGGTCGTGGATCGACGAGGTCCGGTAGCCCAGGCCGCCCCGGTTGTCGTTGTCGAACCTGGCATCGAACTTCGGGAAATACACCGGCTTGGCATTGACGAATGTCGCACGCTCGATGCTGCTCGAGGTCGTGACCCCCGCGCTCGTGTACAGCAGCCAGGACAGCGCCCCTGTCTTTCGCACGGCGTTGTCCTGGTAATTCACGAACTTCGTGTCCGCCACCTCGTTGCGGTAATCGTAGTATTCGTAGCCGCGGATGGGGAAATCCGGAATTTTGGGCTTCGGCAGGCTGCGGCCATAGGCGATTTCCGCCGGCGTGGCCGGATTGCCTTTGTTGTCGCTTTCTCCGACGAACAACGAATGCGTCACCAGCGAGTTGTACTTCTGGTTGCCGAATTCACCGCCCGATTGCGTGAGACCAATGGCGTTGTCGCCAAATTTGAAGTTGCTAAACACAAATAGCGCACCTCGAGACCAAAGACCGCTATTGCGGTTCTTGTAGGCGGTCAGGTTATCAAGATGCGTTTCCACCATCTTGCCGTCGAGGTCAGCGGGATTTTTTTCCAACGGCGTGTAAAACGTACCGGCCATGCCGAAGGTGTTGTCTTCTGCACTGATGTTCCGGTCGAACATGTACGCGTCGAAGTTGGAATGGGCCACGTTGTCCTTGAATTCGCGCAGCGGCGTCCGGCGCGGCCAAGTTGCTTTACTGATCTCGCTATCTTTGAACGCGCCGTTGGGATGTTCGGGCATCGACAACCAGAAGCCGGCCTGGTCGGAACCCGCCGCCACGTTGCCACGATAGGTGTTGTCCGGATTGGTGATCCAGAAGCTCGCCA
>CANJID010000097.1 GCA_947474395.1 Caulobacterales bacterium
CGTGGGTCACTGCTTCTTCATGGAAGACGGGATCGAGCACGGCAACCAGATCCTCAACAACCTGGCCATCCAGACCAAGTGTCATCCGACAAAGGATTGCGTGCCCCAAAACCTCGCCGCCAACGGAGATCTCGACCTTCCGAAGGGGCAGCAGCGTGGCGCCCTCAGGAGTGTCAGCTTCTCCGGCAAGGACACCCTGCTGCCTTCCGACAACACGGCGGCGAGCTTCTGGATCACCAATCCGGACAACACCTATCGTGGCAACGTGGCGGCGGGTTCCGACCAGGCCGGCTTCTGGTTGTCGATACCCGAACATCCCAACGGCGCGTTCAAGGATAGCGAGATCAGTAAAGCAACTTGGCCGCGCCGAATGCCGCTGCGCGAATTCAAGGACAACGTGGCCCATTCCAACTTCGACGGGTACATGTTCGACCGGAACATCGAACAGGACAACACTTTCGTCATGGCCGGCACGTTTTACACGCCGGTGGCAAATCCCGCTGACCTCGACGGCAAGATGGTGGAAACGCATCTTGATAACCTGACCAGCTACAAGAACCGTAATGGCGGTCTTTGGGGTCGAGGTGCGCTATATGTGTTCAGCAACCTCAAATTTGCCGACAACGCCATTGGTCTCACGCAATCGGGTGGTGATTTAGGCAACCAGAAGTACAACTCGCTGCTGACGCATTCGTTGTTCGTCGGAGAAAGCGACAACAAAGGCAATCCGGGCACGCCGGCGGAAATCGCCTATGGCCGCAGCCTGCCGAAGCCCAAAATTCCGGATTTCCCCATCCGCGGCTACGAATACTACGATTACCGAAATGAAGTAGCGGACACGAAGTTCGTCAATTTCCAGGACAACGCCGTTCGAAAGACGGGCGCGCTTTCCTGGCTGCTGTACACGAGCGCGGGGGTCACGACCGCGAGCACCATCGAGCGTGCGACATTCGTCAATGCCAAGCCGGTCTATTTTCCGAAGTACGATGCCAGGTTCGACAACGACAACCGAGGCGGCCTGGGTTACCGGACATCGTCGATCCACGATCTGGACGGTTCGGTAACCGGCGTTCGCAATTCCCAAATCATTCTCAACAACGGTGAGAACGACAGCGTCGCCACCGACAAGACCTGCAAGATCGAGCCCACCTGGAACGCCGCCGTGTGCACGGGTGACGTCGGGCTCCCGTATTTTGCGGGTCCCTCAGCAGCGATCGACTTCAAAGGCACACGGACCTCTCGCCAGGAGGCGTTCAGGGCGCTCCTGGTCCCCCAGACGGCCGGTGGTCGGGCCGCCCCCGCCGCTCGGGCCGCCCCTGCCGCTCCGCCAAAGCCCGTCGTGCTTATCCGCGACGGCAAGGAATTTCACGTCACGGGCAGCCAGAGCACGGTGCGTTCCGGCGCCGAAATCGAAGTCAAAACCGAAAGGCCGGAAGTGGATCTCGGCATGAGTGAAATGGACCTCGGCTCCTGGGTCATATTCAAAATGCCGGGTTTCACCAAGGCAGCCTCCGGAACGCAACAGTCCAGCCTGGATGCATTGCGCAAGGCGAAGGAGACGTCTTATTTCAAGGACGGGGACACGCTCTGGGTCAAGATGGTGGTGAACCAGCCTCCGGTCCTGCCGATCCATCCGGAGAGGATCCAAGCCAGTATCAAGGTCAGTAAGTCCCAGCTATTGGCCGCACGTTAACCACCGGGGCCCGCTTGCGGCCGTTAGCCGCCCGAGGTCTGCTCGCGCACGGCGCCGAGCTGGGCGATCTCCCGCTCGATGTTAGCGACTGCGGTCCGCAGGGGCTCCACGATCCGGGCCGTCAGGTCGCGCTCGGCGATCGCGGAGCGGAAATAGGTGACGCCGAAGGTCGCCAGCACCCGGCCGTTGAGCATCAACGGCATGGCGACCGTCCCCGACGAGCGGGGCTCGACGCCGAAGTCCCGCTCGGCGAAGCCCCTCTGGCGGGTCTGTTCGATGATCTCGGTCAGGACGCGCGGGTCGGGGAAATGGTTCTCCGCGTCGGGCGAGGCTTCGAGCCGCTTGATCAGCGCCGCGCGCTCGGCGTCGGGGCAGAAGGCGAGGTAGGCCAGGCCGAGGGATCGCCGCGCCAGGCTCAGCTTCATGCCGATCGATGAATGGAACGGCGAGATCGGGCTGTCGGGAATGGTGCTGTAGCGGATGATCACCCCGTCATTGTGCAGGGTGCAGACCGCGGTCGGCCACTTGATCTGGCGGGTCAGGTCGATGGCCCAGGGCCGCGCCGCTTCGATGGCCAGGGGCGCGCCGTGGAAACCGGCCCCGAGCACGCTCGACTTGGCAGTTATCTGATAGCCGCCCATGCGGTGGTCTTTATAGACATAGCCCTCGGCCATCAGCGTTTCGAGCAGACGGATGATCGTGGGCTTGGGAATGCCGGTTTCGCTGTGCAGCTCCCGCACGGTGGCGGTGCCGGTACGGTTCAATATTCCGAAGATCTTGAAGGCTCGCGCGACGGACTGGACTGCTTCATACGACATGTGAAATCGAATTTTCAGTCAGGCGTGGCCTACACCGGGACCGTGAGCCAAGTTCCAGGGTTGCTTGAGAAATCCCCAGGCTGGTATCGAGGTTTCGCAAACAGCGTGCCTGCGAAGCATGGGTCAGGGCCGGGAGCCGAGTCAATGAAGCGGCCGTGGCCGCGACGCCGCCGGCGGGTCGCCAGGCCCTGATCGCATCGTTTGGCGGCGTCCATTCCACTGAATGCGCTAGGTTTTCACGTCCACGTTTCAGATGGTGAAACGCCGGCCCAAGCCTTTCGCCCAGGATCGCATCCGTGGTTGGCTGGCGGAGCCGTTCGGCGGCTCTGCCGGCGACCCCTATGACCTAATCGGACGCCGCCTTATGGTCGGCCTGCGATTCAAATACTAAATCTGCCGGCGGGCGGGTTCGTTCCGGTAGGCGGAACGCACCGCTGTCCAAGCTGCGCCAGGTGCGGGGTTCGTCCATGGTGCGCGTGAGCAACTAGGGACGGCTGGCTGGGTCGGGTGGGGGAAGCAGGCAGCATGTCGACTGGCGATGGCGTCAAGTTTATCGATCCGGAGCGGGACGAGACTTTCAGGCGCGGCATCTTCAACGCGATCATCGCGCCCCGTCCGATCGGCTGGATCAGCACGGTGGATATACACGGGCGCCCGAACCTCGCGCCCTTTTCCTATTTCGCGCTGATTTCGAGCTTGCCGCCGATCATCGCCTTTTCCTGCAATACCCCCGAGGACCGGCAGCTGAAGGACACGCTGACGAACGTGAAGGCGACTGGGGAGTTCGTCTACAACCTGGCGACCCTCGACTTGATCCATGAGGTCAACGCCACTTCCACGCCTCTGCCTGAAGGAATGGATGAGTTCGAGTTCGCCGGGCTCGAGAAAGCGCCGAGCCTGAAGGTCCGCCCGCCGCGGGTCGCCGCGTCGCCGGTCAATTTGGAGTGCACCGTCGAGCGGATTGTTCGGCTCGGCGACGGTCCTTCCGAGGTGCCGACCCATGTCACGTTCGGGCGGGTCGTGGGCATGCATATCCACGAGAGCTACCTCGACGCGGACGGCTACTTCCTAACGGCCAAAGCGCAGCCAGTCGCAAGGCTCGGCGGCATTCAGTATGCCGTCTCCGCGCCCCCGTTCGAGCTGGCGCGTCAGTTCAGGCGCGCCGCCGAAGAATCCTACGGCGGAGGATAAGAGGATGTCGAACACCCTCCTGCCGAACGGCGCCCAGCTGGTGGAGTTCGACAGCGCCACGAGGGCGCGCCGGTTCGCCATCGGCCAGACCTTCATCGCCGAGTGGTTCGACCTCGACGGGACGGCCGCGTCCATCTCCAGCGCCGAAGAGACCATCCTCTACTTCCCTGACGCCGGTGGGACGCTGGCGCTGGGCTCGGAGACGGTCGAGATTCCGGACGCGGCCCTGGTCGTGGCGCCGCCGGGCCGCGTCTCGGTGGAGCTGCACGTGCCCGGGATCGTGCTGGTGCTGGCGACCGAGCGGGCCGACCTCGACCCGATGCAGGCCGTCAATGCGCCGGCCCTCCGCGACGCCCGGGTAAAGGCGGTCGGCGAGCCCTTCGTCCGCGCCGGCGGGGCGAAGGGCGTGCAAATCTTCCCGATCGCCGAGTTGCAGCCGCCACCGACCAACGGCCGTATCCGCTTCCTGCAGAGCGCGACCATGAGCATCAACCTGGTGCTCTACGACGGGGCGCGTGACCGCAACGCCCTCAGCCCCCACGCCCACACCGATTTCGAGCAGGCGACCCTGGCGATCCAGGGCGACTACCTGCATCACCTCCGCGCGCCCTGGGGGCCGGACGCGGACCAATGGCGCGACGACGTGCATCTGCCCGCTGGGCCTGCATCGATGCTGTTGATCCCGCCGCATCTGATCCATACCACCGAGGGGGTGGGGGAGGGGCGTCACGTGCTGATGGATATCTTCGCGCCGCCCCGGCGGGACTTTATTCAGAAGGGCTGGGTGGCGAACGCCGCCGACTACATCGACCCCCTCGTGATTCCGGCGTGACGCGGATGTCGGGGAGCAGGGCGACGCCGGCGACTGACCGCGAACTGATGGACCGCGCCCTGTGGCGCATCATGCCCCTGATGGTCGCGCTGCTGATCATCTCGACGATCGACCGCACCAATGTCGGCTTCGCCAAGCTCGGCATGAGGAGCGACCTGGGGCTCACTGAGGCGGCCTTCGCGCTCGGATCGTCGCTCTTCTACCTCGGCTATGTCGCCTTCGAAATCCCCAGCGCCATGGCGGCCTACCGATATGGGGCGCGGATCTGGTTCGCCCGCATCATGCTGACCTGGAGCGTGACGACGCTTTTGCTCGCCATTGCCAGCAACGCCACAGGCTTCTACGCGCTGCGCTTCCTGCTCGGGGCGGCCGAGGCGGGGCTCTATCCGGCGCAGATCTTCTTCCTCACCCTCTGGTTCCCGCAGCGGGAGCGAGCGCGCGCCATGGGTATCCTCACGCTCGGCAGCGCGCTGGGCAACGGACTGAGCGCCCTCATTTGCGGCATGCTGCTCGATTTGAATGGGGTAATGGGTCTGGCGGGCTGGCAATGGATTTTCATCGCGACCGGCCTCGCGCCCCTGATCACCACCGTCCTCGTACTTCGATATCTGCCCAATCGGCCGTCCGATGCTCGCTTCTACAACGATGGCGAGAAGGCCCGGGTCGAGGCCATGATTGCCGAGGATCCGGAGACCTCGCGCGAGCAGGGCCATAGCCTGGGGGCGATCCTGAATTGGCGGGTGGTGGGCTTTGGCCTGCTTTACGCCGTCCTGCTTGGGTCGCTTTATGGCATCATCTACTGGGCTCCGACCGTCTATTCGGAGTTCAAGCTTAGCGGGAAGATGAATGGCCTCCTCGTCGCCATCCCCTGGGCCTTCGACGTCATACTGTTGCTGATCATCCCGCGGCGGCTGAAGACCTATCGCGCCACCCTGCTCGGGCTTCTGGTCCTGGGGACGCTGGGCGTGGTCAGCTACGGCATCGGCGCCGTCGGCGGCGGGGTTTGGATCAAGCTGGCGTCGCTGATGGTGGGCATTCCGGCCATCTCCCTCGCCATCTCCTGCTTCTGGACCCTGCCGGTGCGGTACTTCTCCGGCGGCCGGGCCGCGGCGGCCATCGGCGCCATCAGCACCCTCGGCAACCTCGGCGGCGTCGCCACCCTCAACGCCATGCCCGCCGTCGCCAAGATGGGCGGCTCGCCGGCGACTGCCCTGCTGGTGCCGAGCTTCGGGATGGCGGTGGTAATCGTGGTTTCGGTGGCGATGCTGCTTAGGGGGCGGTCGGCGCCTGGACCTACAGACAAGTCACATTAGGCGCGTTCAAAAGAACAGACGCGGATCGGGCCGAGAAAACCGAGGAGGCCCAGCCTCCGCGTTGAGGTGTGGTCAGCGCGCCCTAGCCGCGACCAAGCGATTCCGACGCGACTTGAAGTGATCCTCCCTCGTTTCAGTGGACACCCATGCTAGCTTTTCGGAGCTGGAGAGGAGTGTCGGATGGAACGTCGTCAGCGCCGGATTTTCCCGGACGCATTCAAGCGCGAGGCCGTTGATCGGGTCTCC
>CANJID010000098.1 GCA_947474395.1 Caulobacterales bacterium
ATCGACGCCACCCCGGTCCCCCGGACCGTGATGATCGGCCTGATGCTCTGCTCGGTCCTCACCTGGACCCTGCTGATCATCAAGATCCTCGAGTTCTCCAGCCTGAACCGCGCCTCGGACCGCTTCGTCGAAGCCTTCCGTACCGCTCGCTCGGTGACGGACATCAACCGCATCGCCACCTCCGAAGAGTTCGAAGGCAATCCGCTGGCCGACATGGCCGCCGCGGCTTCCGGCGAAGTCGAGCTGTCCCGCCAAGCGGGTCTGGCTGTCGGCGGCGAGCACCGCGACTCCACCATCAACCGCGCCATGAGCGCGGTGTCGGCGGTCCAAGCGTCGCTGGCCAAGCGCCTCTCGAGCGGCATGACCTTCTTCGCCACTATCGGTTCGTCCGCGCCGTTTATCGGCCTGTTCGGCACGGTGTGGGGGATCATGAACTCGTTCATCGGCATCGCGAACACGAACACCACCAACCTGGCGGTCGTGGCTCCCGGTATCGCCGAGGCTCTGCTGGCCACCGGTATCGGCCTGTTCGCGGCCATCCCGGCGGTTATCTGCTACAACTACTTCCAGACCCGCATCTCCGGTTACGGCACGCGGTCTGAAGGTTTTGTGGCCGAGCTGATGAACGCCATTTCGCGGCAGCTCGACAGAGGAGCGTGATCCTTGGGCGCCAAACTCGCAGGCCCCGCTGGCGATCCTCGGTTCCATATCGAGCAGAACAGCGAGATCAACGTCACCCCCTTCGTGGACGTGATGTTGGTGCTGCTGATCATCTTCATGGTGGCCGCGCCTTTGGCCACCGTGTCGGTGCCGATTGAACTGCCGCCCGCCGTCGCGCCGCCTGCCCAAAATCCGCCTAAGCCCATCTATATTTCGATCCAACCGAACGGGTCGATCTATCTGATGAACTCGCGGACCTCGCTTTCCACTATGGGCGACGATCTTCGCCTGCAGCTGAAGGGCAAGCGCGAGCCTGAAAAAGAACGGATCTTCATCCGGGCCGACAAGCAGACCCTCTATCGCGAGTTCATGAACGTCATGAATGAATTGCAGGACCAGGGCTTCTACAGCGTCGCGCTCATCGGTGAAGACAACAAGCGGCCTGGGGGCTAACGGGAGGAAGCATGGCTGAGCAACAGCAGACCGCTCCCGAAGAGCACAAATACGACCCTCTTTGGGACGCACCGCGGAATAAAAAGAGTAAGGGCAAGACGGTAGCGATCGTCATCTCGATCGTGGTCCACGCGGCCCTGGTCTTCTATCTTTGGAAGGCCAAGATCGAGATGAAGTACAAGGAGTACCACGACGACGCGGTGAAGGTGTCGCTGCTCAAGCCAGCGCCCCCTCCGCCTCCGCCGCCGCCGCCTCCTCCGCCGCCGCCTAACACGCCGCCTCCGCCTCCGCCGCCCAAGATCACGCCGCACATCGCGACGGCTCCGCCCCCCATCGGGGTGACGGCTCCGCCGCCGATCGAACTGCCGCCGGCCCGTCCGGCGCCGCCGCCGCCGCCTCCCGCGCCGCCGGCTGCGCCTCCCGCGCCGCCGCCGCCGCACATCATTACCCAGCCGCGGTGGCAGTCCCGACCGAACGCCGACGACCTCGCCCGGTACTACCCGGAACGGGCTCAGCGTCTGGAAAAGACCGGCAAGGTTTCGATGAAGTGCGCGGTTACGGCCAAGGGCACGCTCGAAGGCTGCAGCATCGTTTCGGAATCTCCGGACGACTTCGGCTTCGGCGACGCCGCACTGAAAATGGCGCGTCTGTTCAAGATGCGTCCGCAGGAAGACAACGGCCAAGCGGTCGAAGGCGGGATGATCACCATCCCGATCACCTTCAACCTCGGCGGCTGATCGGCTTCACAGCCGGTCCTGACTGCAAGAGATCGCCGCTCCGGTTCGCCCGGGGCGGCTTTTTCTTTTCCGCCGTCCCGCCGGGATTCCCGCCGCTTGATCCCGAGGGATCGGATGGTTAGAACCCGGGGTCCCAGCGCGACCCGCGCGGTGTGCGCCGCCTTAGCTCAGTTGGTTAGAGCGCCGGTTTGTGGAACCGGAGGTCCTCAGTTCAAGCCTGAGAGGCGGTACCATTCCCCGGGGGGCAAGCCGCTGTGAGGCCTTGCTGCATCGCCGCATCGTTAATGCTGCACCGCAAAAGGATTCGGCTGGACTTGGAACCTGAAGCCCTCCAGTCTCATTCACAGGTCTGTCACGCTTGTGTTGGTGGGGGCTTGAATGGGAGACGTGGTTCTGCGGCTGCCGATCGGATCAGGCGAGGAAGCTCGCCTGTTCGGAAGCTTCCTCAATCGTTTCATGGAAGCCCGCTCGGACGAAGCCGAGCAGATGGCCGACTCCAGCGACGCCCCCTTCATGATGGTCCGCAGCGACCCCGAGGCCGAGGGCGAGACCAAGGTGCTGATCTTCCAGGAGTCCAGCGTCGCCTCGGACTTCTCCCAGGGTTGGGCGCAGGCCCGCACCCGCAACGTCCCGGCCAACGAGGCCTAGGCAGGCTTCCCGCCGCCCAGGCGCTTCCCATCGTCCTCACACCCGCGCGGGCGCCTTGAAGGGCGCGCGCATCGCCATTGTCGGGGGCGGCGTCCTCGGCCTCGCCGTCGGCGTCGAGCTGGCCCGGCGGGGCGCGGAGACGACCCTCTACGATCCCCAGGCCCGCCTGCGCAGCGCCTCGGGCGTGGCGGCGGGCATGCTGGCGCCGGCCTTCGAGGCCGCCCTGGACGCCGGCTCCGAAGCCCACTTCCCGCTGCTTCGCGCCGCCAGGGACCTGTGGCCCGCCTTCGCCGAGCGCCTGGCCCCCCGCAGCCCCCCCCTCGACCGGTCGGGGGCCCTGTTCGTGGCCGGCCAGCATGACCTGCCGGCGCTGGAAACCCTTCGCCGCCGTATGACCAGGTTCGGCGCCGCTGCGGAGCTGCTTGAAGCCGGCCCCGCAAGAAGCCTGCATGAGGATCTGGCGGGGGACCTCGCCGGCGGCCTGTTCACCCCCGACGACTGGCGGGTCGATCCCCGCCGGGTCCTGCCGCTCCTGGCCCAGGCGTTCCGCCGCCACGGCGGCAAGCTGCGTCGCCGCGCCATCAAGACCAAGGCCGGGGGGGAGTTCGTCATCGCCGGGGAGGGCGGGCTCAAGTGCGACGCCGTGGTGATCGCCGGGGGCGCGGAATCAGCCCTGCTCGCCGCCGCCGCGCCGGAACTCGGCCTCGTCACCCCCATCAAGGGCCAACTGCTGCGGTTCGAGGGCGGACCCCAGGGCGGGCCGAGCCTGCGCAGCCGGGGCGGCTACGTCTCGCCCCAGGACGGGGGCGCGGTGGTGGGCGCCACGATGGAGCCCGGTCTCTCCGACCGCATCACCGACGCGGCCACCCTGCACCGCCTGAGGGTGGAGGCGGCGCGCTGGCTGCCACACCTGGCCAATGCGCCGGCCAAGGGCGCGGCCGGGGTGCGCGCCGCAACCCCCGACGGCCTGCCCCTGTTGGGCCCCTCGACCCGCGACGGCGTGATCCTGGCCACGGGGGCCCGCCGGAACGGCTGGCTCCTGGCGCCTCTCGCAGCCGCCGTGATCGCAGCCCACCTCGCCGGCGACGCCCCGGACGAGGCGGCCGCGGCCTTCGACCCCAGACGCTTCGCTCTCTGACGCTTCGCTCTCTGATCGCAACCCACGGCCACCTTGGCCGTTGGCGAGGGATGGCTGCTCAAACACTCCTGAACCTGGTCGGCACGGGCGCCGCCCTCTGCTCCATGACCAGCTTCGTGCCGCAGGTGGTGAAGATCTGGCGGGAGCGCGACGCCTCCTCGGTGTCCTTGCGCATGTACGTGGTCACGGTGACGGGGTTCGCCCTGTGGATAAGCTACGGGATCATGCTCGGGAGCTGGCCCCTGGTCGGATCCAACAGCGTCTGCCTGGTCCTGTCCGCCGCCATCCTGGCGCTCAAGCTGCGATTCAAGGGTTGAACCGCCCCGGGACTGGCGCTTTCCGGCATTGAGCGTACGATCACGAAACCGTGATCGGAGGGTCGCCATGCGTCCCGCTACCTGGCCGCTGCTGCTGGCCGTTTTCGCCGCCTCGTTCGTCGGCGCCTGTTCCAATGAAGTTCGCTCCGAGCGCCCGCTCTTCACCGCCCGGGATTCCCCAGGCTTGCCGAAGTTCAAGGCCGGTCTCTGGCTGGGCGTCGACAAGGAGTGCGAGGTCGATTCAAGCCGTCCGGCGACGCAATGGCCGGACTGCGTTACGGCCCTGGTGTTCGGGCCGAAGGGGCTGGAGGCGGGCTACGACAACGGCCGGCTGACGCCGTTACCAAAGCTTCTGCCCTACGACATGGTGTTCGCCGGCGGCGACCCGATCGTGGTCCAGTATCGGACCAGTAAGCCCGAGCCTGGGGAGCCCTATCGGTACATGGCGCTTGGGCCCAAGGCCTCGGACCCCGACGGGCAGGTGACGGCGGTCATTTGGTGGCCGGTCGTCTGTGGCCCCCTGGGGGCGAAGGGCCGCGACACCACGCCTTCGGAGGTCGCAACCCGACCGGTCACGACCGAGCCCTGGCCCGGTCTCGAGGTGCGGGGTGAGAATTGCTTCGCTAGGAATCCGGCCTCGGTACGCTTTGCGGCCAAGGCCAGCGAGGCGATGGCCGACGCGCCGCCGACCCTGCGCTGGCTGCGCGCCGGCCGCCGCTGAGCCCATAAGAAAAGGGCCGCGGGATCAACCCGTGGCCCTCGTCTCATCGGTTCAGGAATCTGAGCCTAGCACTTGTAGTACATGTCGAATTCGACCGGGTGCGGGTGGAAGGTGAGGCGCATGACCTCTTCCATCTTCAGCTCGATGTAGGCGTCGATGAAGTCGTCGTCGAACACCCCGCCGGCCTTCAGGAAGCCGCGGTCCTTGTCGAGGTTCTCGAGGGCCTCGCGGAGCGAGCCGCAGACCTCCGGGATCTTCTTCTGCTCGCGGGGCGGCAGGTCGTAGAGGTTCTTGTCCGCCGGCGCGCCCGGATCGATCTTGTTCACGATCCCGTCCAGGCCGGCCATCAGCAGAGCCGTGAAGGTGAGGTAGGGATTGCCCATGGGATCGGGGAAGCGGGCCTCGAGGCGCTTGGCCTTGGGGCTGTCCACGTGGGGGATGCGGATCGAGGCCGAACGGTTGCGGGCCGAGTAGGCCAGCTTCACCGGGGCTTCGTAGCCGGGGACCAGGCGGCGGTAGGAGTTGGTGGTCGAGTTCGAGAAGGCGTTGATGGCCTTGGCGTGCTTGATGATGCCGCCGATGTACCAGAGGCA
>CANJID010000099.1 GCA_947474395.1 Caulobacterales bacterium
AGGCCCGTCAGGCCAAGAAGGAAATGGTCGAGGCCAACCTGCGCCTCGTGATCTCCATCGCCAAGAAGTACACCAACCGCGGCCTGCAGTTCCTGGACCTGATCCAGGAAGGCAACATCGGCCTGATGAAGGCCGTCGATAAGTTCGAGTACCGCCGCGGCTACAAGTTCTCGACCTACGCCACCTGGTGGATCCGTCAGGCGATCACCCGCTCGATCGCCGACCAGGCCCGCACCATCCGTATCCCGGTGCACATGATCGAGACGATCAACAAGATCGTCCGCACCTCGCGCCAGATGCTGCACGAGATCGGCCGCGAGCCGACCCCGGAAGAGCTGGCCGAGAAGCTGGCCATGCCGCTGGAGAAGGTGCGCAAGGTCCTGAAGATCGCCAAGGAGCCGATCAGCCTCGAAACGCCCATCGGCGACGAGGAGGACAGCCACCTCGGGGACTTCATCGAGGACAAGAACGCCGTCCTGCCGATCGACGCGGCGATCCAGAGCAATCTGCGCGAGACGACGACCCGTGTGCTGGCGTCCCTGACGCCGCGCGAGGAACGCGTCCTGCGCATGCGCTTCGGCATCGGCATGAACACCGACCACACCCTCGAAGAGGTCGGCCAGCAGTTCTCCGTTACCCGCGAACGCATCCGCCAGATCGAAGCCAAGGCGCTGCGCAAGCTGAAGCACCCCTCGCGGAGCCGGAAACTTCGCAGCTTCCTGGATAGTTGACAACTGTAGCTGCCCGCGAACTCGGACGAGCATTGCAATCTCTGGTGGCCCTGATATTGACCTAACGGGGTCTAATCATGGCGGCTAAGCTTCGACCAAGGTCATTCGACAAGCGAGCCCGAGCTTCTCGGCGCCCGCAACGCCCTGTGCGGCGGTGATGTCCGCCGTCGCGGCAAGGACAAGGGCGCCCAGCGCCAGCCCGATCGCGGTTAAACGCAGACGCTTTCCCATCCCCACTCCTCCCTCAGGCGTTGAACGGCAGCTTCAGCCCCGCGCTGGGCCAGCGGCATTTGTAGAGCTTGCCGGTCATGGCGCAGGTGATCCAGGCGTCGCGCATGTCCGCGCCGCCGAAGCAGATGTTGGTGGTGACGGGATCGGGGCAGGGGATGTGCTCGTAGGCGCCGTCCCTGGGGTCGAACACGGTGATCCCGCCGTTGAAGAGGGTGCCCACCGCCACTCTGCCGTCGGCCTGCACCGCGAGGCTGTCGAGCCACTGGTAGCCGGGCAGGGTCGCGACCACGTGGCCGATGCGCCCCGGGTCGGGGGTCGGGGGCGGGGCCATCTCGCCGGGGGCGGTCAGCTCCATGGCGTAGAGCCGGCCGTTCATGCAGTCGGCCATGTAGACGGTTGTTTCGTCCGGCGAGAGGCCGACCCCGTTGGGGGCGACGACGTCGTGGCGCCAGCGCACGATCTTCGAGCCGTCGGCGCGGGCGTAATAGAGGGCGCCCATCCTGCGGGCCTCCCCGTCGGACCAGCCGAAACAGGTGAACCAGAACCCGCCCGTGGAATCGAAGACGAGGTCGTTGGGGGCGTTCAGCGGCTTGCCGTCGCAATGGTCGTAGAGGGTGGTGAAGGCGCCGGTCTTGATGTCCACCCGCTGGATCGAGCCGCCCTTGTAGGTGGCGGGATGCTCGCCGGGGAGGTGGTAGTCCCAAGTGTCCTGCCAGGCGAAGGCGCCGCCGTTGTTGCAGACGTAGACCGCGCCGTCCGGGCCGATGGCCACGCCGTTTGGCCCGCCGCCGAGCTCGGCCACCGTCTCGCGCCGGCCGTCGGGCGCGACGCGGGACAGGGTCTGGCGGCGGATTTCCACCAGGAGCACCGATCCGTCGGCCAGGATCACCGGGCCTTCGGGGAACCACAGGTCCTCGGCCACCAGCTGCAAATCCATGAGTCCCGCCCCTCGGTTTTGTTATCTGCCGTCAGGTTGAGGACCGGGAGCCTGCGGTCAAGTTCTTGCCGAAATCCAGCGCCATGGCGGTTGTTCGCGCGCCCCGGGGGCCGTGCGATGACAAGCGCCGCGCCCGGTGCAAGCTATGCTCAAGGTTCAAAGATGGCCGCCAAGCGGCCGCATCGTCGAAGTCCAGGGAAGGTACGAATGCAGCGCTCAGCCCGCCGGGCCGTCAGGAATTTCGCGCTCGGTTTCACCGGCGTGTGCGCGGCCGCCCTGGTCGGGCTGGCGGCCCATGCCGGCGCGCCGGCCGGCGGCGCCAACTTCCGCGCCCGGGCGCCGTCTCCGGCGGTCCCGGCGGCGCCGTTGAATGCCTTCAGCAAGGTCAAGGCCCCCAAGGACATCGACGGCGCCTGGATGATCTATTCGACCGGTGGCGAGAACCCCTATTCCATTCCGCCCACCTCGGCGGCGGGCAAGGCCAAGCTCGACGCCTTCCGCGCCCAGTACAACGAGGTCGACCTGCGCAACAATCCGCCCAACCAGTCCTGCGTGGAGCCCGGCATGCCGGCGGCCATGGGCGGCATCGGCCTGTCGTCGATGGAGATCTACACCTCGCCCAAGCGCATCTACATCATGTCCGAGGTCGGCCCGATCACCCGGCGCATCTACATGGAGCCGAAGATGGCCAAGGTCCCCGACGGGTTCCTGGCGAGCCGCTCCGGCTGGTCCTCCGCCAAGTGGGAGGGCGACACCCTGGTGATCACCACCTCGCTGATGTCCGAGTGGCTGCTCAACCGCTGGCCCCACACCGAGGACGCGGTGGTGACCGAACGGGTCAAGCTGGTGAACACGGCGGACCTCGGCACGACGGTTCCGCGCAACCAGCCCCTCGACGAGCTCGACCCCGTCGGGCCGCTGACCCTGGTCAGCGAGATGAGCATGCACGACGCGGCCCTCTACGACGTGGACCCCAAGACCACCCTCTATTTCCGGAAGCTGGCGGACGACGGCTTCCAGGAAATCGCCTGCGTCGAAGGCCTGTTCTGGGAGGCCATGAACAGCCGCTGGAAGAAGCGGGCGGACGGCGACGCCCCGCGCGCGGCCGCGCCCCTCGAGGCGGGAGCCAACGGCCTGGCCGCCGGCGCCCCCGGGCTGCTGCAAGGCCCTGCGAGGGGCGGTCCTCCCCCTGCGCCGGCCGCCGCGCCTGCGCCGGCTCGCTAGGGCGTAGAAAAATCACCCGCTCCGCGCTGGCGACCACCCCGTTGCCGCGTGTAAACGTGACGACAGATGTGAAGCGGCCCGCCAAGCGGCCGCGCCAGCAATTAGCGCAGGGGAGACGCGCATGACGCTTTCGGCTCGTAAACTCATGGGGGCCTGCGCGGGGGCCCTGGTCGGGATCAGCCTCTCGGCCCTGATCGCGGGAGCCGCCATCGCCGGCGCGCCCTTCGGGCGGTCGGGCCCTTCGCCGGCGGTCCCGGCGGCGCCCCTGAAGGCCTTCACCAAGGTGAAGAACCCCAAGAACTTCGAAGGCGTGTGGCTGATCTATTCGACCGGCGGCGCGGGCCCCTATTCCAACCCGCCCATGTCTGCGGCCGGCCAGGCCAGGGTCGCGGCGTTCCGGGCCAAGTACAACGAGGCCGACATGCGGGCCAATCCGCCCAACGGCGCCTGCGTCGAGCCCGGCATGCCCAGCGCCATGGGCGGCATCGGCCTGGTGCCCATGGACATCCACATGGCGCCGGACCGCATCACCATCATCTCCGAGGTCGGCCCGCTGACCCGGCGCATCTTCATGGATCCCAAGCGCACGCCGCCGGACGGCTATCCGACCAGCCGGGCCGGCTGGTCCAACGCCCATTGGGAAGGCGACACCCTGGTGATCACGACCTCGCTGATGACCGAGTGGCTGATGGGCCGCTGGTCGCACACCGACGATGCGGTCCTGACCGAACGGCTGACCCTGCGCAACTCGGCGGACCTCGGCAAGGATATCCCGCGCAACCAGCCGCTCGATCCGCTGGACCCGGTCAGCCCCCTGACTCTGGTCAGCGAATACACCATGCACGACCCGGCGCTCTATGACGTCGATCCCAAGGGAACGCTCTACTTCCGTCAAATGCCCACTGACGAGTTCCAGGACATCTCCTGCGTCGAAGGCCTGTTCTGGGAAACCATGAACAGCAAGTGGCGCAAGAAGGAAGGGTGAGGAAGCCGCGCCCGCGGGCGCCGCTCATCAGGTACCTTGAAAATTTGGGGGCCTCGCGCTGGCGAGGCCCTTCTGCTGCGTGTAAGCCTTGCAGCAGGATGTGAAGCGGCCCGCCTAGCGGTCGCACCAGCAATTAGCGCAGGGGAGACGCGCATGACGCTTTCGGCTCGTAAGTTCATGGGGGCCTGCGCAGGCGCCCTGGTGGGGCTCAGCCTATCGGCCCTGGCCGTCGGCGCGGCCCTGGCCGGCGCGCCGGGCGGCGGCCGGACGGCGCCCTCGCCGGCGGTTCCGGCGGCGCCGCTGAAGGCATGGACCAAGGTGAAGAACCCCAAGGCCATCCAAGGCGTGTGGCTGATCTACAGCGGCGGCGGCAATATCCTGTACGCCAACCCGCCCATGTCGGCGGCAGGCCAGGCCAAGGTCGCCGCTTTCCGCGCCAAGTACAACGAGGCCGACCTGCGGGCCAATCCGCCCAACGGCGCCTGCGTCGAGCCCGGCATGCCGAGCGCCATGAGCGGCATCGGCCTGGTGCCGATGGACATCCATGTCTCGCCCGACCGCATCACCATCATCTCCGAGGTCGGCCCGCTGACCCGGCGCATCTTCATGGATCCCAAGCGGCTTCCGCCCGAGGGCTATCCGACCAGCCGGTCCGGCTGGTCCAATGGCCACTGGGAAGGCGACACCCTGGTGGTGAAAACCCAACTGATGGCCGAATGGCTGCTCGGACGCTGGTCCCACACCGACGATGCGGTCCTGACCGAGCGGTTCACGATCCGGAATTCGGCTGATCTCGGGACCACCGTCCCGCGCAACCAGCCCCTGGACCCGATGGACCCGGTGAGCCCGCAGACCCTCGTCCTCGAGGTCAGCATGCACGATCCGGCGCTCTATGACGTGGACCCCAAGGGCACCCTCTATTACCGCCACATGGCCGACGACGAGTTCCAGGACATCTCCTGCGTCGAAGGCCTGTTCTGGGAAACCATGAACGGCAAATGGGCCGTGGGCATCTCCAAGACGCCCCTTACCGCCGCCCCGCCGGGCGGCGGCGGCGGCGGACGCCCCGTCGGCACCCTGCTGCAAGGCCCCGGCCGCGG
>CANJID010000100.1 GCA_947474395.1 Caulobacterales bacterium
GCTGCTGCTGGCCGAGCTCCAGGCCCCGCCGGGAGAGGCGCCGCCGCAGGCCACCGCCCGCGACGCGGCCGCGCCTCTCGCGCCTGCCCCGGACACGGCCCCCGCCGCCGCGCCCGATCCCGGTCCGCCTGTCACCGCCGTGCCCGGCCCTCCGGTCGAGGCGGTTCCGCCGCCCATCGCGGGGCCGCCGCCGGTCGCGGTCGCGCCGCCTCCGCCGCAGCCGGACGACTCCGCCGAGCCGGACGAGGCCGCCGAGGCCGGCCAGCCACGCCCTCCGGCCCAGGGCTACACCACCTCGGACGAGTACCTCGAGGCGCGGATGCGGGAGGCCTATATCGTCGCCGAGCGACGCCAGGGGCCGATCAACGGCTCATGGCTGGTCAAGAGCACCGACGGGGCGCCCCTGTTCCGGATCGAGATGGTGGATGCGGGGCTGGCCTATCCCTTGGAAGGCGCCTGGAGCGACGTCCGCGCCAAGGGAATCCTCGACGCCCACGGCTTCCTCAACGGGGCGGCGCGCTCGACCTACGGGCTGACCCTCAGCTTCACCCGGGCTGACGGAACACAGGAGAGCCTGACCCTCGATCCGAGGCCGGCCGGGGGCTACGCGGGCGAGCTGGTCCGAGGGGAAGCTCGCACCCCGGTGGTCATGACGCGGCCTTGAGCGCGGCGGACTGGAGCAGGTCCAGGGCCGCCGCCTTGGCGCGGGCGAGGGCCGCCGGCTCATAGGCCGTCGCGCCCGGCAGGTTCCAGACCGGGCCCGGCCAAGCCGCATCGTCGGCCCGGCGCCCAACCACATGGGCGTGGAGCTGGGGCACGACATTGCCCAGGGCCCCGATGTTCAGCTTCTCGACGGGACGGCCCAGCGCCGCGCCCATGGCCCGCACCGCGTGCCCGGCGATCACCGCTTCTTCCATCAGCTGGGCCCGGTCCTTGGGCGCCAGGTGCTCGATCTCCCGCGCGCCGGGCTTGCGGGGGATCAGGATGATCCAGGGCCAGCGGGCGTCGTTCCCCAGGCGCGCGTCGCACAGCTTGAGCCTGGCGAGCGGCTCTGAGCCCGACAGGATGCGGGGATCGATCTCGAATTCGGCCATGATCCCTAGGGGAATGGGCGCGAGCGTTTGGCCGCGCCGGTCAAGGCGGCGGCTTCTAGCGCTTCGCGGGCGGCGCGTCATCCACATATGACGCCTTGCCGCAGGACTCGGCGGGGGCTAGATCGCCCTCAACCGCCCACAACCTTGACTGAATGGAGAACCGCCCATGGCTCGCGCGAAAATCGCCCTGATCGGCGCCGGCATGATCGGCGGCACCCTGGCCCACGTGGCCGCGCGCGAGGAACTGGGCGACGTGATCCTGTTCGACATCGCCGAGGGTACGCCCCAGGGCAAGGCGCTCGACATTGCCGAGGCCTCGCCGGTGTTCGGCAAGGACTCCAACCTCAAGGGCGCGAACGACTACGCCGACATCGCCGGCGCGGACGTCTGCATCGTCACGGCGGGCGTGCCGCGCAAGCCCGGCATGAGCCGCGACGACCTCTTGGGCATCAACCTGAAGGTGATGAAGGCGGTGGGCGAGGGCATCAAGACGCACGCGCCGAAGGCCTTCGTGATCTGCATCACCAACCCGCTGGACGCCATGGTCTGGGCCTTGCGCGAATTCTCCGGCCTGCCGCACAACATGGTGGTGGGGATGGCCGGGGTGCTGGATAGCGCCCGCTTCCGCTACTTCCTGGCCGAGGAGACCGGCGTCTCGGTCGAGGACATCCACGCCTGGACCCTTGGCGGCCACGGGGACGACATGGTGCCGATGGTGCGCCACTCCACCGTCGGCGGCGTGCCCCTGCCGGACATCATCGCGGCCGATAAGCTCGAAGCCATCGTCAAGCGCACCCGCGGTGGCGGCGGCGAGATCGTCGCCCTGCTCAAGACCGGCTCGGCCTTCTACGCCCCGGCCGAGAGCGCCATCGTCATGGCCAAGTCCTTCCTGAAGGACAAGAAGCGGGTCCTCCCCGTCGCGGCTCACCTGACGGGCCAGTACGGCCAGAACAACCTCTACGTCGGCGTTCCGGCCATGATCGGCGCCGGCGGCGTCGAGCGCATCATCGAGTTCAAGCTCGACGACGGCGAGAAGGCCATGTTCGCCAAGTCGGTCGACGCGGTGAAGGGCCTGCTCGAGGCCTGCCGCCAGATCGACCCCAGCCTGCCGGCCTAGCCCGCCGGAGCCCTAGCGGCGCGAGCCGAAGCCAGGCCCTGGCCTGGAATGCGGCAGCGGTCCTGGCCGCGGGTTCGGCACACAGGATAGATCGACGGCGGTTCGCCCAGGTTGGCATAGGCCATAGGCGCGGCGCCCTGGGCGGATTGAATCTTGTCCGCCGAGAAGCCGGCGACGGTAATGACCTTCCCGTTCGGCAGGACCTCGGCCTGGATCTGGGTTTCGTCGGCGGCGCAGCTACCGACATCGGCGGCGAAGGCCGGGGCGCCCGACAGGGCGAACGCCGCGACGGCCACGAAAATCCGTTTCATCGCTGAACTCCTCTTACGCGCCCGGGACGGCAGGGGGCGTCTCGCCCAGGGCGTAGGCGGGGGCCTGGCTCGCCACGCGGCAGCGGTCCTGCCCGTGGGTCCGGCAGACCGGATAGGCGGCTGGGGGCGGGCCGATGTCGGCGTTGTTGGCCACCAGGGTCGGCTCCGGGAGCGCGGCCTCGGCGCTCTGGGCGGCGTCCGCGGCGGCCGCGTCGCGGGCTGCGGCCCGGGCGTTGCCCGCGTTGCGGTCCAGCGCGTTGGTGGTCAGTGCGCGGGGAAGGTCCGGATTATCCTGGGCGAAGGCGGGCGCGCCCGCCAGGAGAGCCAGGGCCGCCGTGGCGGCTAGGAATTTCGTCATCGCCTCTACTCCTGATCGGTGGAGCCGCGAGGCGGGGAAGCCTGCGGCCCCCTAACGATCAGAACGGGCGGGGGGCGGTTTGTTTCCCCAAAATGCGACGGCCCCCACTCCCGGATCGGGGGCGAGGGCCGCAGTTGTTCAGCCAAGCTGGGCGCGGAGGGAAGCTAGACCGCTTCCTTGATCGCCCCTTCCAGCCCCTGCTCGCGCACCTTGCGGTAGAGGGTGGAGCGGCCGATGCCGAGGCGGCGGGCCACCTCGGTCATGTGGCCGGCATAGACGTTGATGGCGAGCTCGATCAGGTCGCGCTCGATCTCTTCCAGGGTCCGCAGGTGCCCGCGCTCGTCGAGGAAACGCACCGGCGCCTCCTTGGGCATCTCGGCCAGGAGGTCGGCCATGGCGGGGACGGTCGGCATGGCGCCGATCATGGCGGACTCGCCGGTGTGGGTTTCCGCCTCGGGCGGGGCCAGGACCCCGGTGATCGCCGGGAAGTCGTGGGCCATCAGATAGGGGCCGTCGGCCAGGACGATGGCGCGATAGACCGCGTTCTCCAGCTGGCGGACGTTGCCCGGCCACTCGTGGGCGCAGAGGGTGGCGAGGGTGTCGGGGGTCGCGCCCATCACCCGCTTTCCTTCCTCGACGTTGAAGCGGCGGACGAAGGCCTCGACCAGGGCCGGCACGTCCTCGCGCCGTTCGCGCAAGGACGGGGCCTCGATCGGGAAGACGTTGAGGCGGTAGTAGAGGTCTTCGCGGAAGCGTCCCTCCTTCACCGCATTGGCCAGGTCGCGGTTGGTGGCCGAGACGATGCGCACGTCGACCTTGACCGAGCGCTTGGAGCCGACCGGGTCGATCTCGCCTTCCTGCAGGGCGCGCAGCAGCTTGACCTGCATGTCGAGGGGAAGCTCGCCCACCTCGTCGAGGAAGAGGGTCCCCCCCGACGCTTCCTGGAACTTGCCCAGGTGCTGGGCGTGGGCGCCGGTGAAGCTGCCCTTCTCGTGGCCGAACAGGATGCTCTCGACCAGATTTTCGGGCAGGGCGCCGCAGTTGACGGCCACGAAGGGCCGGCCCGAGCGCTCGGAGGCGCCGTGGACGGCGCGGGCGATCAGCTCCTTGCCGACCCCGCTCTCTCCCAGGATCAGCACCGGGATATTGGTCTTGGCCGCCCGTTCGCCCAGCGACTTCACCATCCGCATGGGCGCCGAATTGCCCACCATGTCGGCGAAGCCGGTGCGGCCGGTGGTGTGCTTCTTGAGCCGGTCCACCTCCTGGGTGAGCTGGCCCATCTGCAAGGCGTTGCGGACCCCGACGATGATCCGGTCGGGAGCGGCGGGCTTGCAGAAGAAGTCCTGCGCGCCGGCCTGCATCACCTTGACCACCGTCTCGATGCCGCCGGTGGCGGTCAGGACGATGA
>CANJID010000101.1 GCA_947474395.1 Caulobacterales bacterium
AGAGAGAAAATCGGCAATTTCCCGGGACGCGCAGTGCGGAGCCAGTTTTCCGAAACCCTGTAATACAACGGGATTTTCCGGCCTCGCCCAAGGCGCAGAGAGATTTGTGGCGAGGGGCGTTGGCGGTGCGAGTGGGATTCGAACCCACGTTAGAGTTTCCCCTAAACACGCTTTCCAAGCGTGCGCCTTCAACCACTCGGCCACCGCACCCCACGTCGCACGGCCTGGGCCGTCTCGCGAGAGGCGCGCAATATAGTCAGGACGGCCCCCGGGGCAAGCGGCGTTCGCCGGGGTGCAAATCCGGCGGTCGGGCCTTATCTTTCAGGCCTGGAGATCGCCCATGTTCAGCAAGCCCCTCGACCTGCCCACCGCCGCCAACGCCCTGCGGGGGCGTCCCGCCGCGATCCCCACCGCCGAGCGGCATTTCGTCAATGCCCGCCCGCTCAAGGGCCCCTATCCGGAGGGCCTGGAGACCGCCTATTTCGCCATGGGTTGCTTCTGGGGCGTGGAGCGCAAGTTCTGGCAGCTGCCGGGCGTCTGGGTCACCGCCGTCGGCTACATGGCCGGCGTCACCCCCAACCCCACCTACGAGGAGACCTGCTCGGGCCGCACCGGCCATACCGAGGCGGTGATGGTGGTGTTCGATCCCAAGGCGATCACCTACCAGGACCTGCTGAGGGCCTTCTGGGAGGGCCATGATCCCACTCAGGGGATGCGCCAGGGCAACGACATGGGGACCCAGTACCGCTCGGGGATCTATGTCGTGGGCGACGCCCAGGCCCAGGCCGCGGAAGCCTCGCGAGAGGCCTATCAGCAGGCCTTGGGCGGCGGCGGGTATGGCCGGATCACCACCGAGATCGCGCCCGCCGGACCGTTCTACTTCGCCGAGGACTATCACCAGCAATACCTGGCCAAGAACCCGCACGGCTACTGCGGCGTCGGCGGCACCGGCGTGACCTGTCCCATCGGCCTGGGCGCCCAGGCGTGACCCCGGCGGCCTTCGAGGCGGTCGCGCTCGCCCTGCCGGGCGCCACCCTCAGCGTCCAATGGGGCGACGACCACGTCTTCAAGGTCGGGGGCAAGATGTTCGCGGTCGCGGCCGGGACGGGCGTCTCCTGCTCGTTCAAGGTCACCGAGATCGCCTACGAGGCCCTGAAGGAAAGCGGCCGCGCCCGCCGCGCGCCCTACATGCAGGAGAGCGCGTGCTGGGTGTTCTTCGACGACCTCGCGGCCCTCGACGACGCCGAGGTCGCCGATTGGCTGAAAACCTCCCATGCCCTGGTGGCCGCCAAGCTCACCAGGGCCCAGCGCGGGGCGCTGGGCCTCTAGTCCGGCCGGTTCAGGCCTGGGGGGTCATATCCTCCCGATCAGGATCAGGATGATGACGATCACCAGCACCAGGCCAAGGCCGCCGCTCGGGAAATAGCCCCAACTGCGCGAATAGCCCCAGCTGGGCAGCGCCCCGACCAGGAGCAGGATCAGGATGATGATCAGGATCGTGCCAAGCGACATTCAGCTCTCCTCGTGAACCCACCCGCCGCGCCAAACGTGCGCGGCAAAGCCAAGGTTCCTGAGGGCGGTCAGTCGGCGCGGTCGGCGGTGTGCAGGCGCGCGTCGGCGCTGGTGACGCCCAGGGCGTACATCATCCCGATCCAACCGCCCTTGACCCGGGGAAGGAGCAGCAGGGTGATGATCAGGAGCGCGCCCAGCAGGATCGGCACCGAGTAGATCGGCGGGCTCTCCCAGACGATGGGGAACAGCAGCAGGGGGGCGATGATCAGGTGGCCGACCAGGACGATGGTCAGGTAGGCGGGGCCGTCGTCGGCCGGATAGCGGGCCAGCCGGTGCTCGCACCTGGCGCAACTGGGCTCGACCTTCAGGTAGCGGCCGAACATCGCCCCCTCGCCGCAGTTGGGGCATCGATGACGCAAGCCGCGCCCGACGGAGCGCAGCAGCGGATGACGGAGTTCGGCCATGGCGCCCATATGGGCTTTTCGGGGCCGGGTTGGAAGGCCCTGAGGCCGGTTTCAGCCTAGCGTTTGGCGTCTTCGGCGGCGCCGGTCACCGCCCGGCCGGCGGCCTGGGCGTCGCGGCCGATGCCGGAGACGGTGTTGCAGCCGGCGACGATCAGCGAAGCCGCCGCGGCGGCGAGGACGATCAGTTTGCGCATGGGAAGTCCCCCCTTCGAAGTCTGACCCTTAGGTCAAGCGCGTCGGGGCTCTAGTCAAGCTTTGGGGCTAGTCCGCGTCCATCTTCAGCGCGGCGATGAAGGCCTCCTGCGGGATCTCCACCTTGCCGAACTGGCGCATGCGCTTCTTCCCGGCCTTCTGCTTGTCGAGCAGCTTGCGCTTGCGGCTGGCGTCGCCGCCGTAGCACTTGGCCGTCACGTCCTTGCGCAGGGCCCGCACGGTCTCACGCGCGATGATCCGTCCGCCGATCGCCGCCTGGATCGGGATCTGGAACATGTGCGGGCTGATCAGGTCCTTCATCTTCTCGACCATGCCGCGGCCCCTCGCCTCGGCGCGGTCGGCGTGGACCAGCATGGAGAGGGCGTCGACGGGCTCGGCGTTCACCAGGATCGACATCTTCACCAGGTTGCCCACCCGGTAGTCCTCGATCTGATAGTCGAAGGAGGCGTAGCCCTTCGAGATCGATTTCAGCCGGTCGTAGAAATCGAACACCACCTCGTTCAGCGGCAGGTCGTAGACCACCAGCGCCCGGCTGCCGACGTAGGAGAGCTCCCGCTGCGAACCCCGGCGGTCCTGGCAGAGCTTGATGACCGAGCCGAGGTACTCGTCGGGGGTCAGGATGGTGGCCTTGATCCAGGGCTCGGCGATGGTGGCGATCTTCACCGGGTCGGGCAGGTCGGCCGGATTGTGCAGCTCCATCTCGCCGCCGTGGGTCAGGCCGATCTTGTAGATCACGCTGGGGGCGGTCGCGATCAGGTCGAGGTCGAACTCGCGGCTGAGGCGCTCCTGAATGATTTCTAGGTGCAACAGGCCCAGGAACCCACAGCGGAAGCCGAAGCCGAGCGCGGCGCTGGTCTCCATCTCGTAGCTGAACGAGGCGTCGTTCAGGCGCAGGCGCCCGATGGCGGCGCGCAGGTCCTCGAAGTCGGCGGCGTCCACGGGGAACAGGCCGCAGAAAACCACCGGCTGCACGTCCCGGAAGCCGGGCAGGGGGGCGTCGGCAGGCTTGCGCTCGTCGGTGATGGTGTCGCCGACCGCGGCGTGGGCGACTTCCTTGATCTGGGCGGTGATGAAGCCGATCTCGCCGGGGCCCAGGCGCTCGAGTTCGGTGCGCTTGGGATTGAACACCCCGATCCGGTCGATCAGGTGGGTCGAGCCCTGCTGCATCATCTTCACGCGCTGGCCGGAGCGCAGCTCGCCGTCGATCACCCGGACCAGCACCACCACGCCGAGGTAGGGGTCGTACCAGGCGTCGACCAGCAGCGCCTTCAGCGGCGCTGATGGATCCCCCTTTGGAGGCGGGAGCCTCGTGACGATGGCTTCCAGCAGTTCGTGGATTCCCTGGCCGGTCTTGGCCGAGGTGAGGATGGCGTCGGAGGCGTCCAGGCCGATCACGTCCTCGATCTGCTGGCGGATCCGCTCGGGCTCGGCGGCCGGCAGGTCGATCTTGTTCAGGACCGGAACGATCTCGTGGTTGTTGTCGATGGCCTGGTAGACGTTGGCCAGGGTCTGGGCCTCGACG
>CANJID010000102.1 GCA_947474395.1 Caulobacterales bacterium
GGCGTGCAGCAGGCCCTGCTGAAGATCATGGAAGGCACCGTCGCCTCCGTGCCGCCGCAGGGCGGGCGCAAGCATCCCCAGCAGGAGTTCCTGCAGGTCGACACCACCAACATCCTTTTCATCTGCGGCGGCGCCTTCGCCGGCCTGGAGAAGATCATCTCCGGCCGCGGCCAGGGCACCTCGATCGGCTTCGGCGCGACGGTGAAGGACCCGGACGAGCGGCGCACGGGCGAGGTCCTGCGCGGCGTGGAGCCGGACGACCTGCTGCGCTTCGGCCTGATCCCGGAATTCATCGGCCGCCTGCCGGTGATCGCCACCCTGGAAGACCTGGACGAGCCGGCCCTGGTCAAGATCCTGACCGAGCCGAAGAACGCCCTGGTCAAGCAGTACCAGCGCCTGTTCGACATGGAGAACGTCGGCCTGTCGTTCACCGACGACGCCCTGCACGCGGTCGCCCGCAAGGCCATCGCCCGCAAGACCGGCGCCCGCGGCCTGCGCTCCATCATGGAAGGCATCCTGTTGGACACCATGTTCGATCTGCCCACCTACCAGGGTGTGGAAGAGGTGGTGGTCAACGGCGAGGTCGTCGAAGGCCGCGCCCAGCCCCTGATGATCTATGCCGAGAAGCGCGGCGGCCAGGCTTCCTAGCCAACCGGCTCATCTCGTAATCCGCCTAGGGCGTCGCCGGTTTCCGGCGGCGCCCTAGGCTTATCCAGCCTTGGCTGCGCTCGGCGCGAGGCATTGATAGCGTCATCATATGATGCCATATTTCGTGCTCGGAGTGGAGGCTCACCCCATGCGCACGACCCTCGCCCTTGATGATGCTCTGGTGTCGAAAGCTCAGGGCCTCACCGGGCTGACCGAGAAATCCAGCCTTGTCCGTGAGGCGCTGATCGCCCTCATCGAGCGTGAGAGCGCCCGAAGGTTGGCGCGGCTCGGGGGCAGTCAGCCCGATCTGGAAATTCCGCCCAGGCGACGATCAACAGCCGCATGATCCTGGCCGACACCTCGGTCTGGATCGGCCACTTCCGTCAGAACGACGAGAGGCTCGCGGGCCTGCTCGACGCGACAGGCCTATTGATCCACCCCTTCGTCATCGGTGAACTTGCGGTGGGCAATCTGCGCCAGCGCGAGGCCACGATCGATTATCTTTCAAGCCTGCCGCCGGCGACCCTGGCTACTGACCGTGAAGTCCTGCAGTTCATCGAGGCCAATGCCTTGTTCGGGCTGGGCTTGGGGTATGTCGATGCGCATCTGCTGGCCTCCGTGCGCTTGACGCCCGGCGCGACCCTCTGGTCGGGCGACAAGCGGCTGGCGGACGTTGCGGACCGGATGGGCCTCGTTGCGGCGAGGTAAGGGGAGGGTGAAATCGGTCAGATAGGCGCCAAACTCACCGCCATGCTCGGCGGACGGACGATGGTGATCACCCTCATCGTCGCCAGCGCCTTCTTCATGGAGAACCTGGACGCGACGATCATCGTCACGGCCGTGCCGCAGATGGCCGAGAGCTTCGGCGTCACGGCGACGCGGATGAGCCTGGGGGTGACGGCCTACATGCTGGCGGTAGCCGCCCTGATCCCGGCCAGCGGCTGGATGGCCGACCGGATCGGGGGGAGGGACCTCTTCGTCGCGGCGATCGGCGTCTTCACCCTGGCCTCCATCGCCTGCGGCCTCGCGCCCAGTTTCCCGACCTTCATCGCCGCCCGCATCGTCCAGGGGGCCGCGGCGGCCATGATGTCCCCCGTGGGCCGGGTCGTGGTGCTGCGCAACGCCGAGAAGAAGGACATGCTGCGGGCCCTGTCGACCCTGGTCTGGCCGGCCCTGTTCGCGCCGGTGCTCGGCCCCCCCCTCGGCGGCTGGATCACCAGCGCCGCGACCTGGCGCTGGATCTTCTACGTCAACGTGCCCCTGGGTCTGATCGGCATGGCCATGGTCATGGCCTTCGTGCCCAACCAGAAGATGGAGGAGCGGCCGCCCTTCGACACCGTGGGCTTCCTCTTGATGGCGGCGGCCCTGGCGCTCCTGACCTACGGCCTCGACCTCGTCGGCGCCCGAGAGACCAATAGCTTCGTCGCGGGGCTCGGCCTGATCGGCGCGGCGGCGCTGGTGGGCTGGCGGGCCCTGCGTCACGCGGAGCGGACCCCCAACCCGGTGGTGCGGCTCGACGCCCTGAAGGTGAAGACCTTCTTCGTCTCCAGCCTCTCGGGCGGGCTGATCTCCCGCGCGGCGATCAGCGCCACGCCCTTCATCCTGCCCCTGATGTTCCAGCTGGGGTACGGTCTGTCCCCCGTCGCCTCGGGCTCGCTCCTCCTGATCTACATGCTGGCGAACCTCCTGATGAAGACGGTGACGACGCCCCTGCTGCGCCGGTTCGGCATCCGCAACATCCTGATCGTCAACGGCCTGATCGCCTCGGCCGCCATCGCCGCCTGCTCCCTGGTCTCGCCGGGGGCGCCCATTCTGTTCAACGGAAGCATCCTGCTCGCCGCCGGGGCCAGCCGCTCCATGCAGCTGACCGCCGTCACCATGGTCACCTTCGCCGACGTCACGGCCGAGCAGCGCACCCCGGCGAGCGTCCTGTTCTCCCTGGCCCAGCAGATCGGCATGGGCATGGGAGTCGCGGTCGGGGCCCTGATGCTCAATTCCAGCGAGATGCTTCGGCACGCCCCCATGCTCGGCCTGTTCGATTTCCGGCTCGCCCTGGTCCTGGCGGGGGTGCTGAGCGCCCTGGCCGTGATCCCCTATTCCGGCCTGGCGAAGGACGCCGGGGATGAACTCGCGGGCCGCAAGGCCAGTTGAGCGCCAGCGCGACCTTTTCGCGTCACATGCGAACCCTCTTCCGGCGCCGCTTGAACAGGCGCCCTTGGAAGCCAACATTAGGGCGGACCTGAGTCTTCCGCCGCCTCGATGGGACGGACGATCTCGGAAACCCTTGCGCCGGCAGGTTCGATCGAAGGTCGGCGCGAGGACCGGAACAGGCCGGGCGTGGTCGAACGCCGGCCTAGGAGTGCATCATGTCGGATATTAGAATCGTTCCGGTTCTGCCCCTGCGGGACATCGTGGTGTTCCCGCACATGGTCGTTCCCCTGTTCGTGGGGCGCGACAAGTCGGTCCGCGCCCTCGAAGAGGTGATGAAGGGCGACAAGCAGATCCTGCTCGCGACCCAGCGCAATTCGGCCGACGACGATCCCGCCCCGGCGGCGATCTACGATGTCGGCGTGCTGGCGAGCGTCCTCCAGTTGCTGAAGCTTCCCGACGGCACCGTGAAGGTGCTGGTCGAGGGCAAGAGCCGCGCGGCCCTGCTGCGCTTCACCGGCCAGGCCGACTATTTCGAGGCCGAGATCGCCGATCTCGAAGAGGACGGCGCGGACGCCCCGGAAGCCGAAGCCCTGTCGCGCGCGGTCGCCGAGCAGTTCGAGAACTACGTCAAGCTGAACAAGAAGGTCCCACCCGAAGCCCTGGCCTCGATCCCGCAGATCGCCGAGCCGGGCAAGCTGGCGGATTCCATCGCCGCTCATCTGTCGGTCAAGATCGCCGACAAGCAGCAGCTCCTGGAGATCTTCAACGTCGCGAAGCGCCTGGAGAAGGTCTACGCCCTGATGGAGGGTGAGATTTCCGTCCTGCAGGTCGAGAAGAAGATCCGCAGCCGCGTGAAGCGGCAGATGGAGAAGACCCAGCGCGAGTACTA
>CANJID010000103.1 GCA_947474395.1 Caulobacterales bacterium
CTTCCAACTGCCGGGTTTCACCAAGGCAGCCTCCGGAACGCAACAGTCCAGCCTGGATGCATTGCGCAGCGCGAAGGAGACTTCCTATTTCAAGGATGGGAATAATCTCTGGGTCAAGCTGGTGGTGGATAAGGCGCCGGTTGGCCCCTACCGCCATCCTTATGGGATCCAAGCCAGCATCGACGTCAGCCGGTCAGCCGCCACGGTCGCAACGCGAGACTGACTGAACGAACCTCCGGTCATGCCGATCCATCCTTTGAGGATTCAAGCCAGTATCAAGGTCGATAGATAAGGCCTGAAGACGGTCCCAATACCTGCAACGCGACGGTGCGTTGCAGGTATTGGTAGTGGAGCCGGGCTGCCGTCGCCAACTTCCTCAGCGGGCTTTCCGAGTGCGTCGAGGCGCGCGAAGCATCCGTCGTACGTTCAACTTAAGGGGGACCGCGATGCTGGCCAGAGCTGCACCCGGGACCGTGGGAGTTCGCGCCCGTGTGGAGGATGGAAAAAATGGCGACAGGCGCGAAAACCCGCTCCTGCGGCTTGCCGACTACGCGGCGGCGGCTCGTGAGCTGCCCCTCTCGCCAGAAACGGAGCACTATGCCCGCCGGGCGGTAATTGATTGGTTCGCGGCCCTATTTGCGGGTTGCGGACTGCCGCCAGCGACGTTTCTAGCAGAACGCCTGGCGGACGGACGCGGTCGCGGCCATGCCGTGTCCTACGTTGACGGGCGCAACTCCAACCTGCGCCACGCCGCCTTGCTCAACGCGATTACGAGTCATACGGCCGAGTTCGACGACATCTTCCGGGATGGAGGTTATCATCCGGGGGCGCCAACGATCAGCGCGGCCTTGGCCGCCGCCCAGGATCTCGACTGCGGCTTCCACGATTTCCTGAAGGCGGTCGTGATCGGTTATGAGGTCGGCTGTCGTATCGCCCTGGCTGTTCAGCCGAGCCATTACCGGTTCTGGCACCCGACGGCGACCATCGGCACCTTTGGCGCGGCGACGGCGGTCTCGTCGGTATTACAGCTCGACGCGACGGCAATCGCCCACGCGCTCGCAACGGCTGCGACGACGGCGGGCGGACTGCAACAGGCCCTCCGCGGCGCGAGCATGGCCAAGCCAATGCACGTCGGCCACGCCGCCGATGCTGGCTGCCTCGCCGCTCTGGCCGCGTCCGCCGGCGTGACCGGCGCGCTCGAGGCGCTTGACGGTCCAGTCGGCTTCGCCGCGGCGACTAGCGAAGACACCGGCAAGTGGGACAAGGCCCTGGCGGGCTTGGGCTCGATGCCGCCCCTGATTGGTCAGATCACCTTTAAGAGCTACGGCTGCTGCGCTCACAGCTTCGCGGCTCTGGATGCGGTCGCGGATCTGCGCCGCGAGGCGGCGTTCGTGGGCGCCGACGTCGACTGGCTGCGTGTCCGTGCCTATGCCGCCACCAAGGACATTTGTGACCGCCCTGTGGTGCATACGGTCGAGGAGGCGCGCTTCAGCTTGCAGTACTGCCTCGCAGCCCTGCTGTTATTCGGCGGGGTGCGCGCCGCGGCCTTCGCGCCCAAGCACCTGAACGATCCTGCCGTGGGAAAGCTGATGCGAGCGATCACGTTAGAGGTCGAGCCAGAGCTGACCGCACGCTATCCAGCACAGCGGGGCGCTTGGGTGACGCTCGGCCTAAAGGATGGCCGCGTCCTCGAGCGGCGTCAGCCGACACGCAGGGGCGATCCAGACGCCCCTCTGCTCGATGACGAATTGTCCGACAAGTTCCGCGAACTTGCCGCTCCTGCCATCGGTGTGCGCCCGGCCGAGGCTCTGCTCAGCACCCTGTGGAACGCCGAGGAGCTGCCCAAGGCGATCCCTCTGCGCCCCAGTCCTGGGTCCTAGCTGTGGCGGAAGTATCCATCTTGATCGCGGAACCGTGCCGTCTCGACGCGGTCGCCTCAATCACCGCCGGCTTCTTCGCCAGCAGGACGGCGGTGCTCGTCGTTGCCTTCAGCTGCCGATTCACCCGATTGCGACGGGAGGTGTCATGACATTACCCCCTACGACGACGCGCCTCGCTGGTCCACGTGAGGCGCCGGACAAGCTGGTCTTGACCTTCGTCCTTTGTGCGGCCGCGGCCCTGGTCGAGGGCATCGACATACAATCCACGGGGATCGTCGCGCCGCAGTACGCGGCCGAGTTTGGTCTCTCGAAGCAGCAAGTCGGCGCCGTCTTCGGCCTGAACAACCTGGGGCTATTCGTCGGCTCAATCGTTGCCGGCTTGGCGACCGACAAGTTGGGACGGCGATGGACTGCCATCGTCTCCATGTTCTTCTTCGGCGCCTTCTCCATCGGATGTGCGCTCGCGCCCTCGGGTTCGCTTTTCACGGTGTCGAGGGTTCTGCTCGGTGTGGGCATCGGAGGCTCGCTCGCGAATATCGTCGCCCTGGTGTCGGAGGCGGGACCTGCTCAGACCCGCGCATCGCGAGTGACCATCACCACAGCCGTCCTCGCCGTCGGCGGGGCTATTCCGGGAGCCATCCTGGCTGCATGGCCTCACCTGAACTGGCGCTGGATCTACCACATCGGCGGGTGGTCACCGATCCTGCTCGGTGTGATTATGCTGCTATGGCTGCCGGAGTCGCAGCCGTATCTGCAGGCCAAGAGTCAGGAAAAAGGCCCGAAGCCAAGCGGGGCGCTCGGCGCGTTTGAAGCATTGTTCGGCAGCGGCCGGGCCCCGGTGACACTGCTCTTGTGGCTGGCCACCTTCGGGACCTTTCTCGCATATTACGTGATCAACAACTGGCTGCCTTCCCTGATGGCGGCTAGGAGCTTTTCCATACGCGATGCGAGCCTGGCGGCAATGATCTTCACCGGCGGGGGGGCAATGGGCTCGGTTCTGCTGGGCCTGTTGCTCACCCGCGCGAGGCGTTTGGCGATCCTCGCGTCCTTCATCGGGTGCGCCGTCGGACTGGTCGGTCTGGCGTTGGTCGAAACCCGTATGGTGCTACTGGCCGTCATTTTCGGGCTGGGCTTCTTTACCACCACGGCCAAGAACATGCTTTACGGGTTCGCACCCCTTTATTATCCAGTTGTATCCAGAGGGCTCGGGGTCGGCGCCGCGGTGTCGCTGGGCCGCATTGGTTCGATTGTCGGCCCCGCGGCGGCGGGGTTGATGTTGGGCGCGGGCAAGAGCGCCGCGTCGGTAATGTTCGCAATTCTGCCTGTGGTCGGCCTCGCCTTGGTCGCGACCCTGGCCCTTGCGGCTTTCAGGAGCCGCGAAGTCGATTGACCCAGCGGCGGCGGACTCCCTCACTCGCCGAACCCAAGCCGCAGAGAACAGGCGCCCGAACAGGCTTCGAACCGCTCAAACGGCCAAGCCCCGTTCGCACCGGCGGCACTTCGAATTTGTGATTGTCCAAGGGGCCTGAATTTGTGATTATCAAGGTCCCTGATCCAAAGCACTTTAATCGCCGATAAAAGGAAGGGCTTCGGCCCTGATTGAGGAAAACGTCATGGCCCAGCGGTCCCGCCTGTTTCGCCTTTGTTTGCTTCTGTCCGCCGCCCCGCTGTTCGGCATGGGGACGTCGGTTTACGCTCAGGACAACCACGCCCACGTGGACGCGGCCCCGGCGGCCCCTGCGTCGGCGATGAAGTCCGTGCGCTGGTCCGACCCCTCGGCCTGGCCCGACGGCAA